>CAZTGV010000010.1:33187-45421 GCA_964613475.1 uncultured Gemmatimonadota bacterium
GAGCCCCGCGCCGGCCCTCCGTGCAGGAGGAAGGGAACCGGGTGCCAACTGTGGCTCCGCATGCGCGACGGGGTGGAGTGGTCTCCGGTGACCAGCACCACGTCCGGACCGGCCTCGAGGAGTCGCGGCACGATCGCATCCGCCGCTTCCAGGCACGCCACCTTCCGGTCGAAGGCCCCGTCCTCCCCCGCCTTGTCCGGCTCCTTGTAATGGAGGAACGCGAAGTCCCGCTCCGGCAGGGCCGCTTCCAGGGCGCCGGCGAGCGCCTCCAGATCGTCGTCGACCGCGACCGCGTCCATGCCGACCAGCCGGGCCACCCCGCGGTACATGGGGTACGCGGCGGCGGCGAACGGCCGCATCCCGAACACGTCCGCGAAGCGGGGCCAGTCCGGTAGGCTCGCGAAGCCGCGGAGGAGCACCATGTTCGCGCGCGGCTGCCCGGCCAGCGTCTCCCGCGCCGCCGCCAGCCATGCCTCGGCCAGGCGGGCGGTCGGACGGGACGCCTCGTCCAGCGGGCGGGGCTCCAGGGGCGCCGCGCCCTCCCGCCCTGGATCGGTGTCCGCCACCGCGTCGCCCGCCGGCTCGTCGGGTCGCAGGACGAGAAGCAGCCGGTGCTCCTTCACGTGGCGCACGAAGGCGGTCGCGCCCTCCAGCCGGATCCCGTCCAGCCGCTCGGCCAGGGGCGCCGCCTCGGCGCTCGGGATCCGGCCGGCACGCCGATCCGTGACCCGGCCGGCCGGATCCACCGTGCAGAAGTTTCCCCGCGCGGCCACGTCGCCCGGCCGCAGGTCGAACTCGATGCCGAGCGCCTCGAGCACTCCCCGGCCGATCCGGTAGACGAGCGGATCGTACCCGAACAGCGCGAGGTGCCCCGGACCGCTCCCCGGCGTCAGGCCCGCGGCGACCGGCACGTGCAGCCCGCAGCCCCCTTCCCGGGCCAGCCGGTCCAGGTTGGGCGTGCGGGCCGCCTCCAGCTCGGTAGGACCGCCGGGCTCGAGCGGCAGCCCGCCCAGGCCGTCCAGGACCAGCAGGAGGACCTTGCGCTCGCTCGGCTGCGCGAGGACGCGGATGTCGGAGAGCTCCATGGACGGTCGTTCCGCACGGATGGGCGGGTCGCTCGACGCGCGACGGCGCCCGCCCGCGGGGCGTCGCCGCGACGGCCGAAACTACGCCGGGCGCTCCGGCCGAGCCACCGCGGGCGGCCCGCGTCCTGCGGGTCCGTGTGGCCGTGATCGCCCTCATCATCTTCCTGGCCGTCATCGCGATCTCGATCCTCGTCACCCGGGTCGCGGCGGTCGCGCTCGTGCACACCGGCCTGTCGGAGCAGATCGCGCGGCTGCAAGCGCGCTCCGCGTTCACCGGGGTGGGGTTCACGACGGCCGAGTCGGAGGGCATGGTGAGTCACCCGGTCCGGCGCCGGATCCTGCACGGGCTGCTGCTGCTCGGCAACGCCGGGCTGGTCACCGCGATCTCCACCCTGATCCTCACCTTCGTCGGCACGACCGGCACGGCCGTGCTCGAGCGGGGGGCGGTGCTGCTGGGCGGCCTGGTCGCGCTCGTCCTGGTGGCGCGCAGCCGGTGGGCGGACCGCCTCCTTTCCCGGGGGGTCTCCTGGGCGCTCGACCGCTGGACGGAGGTGCGGGCGGCCGACTACTCCGCCCTCCTCAACCTGCAGGGGGATTTCGCCGTCAGCCGGGTGCGGGTGAACGAGGAGAGCTGGCTGGCCGGACGCACGCTGGACGAGACGGAGCTCGCGCAGGAGGGGGTCCTCGTGCTGGGGATCGACGGTCCCGACGGCGACTACATCGGCGCCCCCCACGGGCGCTACGAGGTGGAGCCGGGCGATGTCCTCGTGCTGTACGGGATCGCCGACCGGCTGGAGGCGCTGGGAGAGCGGGCGGCCGGCTCCGAAGGCGACGAGGAGCACGAGCGGCAGATCCGAGAGCACAACGAGCGGCTGCGGCGGCAGGACCGGACGGCGGAGATGGAGCCAGGGGCGGGCGAAGATGGCGCCGGCGCGCGGCGGACGGCGCGGGAGGGGCGCGAAGCCGGGAGGTGACCGGCCGCCTCGCGCGGCGCGTCCGCCGTCTCGCGCGCCGCGTCCGCTTGCGCCGCCCCCGGCGGTGCCCCATCTGATGCCCGATGCCCACTCCCGCGACCGCGCCGGATCCAGCCCCCGCGGAGCCCGCCGGCCGCCGCGCGGCGCCGGCCCTTCGCCTCTGGGGCGTGTCGCGCCGCTTCGGCCCGCGCTGGGCTCTCCGCGACATCGACCTCGAGGTTCCACGCGGCGCGGCGGTCGCCCTGGTCGGCCCCAACGGCGCCGGGAAGACGACCCTTCTCCGGGTGCTCGCCACCCTCCTCCGACCCAGCCGGGGCGAGGTGGAGGTGTTGGGGCGCTCGGCCCGGCGGGACGGCGACGAGATCCGGCGCCGGCTCGCGCTGCTCACCGCCTCCGGCTTCCTGTACGACGAGCTCACGGGACGGGAGAACCTCCGCTTCGGCACGCTGATGACGGGGCGTGCCCCCGACCGCCGCGCCATCGACGGGGCCTTGGAGCGGGTGGGGCTCGCCGGGGCGGCCGACCTCCGCGTCCGCGCCTACTCCACCGGCATGCGGAAGCGCCTGGAGCTGGCGCGCCTCTTCCTCCGCCCGGTGGAGCTCCTGCTGCTGGACGAGCCGTACGCCAGCCTGGACCGAGAGGGAGTGGCGCTGGTCGACCGCTTCCTGGCCCGGTTCCGAGAGAGCGGAGGCACCCTCCTCCTCGCCTCGCACGGCGAAGGGGACGCGGAGCGCGCCGCGGACCGCGTGGTCCGGCTACGCGGCGGCCGGCGGGTCGAGGCCTAGGCCGGTGGAGCTGGCGCGCCGGACCTGGGCGATCCTGTGGAAGGACCTGCTCATCGAGGCGCGCACGAAGCAGGCGCTCACCGCGATGCTCTTCTTCGCGGGCCTGGTGCTCTTCCTGTTCAGCTTCGCGATCGGACCGGACACGGCGCTCCTGCGGCGGATCGCCGGCGGGCTGCTCTGGGTCGCGATCGTTTTCACGGGCACCCTGTCCCTCGGACGTACCTTCCACAGCGAAGAGCTGGCCGGCGGGCTCCACGCCCTTCGCCTCTACCCGGGCGAGGTCCGGGCCATCTACCTCGGTAAGCTGGCGGGGAACGTCCTGCTGCTCCTCGCCCTCGAGGCGCTCCTCTTCCCGGCAGCCGCGGTGCTCTTCCAGGTGGAGATGGGGCCCCGGGCGCTCCCGCTCGCCGGAATCGCCCTGCTGGGGACGGTCGGCTTCTCGGTGGTCGGCACCTTCTACGCCGCGCTGGCCGTGCACCTGCGGGCTCGGGAGCTGATGCTGCCGCTCCTCCTCTTTCCCCTGCTCGTCCCCGTCCTGCTGGCGGCGGCCGGAGCGACGGAGCTGCTGCTGGCAGGCGACCCGACGGGCCGACTGGGCGGCTGGGTCCGCTTGCTCGCGGCGTTCGACCTCCTATTTTTCGTCGTTTGCACATGGATCTTTCCGGTCGTGCTGGAGGAGTGACGGAGCGGTTGGGCGAACGCGCGGAGCACGGCGGCCGGTGGTCGCGAGGCCTCGGCTGGGCCACCCTCCTCCTGCTGGTCGGCGGGAGCGTGGCGGGGCTCTTCCTGGTGCCGGCCGACGCCCGCCAGGGCGAGGTTCAGCGCCTCATGTACGTGCACGTTCCGACGGCGTGGCTGGCAATGCTCGCCTTCTTCGTCGTCTTCGTGATGAGCCTGCTGTATCTGGTGCAGCGCCGGGAGCGCTGGGATCGTGTGGCCGTCAGCTCGGCGGAGATCGGGGTGGTGTTCACCGCGCTGACGCTCGCGCTCGGCTCGCTGTGGGGGAGGCCGACCTGGGGCGTCTGGTGGACCTGGGATCCGCGGCTCACCACCACCGCGATCCTCCTGGTCATCTACATCGGCTATTTGACCGTGCGCTCCTTCGCGGACGACCCGGAGCGTCGCGCCCGCTGGTCGGCGGTCGTCGGGGTGCTCGGCTTCGTGAACGTGCCGATCGTCTACCTCTCCGTGTATTGGTGGCGCTCCATCCACCAGCCGCCCTCCACGCCCCGCTCCATGGCGCCCGAGTTCCTGCTGGTGCTGCTGCTCAACGTGCTCGCCTTCACCGCGCTGTACGCCTGGCTGATGCAGCGCCGGGTGCGTCTGGCCGCCCTCGAGCGGGCGCTCGAGGACCGGCGGGCGGAGGCGGCCTAGGCGGCCGGGAGGACGCGTGGAGGGGGGAACCGGCTACCTGGTCGCGGGCTACCTGTTGACGTGGGCCGTCCTCGCCGCCTACGCGGCGCGGATCCTCCGCCGGACGACGTCGGCCGCCGCCCGGCTGACGGAGATGGAGCGTACGGAGGAGGCCGTACAGGAGGGGAAACGGGCGGAGCAGGAAACGCCCAACAGGGTAGGATAACCCGGCTGGAACACGGCTGCAACAGCCCTGTATCAGGCCCACGTCATCGGGGGTGGCGCCGACGGTGACCAGACGGTGACCAGACAACGAAACGCTTCACGGAACCGGCGGACCGCGGACGACCGCCGGGAGGGTCGGCCGGCCCGACGACCGTTCTCATCGCCTCATCGGAAGAGCAACGGGAGGCATATGTTCTTCGATTCGCGCGCGCTCGATTCCTTCGACCAGTACCTGCAGGACGTTGAGCGGTATCCGCTCATCGACGACCCCTTGGAAGAGCGGGAGATCGCGCGGCGGGCGCGGGCCGGCGACCGCGCGGCCGCCGAGCGCCTCGTCACCGCCAACCTCCGCTTCGTCATCTCCTACGTGAAGAAGTATCAGGGCCGAGGCCTCAACCTGGCCGAGCTCGTCTGCATCGGGAACGAGGGCCTGCTGAAGGCCGTGAAGAAGTTCGATCCCGACAAGGGCGTGAAGTTCATCTCCTACGCGGTCTGGTGGATCCGCCAGACGGTGCTCCAGGCGCTGGCGGAGCAGACGCGCTCCGTGCGGATTCCGCTGAACCAGAACTCGAACCTCGTCAAGCTCTCCCGCACGGAGACCGCCCTCACCCAGAAGCTGGGGCGCACCCCGACGGACCGGGAGATCGCCGACGAGATGGAAGAGCCGGTCGACACCGTGCGGGCGCTCCGGAGGGTCGCCTCCGCGGAGCTCAGCCTGGACGCGCCGCTCGACAAGTCCGACCGCGACAGCGCGTCGTTCGGCGAGCGCTTCGCGGGCATGGACGACGCGGACATCGAGCAGGACGTGGAGGGGCAGGCGCGCCGCGAGTTCCTGGAGCGGATGTTCGAGCGGTATCTCACCGAGCGGGAGCGGAAGATCCTCGTCCTCTACTACGGACTGGACGACGGCGAGGAGATGACCCTGGAGCAGATCGGCGAGCTGCTCGGCGTCACCCGGGAGCGGATCCGACAGATCCGGAACCGCGCGTTCGACAAGCTGCGCGCGTCCACCGACGGCGAGGCGCTGGAAGGCTTCTGGACCGCCGCCTGAAACGCCCGCCGCGCCCTGACGCTACGCGGCGGCGCGGCGCAGGCGGTTCCAGGGGACGAGGCACAGGCAGATGGCCGCCACCAGCACCGCGCTCCCGACGCACCAGCGGCAGATCGCCCCGATCACGAACAGCTCCAGCCCCGTCAGATAGAGCGTGAAGGCCAGCCCCGCGAGGGCGAGGCCGGCCAGCGCCCGATCCGGCCACCGCCGGCCGGTCCGCCCGCTTCCGACCTCCCCTTCGTCCCGCCGGCCGTGGGCGGCGATCATCGCGACCAGGAAGACCGCGGCGTACCAGGCGAGCCCCCACCCCGCCACGGGAACCCCGAGGAAGACGGCCCACCGCGAGCCCTGCACGAGGTCGCAGCCTCCGCCCGGACCGCACAGGAGGCCGCCGCCGTAGACGCCGAGTCGGTGGAGGAGCAGGTAGGCCGAGAGAAAGACCCCCGCCAGGGCGAGGAGCGCGACCGCCCGATGGCGCCCCAGCCGACTCACCGCGCCCCGTCGGCCTCCCCGCCCGCCTCGCCGTCCGAGGCGTCCGAGGCCGCCCGTGCCGAGTCGGCGGCGGCCAGGATCAGCCGCTCCAGCGCCTGGTAGGTCGTCTCGGTCCGGTTGTCCAGCTTCCGTCCGTTCAGGAAGAGCGTCGGCGTCCCCTGCACCGCGAGCTGCTCCCCGTAGCGCCGCGAGGCCACGATCTCCTCGAGCGGACGGCGCTCCTCCATGCAGGCCCGGAAAGCGTCGCCGTCCAACCCGATCTCCTCCCCGTAGCGGGCGAAGATCCGGCGCGGGGCGTCGCTTCCACCCCACTCGCTCTGCCGCGCCAGCAGCAGGTCGTGCATCGCCCAGAACGCCTCCTCTCCCTGCTCGCCGGCGCAGCGGGCGGCGATCGCCGAGGGGATGGAGTTGGGGAAGCCGACCGGGAAGTCGTACAGGACCCACCGCGCCTGCCCGCCGCTCTCCACGTAGTTCTGACGGATCAGCTTGCCCGTGAAGGTGCCGAACTGGGCGCAGTGCGGGCACTGGTAGTCCGCGAACTCCATGATCGTGGCCGGGGCGTCCTCCGCGCCGAGCGGGACCCCGGCCGCGGGGTCCGCCTGCACCTGGTCCGCCCAGGCGGGAAGCGGCCGGGCCGGCTCTCCGCCGTCGCCCCGTCCCGCCAGGAGGAGGAAGGCCACGCCGCCCAGCGCCACCACGCCGAGCAGCAGGTAGAACAGCTTCCCGCCGCTCCCGCCGTCCCGCTTCTTCCCGCGCTCGCTCCGATCCGCCACCGATCGCCTCCTCGCACCTCGCGAACCCTCGTCTTCGCCCGCTCCACCCTCGGCCGCATCGACCCAGGCGCCGCCTCGATCGACCTGCGCATGCATCTACCGCCGAAGGCGGACCCGCGGTCCCCTCCGTGACCGCTACCGGAGCACCAGGGCGACCACCACCGCCACCAGCACCAGGGTGGCGACGGCCATCGCGGCCAGCTGCACCCACTCGGGCACCCGGCGCCGGGGGAGCCCCTCCGCCTGCGCCAGCCGGTCGAGCAGCCGGTCCGACCACAACGCCGCGAGGTCGTCCAGGAGCTCGCGCCACGCCGCTCCGAAGCCTCGGTCCAGGCGCTGGAGGTCGCCGCGCCACTCCTCGGCCGCCTCCTCCACCACGGCGGCGCCCTCCCCGTCCGGCGGCCCGGTCTCGAGCGCTCCCAGCCGTTGGAGCAGCAGCTCCTGCCGGGCCTCGAGCCGGCGCACCAGGGGCTCCAGCCGTTCGAGCGACCGCTCCATCCGCCGCCTGAGGTCCCGCCGCTCGCCGTCGCCGGCCCGCAGGGCCGCCTCGGCCTCCGCGTCCACCTTGCGGCCGGCCAGCCGGCGCTCCAGCTCCGAGGCGTACACCGCGAACAGCCGGTCGCCCGCCGTCGCCGCGGCGGCCCGGGCATCCTCCCGAAGCTGCGCCGCGTCCATCGCCTCCACCACCCGGCGCAGCCCGCGCGCCCCGGCCGCCGCCGAGCGACGCAGCATGAGCGGCCCGAGCGCGATCTCGCCCAGCTCCTGGAAGTGGACCTCGAACCACTCGCGGCCCCGGTCCGGCGGCAGCTTCTCCGGAGGCAGCCGCTCCGCCGCCCGCGCCGCGGCCTCCTGGAGCGTGTCCACCGACACGTGGAACTCCGGAAGGCGCCCGGGGACGGGCGGCGCCACCTCGGCCCGGGCGAACATCTCGAGCGGCCCTTCGGCCGCCTCGGGCCGGTCCGCGCCGGCCGGCGGCGCGCGTCCCGCCACCCGCTGCACCGCGCGGATCTCCTCGGGGAAGAGGTAGAGCAGCCGCACCCCCCCCTCGGAGCTCCGCAGGGTGAGGGCCTGCGCGCCCCCGCGGCCGCCGGGCTCCGCCTCGCGCTCGGCCCGCTCCACCGGCCAGCGCAGCACGTGGTGCCGCTCGCCCGCCACCAGGTGGAGCGCCCGCTGGGTGAACACGGCCAGGTAGAGACCGTGGACCCGCCGCCCCCCCAGACGGCCGCTCACCGCCGTCCCGGCCGTGCACACCACGACTTCGCGGGCCAGCGGTTGCAGCAGGCGACGCCGCTGCACGTTCCGGTCGCTCCGCCCCTCCACCGCCCGGGCCAGCTCGTCCAGGTCGCCCCCCGATCCCTTGAGCGCGGCCGTGAAGTCGCGGGCGAACACGAGCAGCATGCCAGCGCGCCGCGAGACCCAGTACACGCTCTCGAACGAGAGTCGGCGTCCGTCGATGGCGAGCCAGCCGGGGTGGAGCCGGACCTCGGCCCCGCGGCGGACGTGGTCCCCCTCGATGTAGACGTCCAGCCGGAAGGAGGGCGTCGCGCGCTCGTCGTCCCGCACCTCGGACCCCCCGTCGCCGGGCCGCGCCCGCGGCTCCCGGTTCATCCCCGGAGCGCGCGCACGGCGGCCTCCGTGTCCTCGAGCGACGCGAGCACCACGTCCGCGCCGTGCTTCGCCAGCTCCGTCGCCGAGTACCCTCCCGTGGCCACCGCGACCGCCCGCGCCCCGGCCGCCCGGGCGCAGGCGATGTCCGCCGGCGTGTCCCCCACCACCACCACCGCGTCGGGCTCGAAACGGACGCCGAGGCGGGCCTCCGCCCGGCGGAGCGCGAACGGGGGCAGCGCCTCCCGCCGCGGCGAGTCCGAGCCGAAGGCGCCGAAGGCGAACGCCTCGGCGAGGCCGCACGCCCGCAGCTTGCTCCACGCGCCCGCCTCCACGTTCCCGGTCAGGAGCCCGCAGACGAAGCTCCCGTCCGAGCGGAGGCGCTCGAGCAGCGCGGGGACGCCCGGCAGCACCGTCAGGCGCCCGCGCCGGCGCTCCAGCTCCCGTTCCAGCCGCTCGACGTACACCTCCCAGAGCCGCTCCAGCCCCGCCTCCACCCAGTCGACGCCGCGTCCCAGCGGCTCCAGGAGCCCGCGCACGATCGCCGGGTCCGTCCGGCCGTGGAAGTCGAAGCCGTCGATCTCCCCGGTGACGCCGTATACGGCCTGGAGCGCGGCCCGGATCGCTTCGCGGCCGGCGCCGTCCACCCGGACGAGCGTCCCGTCGATGTCGAAGAGGACGAGCCGCCTCACCGGGCCGCCCCGCCGGAGCCGGCGTCCCGCGCGCCGACCGCCCGCTCGACGGCCCGCTCCAGCGCCGCCTGCGCGCGCAGTCCCAGCGACAGCAGCTCGATGGGAGAGGCCGTCTCCGCGCGCCGCCGTCCGCCGCCCGGTCGCTCCGGCCGCTCCTCCTCGCCATCCAGGAACGCGCCGGTCGACACCGCGAACACGATGTCGCCGTCGAACGGCGTCCCCGACGGGGAGATCCGCCGCGCCAGGCCCCGGCTCGCCTGTCGCGCCACCACCATCAGCTCCCGTTTGCTGAGCGCCACGTCCGTGGCGACCACCCCGAGGGTCGTGTTCTCGCCCGGGCGGGGCGGCACCGTCCCGCCGGCCGCCGCGGCCAGCTCCTCCGGACGCTCGCGCAGGAAGCGGGCGGTGTCCAGGAAGGCGCCGTTCCGGTTCCTGGCGCCAGCCATCACCCGGCCGGCCGTGTCCAGCACGTCGCCGAAGGCGTTCACCACCGCCAGCGCCGCCACGGTGGAGCCCTCCATCGCCTCCTCGGCCCAGCTCCCGATCCCGGCGCGCTCGCCGGCCCCGTCCAGCTTGCCGACCGACGCGCCTGTGCCGGCGCCGACGCGTCCTTCCGCGACCGGCCCGGTAGTCGCGGCCGCGGCCGCGGCCCGTCCCATGTCCGGCCCCGGCCGCACGTCGGCACGCCCGACGGCCAGGTCGTAGATGACGGCCGCGGGCACGATCGGCACCCGGGCCGCGCGGGTCAGGAAGCCTCGCCCCCGCTCCTCCAGCCAGGCGGCGACCCCGTCGGCCGCCCCCAGTCCGAACGCCGAGCCGCCGGTCAGCAGGAGCGCGTCGCAGGAGGGAACGAGGTGGAGCGGCGACAGCGCGTCCAGCTCGCGGCTCCCGGTGGCCAGGCCGGAGACCTCCACCGCGGCGGTGAACGGGCCCAGGATGGCCGTGCAGCCCGTCGCCGCCTCCTCGTCGGTGGCGTGCCCGACCGACAGGCCGGGCACGGCGGTCAGGGTGCGGTTTCCCGGATCCATTCCGCGTAGAGCCGCGGGTCCGCGTTGCCGCCGGAGATCACGGCGACCGTGGCCCCGACCTCCGCCGGCGGCACGCGGCCGGCCAGGAGGGCCGCCGCCGCGGCCGCCCCGCTCGGCTCGGCGACCAGCCGCCGCTCGAACAGCCAGCGTACCCCGGCGCGGATCTCGGCGTCGGAGACGGTCACCACGTCCTCCACCAGCTCGCGGACGTGCAGGAAGGTGTGCTCCCCCGGGCGCACCGGCTTGAGCCCGTCGGCGATCGTCTCCACCCGCTCCAGGGTCGCCGGCGCCCCGGCCCGCAGCGACGCTCGCATGGAGGCGGCGCCCTCGGGCTCCACGCCCACCACCCGCGCCCCCTCCGCCGTTCCGCCCACCGCGGCGGCGATCCCCGAGATCAGCCCGCCGCCGCCGACCGGGACGAGCACCAGCCGCGGAAGGCGCGAGGCCTCCGATCCGCCTTCCGGGGGAGCGAGTTCGCGGAGCTGATCCACGATCTCTAGCCCGACGGTTCCCTGCCCGGCGATCACGTCCGGATGGTCGAAGGGCGGCACGATCGTCCGCCCCTCCTCGCGCGCGATCTCCTCGGCCCGCGCCTGGCGCTCCGAGGTGGTCGTCCCCACCCGCTCCACCCGGGCGCCGAGGGCGCGGGTCCCCTCCAGCTTCACCGCCGGCGCGTCCTCCGGCATCACGATCGTGGCCGAGAGGCCGAAGGCCCGGGCCGCGAAGGCGACCCCCTGGGCGTGGTTTCCGGACGAGAAGGTGACGAGCCCCGCCTGGCGCCGCTCCTCCGGGAGCCGGGAGACGAAGTGGTAGGCGCCCCGGATCTTGAAGGCGGAGACGTGCTGCAGGTTCTCGCACTTGAGCCACACCGTGCCGCCGCGGAAGTCCGCCGGGACGAGCGGCGTGCGGCGGGCCACGCCGGACAGGCGCGCCGCCGCCCCCCGGATCTCCTCCAGCGAGACCAGGCGCGGAGCGTTCGCCTCCGGCGCGGCGCCGGCGGCCTCAGCCACTCGGCGACGCGCCGTCTTCCGGCGGCCCTCCGTCGCCCGTGGCGGCGGGCGGCCCCCCGTCGGCTCCCTCCGCGCCGGCCGGGCCCGCCGGGGCCGGCGCCCCGCCCTGCCGGCGCGTCTCCGTCGTCCGCGGGGAAGGCTCGCCCCGCTCCTCCCGCTCCAGCTGACCGGCCAGCTCGCGCACGGCGTCGGGCCCCTCCGCCTCGGGCTCGGGGCCGTCCTCGTCCATCTCCGGGATGAAGCGGGCCACGTCGACCACCTCGTCCCCCTCGTCCAGCGCCACCAGCCGCACGCCCTGGGTGTTCCGGCCGATGACCCGGATCTCGTGGGCCGCCTGGCGGTTGATCACCCCGTTGCGGGTGACGAGCATCAGCTCGTCGCGCTCGGTGACCTCCTTGATCGCCACGACCCGGCCCGTCTTCTCGGTGATCCGGATGTTGATCAGCCCCTTGCCGCCGCGCCGCTGCGGGCGGTACTCGCCCAGCTCGGTGCGCTTGCCCATCCCGCGCTCGGTGACCGTGAGCAGGGTCGCGTCGCGCCGCACCACCACCATGCCGACCACCCGGTCCTTGTCGGCCAGGCTCACCCCGCGCACCCCCTGGGTCGCCCGACCCATCTGGCGGGCGTCCTGCTCGTGGAAGCGGATGGACATCCCGTTCCGGGTGGCGAGGATGATGTCGTTCGTCCCGTCGGTGAGCTGGACGTCGATGAGCCGGTCGCCCTCCACGATGTTGATCGCGTTGATCGCGATCGCGCGCACGTTCGCGTACTCGGCGAGGCTCGTCTTCTTCACCAGCCCCTCCCGGGTGGCGAAGATCAGGGTGCGGTCCGGGCTGAACTCGCGGACCGGCACGATGGAGGAGATCTCGTCGTCCTTGCCGATGTCGATCAGGTTCACGATCGGCTTGCCGCGGGCGGTCCGGCCGGCCTGCGGGATCTCGTACACCTTGAGCCAGGTGACCTGGCCCGCAGCGGTGAAGATCATCAGGTAGTCGTGGGTGGACGCCAGGAAGAGGTGCTCCACCCAGTCCTCCTCCTTCGTCTCCATGCCGGCGATCCCGCGTCCGCCGCGCCGCTGCTGGCGGTACACGTCCGGCGCGATCCGCTTCACGTAGCCCTCGTGGCTGACCGTGATCACCATGCTCTCCTCGGCGATCAGGT
>CAZTGV010000011.1:0-39856 GCA_964613475.1 uncultured Gemmatimonadota bacterium
GGGAACGCGGCCGCGCCGGCGGGCGCGCGAGGGCGGCCGGGGCGCCCGGGGGCGGGGGAGGAGGATGCGCGGGCTCCCGTCCCGCTCCCCGACGGCCCCGAGGCCCGTGAGGCGCTCGCCCTGGGGCTGGCCGAGGGGGGGCTGCGGCCGCGCGGCCGGGTGCCCGGGGACGCCTGGTCCCGCGAGGTCCCGATCGACGTGCGCTGGCTCTCCGACGATCCGCCCCGTCCGGACGACCGCGCGGCCGCCCCCGGCGCCCGGCTGGCGGAGGCGCTGCGAGCGCTCGGCTGGCGCGTGGAGGAGCCGCGTCCGCCCGAGGGCGGGGCGGCCCGCCAGCGCCTGGTCGTCCTCCGCTCCACCCCCCGGGCGTGGAAGGGCCGGGCCGGTCCGGACGCGGAGACCCTGGCCGCGGCGCGCGCCGCGCTGGGGGGCGCGGAGCGCGCGCTGGCCGTGGTGCTCGGCCACGAGCGGGTGCTGAGCGCCCTGGACCGCCCCGGGCTCTGCGCCTGGGCGGCGGAGGGCGTGATGGAGCGGGCCGCGGCGCGCTGGCTCGCCGCGCGGCTGGAGGGAACGGGCCGGTCCGGGTGAAGGAGCGTTCGTGGCCCCGCTAGACTGGGCGGTCGTGGCCGGCTACCTGGTCGTCACCATCCTGATCGGGCTGTGGCTCGCGCGGCGGGCGGGCGGCAGCGTGGTCGATTTCTTCGTGAGCGGCCGCTCGCTCCCCTGGTGGTTGGCCGGCACCTCCATGGCCGCCACGACCTTCAGCGTGGACACGCCGCTCTACGTCTCCGGCCTGGTGGCGCGGCGGGGGATCGCCGGCAATTGGGAATGGTGGGCGTTCGCCCTCTCCCACCTGCTGCTCGTCTACCTCTTCTCGCGGCTGTGGCGGCGGGCAGAGGTGGTGACCGATGTGGAGCTCACCGAGATCCGCTACGGGGGGCGCCCGGCGGCCGTCCTCCGCGGCACCCGCGCCTTCCTGTTCGCCGTGCCGATCAACTGCGTCGCGATTGGCTACGTGATGCTGGCCATGCGGAAGGTGATCGAGGCGCTCGGCCTTCTCGACCAGGTGCCGGCGGCGCTCCCCGGGGACGCCCGCCTGTGGGCGGTCGTGGGGCTGTCGGTCTTCGTCCTCGTCTACGCCGGCGTATCCGGCCTGTGGGGCGTGGTGGCGACCGACTTCTTCCAGTTCATGCTGGCGCTGGCGGGCGCCCTCCTGGTCGCCGGCTACGCGATCGTGGACATCGGGGGCATCGGGGCCCTGAAAGAGGGGTTGGCGGCCGCCGGTCGGCAGGACACGCTCCAGATGGTTCCCCGGCCGGGGACCTCCGACCTGCCGTTCGGCACCTTCCTCGCTTACCTGGGCATCCAGTGGTGGGCGTTCCGGCGCTCCGACGGCGGCGGGGAGTTCGTGCAGCGGCTCTCGGCCAGCCGAAGCGAGACGGACGCGGAGCGGGCGGCGTGGCTGTTCGTGGGGCTGCACTACGTGGTGCGCGCCTGGCCCTGGATCCTGGCGGGCCTGGCCGCGGTCGTCGTGTTCCCGGACCTGGCGGATCCGGAGCTCGGCTATCCCCTCCTGATGCTCCGCTACCTGCCCGCGGGCCTGCTGGGGCTGGTCGTCGCCTCCTTCGTCGCCGCCTTCATGTCCACCGTGTCCACCCAGATCAATTGGGGCGCCAGCTACCTGGTGCACGACCTGTACGCCCGCTTCGTCGAGCCGGAGGCTTCGGCCCGCAAGCTGGTCGGCCTGGGACGGTTCGCCTCGGTGTTCATCGTGGCGATCGCCGGGGTGGCCGCCTTCTACGCGGAAGACATCGGGCAGGTGTTCCGGTTCATGATCGCGATCGGGACGGGACCGGGCGCCGTCCTCATCCTGCGCTGGTTCTGGTGGCGGGTGAACGCGTGGGCCGAGCTGGCGTCCATGCTGGCCGGTTTCCTGATCGCGCTCGTCTCCTATCTTCCCGTGTGGGGCGACCTGGAATTCGGGCTGCGGCTGGCGGTCACCGCGTTCGGCTCCGCGGCGGTGTGGCTGCCGGTGATGTTCCTGACCCGCCCGGAGTCGCCCCGCACGCTGGAGACGTTCTACCGTCGCGTCCGGCCGGGCGGTCCCGGCTGGCGGGTCGTGCGGGAGGCCACCGGGGTGGAGCCCGCGGTGGCGATCGGGACGAGCCTGTGGCGGCTCCTGGCGGGGGCGCTCCTGCTGTTCGGCGCCATGTTCGCGCTCGGGGGCGCGCTGCTGGCGGAGTGGCGGACCGCGGGCCTGGCGCTCGCCGTCGGGCTCGTGGGGGCCGCGGGGCTGGCGGTCGCGGCGGAGCGGGGGAGGCGGATGACGTGATGGGGACGGGGGAGGCGGAAGGGCGGCGGGGGTCGGCGCGCCGCGCCGAGGGCGCGCTCGCGGCGGGGCCCCTCACACCCCTCCTCCTGGCGCTCGCCGGGCTCGCCTGCGCCTCGGCGTCGCCGCCCGGGCCTCCGCCGCCAGCCCCGGCGGAGGCCGAGGCGGAGGAGGCGCCGGCGCTGCCGCCCGTGGAGGCCGAGCGGCTCGAGGAGGAAGTGGAGGAGCGGCGGCGTCTGCTCGAGCCCGGGGAGCTGCCGCCGATCCCGCAGGTGGACGGACCGCTCCGCATCCGCGTGCGGTATCCGGCGCCGCGCCAACGGCTGGCCGTGCGCGACTCGAACTTCCTCTTCGGGACCGTCGGCACGGGGCGGGCGCGGCTGTGGATCGACGGCGAGCCGGTGCCGGTGGAGCCCAACGGCGCCTTCCTGGCCTGGCTCCCCGTTCCGGCCTCGTCCGGCCGCGGCGACACGGCCGTCTACCGCCTGCGGGCCGAGACGGCCACCGAGTCGGACACCGCGCGCCTCCCCGTCCTCCTTCCTCCCCGGCCGTTCGTCGGACCGCCGGGACGGGTGTGGCTGGACACGATGGCGCTCGCCCGGGAGGCGGTCCGCTGGGCGCTGCCGGACGAGCCGCTCTCGATCGCCGTGCGCGGCGCGCCCGGCGCGGAGGCGTGGTTCGAGGCGGGCGGGATCCGGCACCCGCTCCACCCCGATCCGGGACGCTCCCCGGGCGACTCCGTGCAGCGCTACCGCGCCCGCGTGCCCGCCGGGCGGATCTGGGCGGACGGGTGCGCGGCACGGGCGGAGGCGGGCGAGCCGCCCTGCGGCGCCGTCCCGGGACGGGCGGACTCCCTGCCCGTCGCGCTGGTCGCGACCGATGGGCGGGACACGGTCCGGCTGGACCGCCGCTGGCCGTTGCGCCTCCTCGAGCCGCATTCGCTCCCGGTCGCGCGGCTGCTGGACCTGGTGGACCCGGAGCACGGCCGTCCGGGCGCGATCGTGGGCCGGCCCACCCCGACCGGGACGTACCGCTGGGCGTTCGCGCCCGGGAGCGAGGCCGAAGTGGACGGCCGCCGCGGGGACCGTCTCCGTCTCCGTCTGGCGCCCGACCTGCACGCCTGGGTCGCCTTCGAGGCGACGGCGCTCCTGCCGCCCGGCGCGCCGGCGCCCCGCGGCCCGGTGGGGGACCTGCGGGTGGAGCCCGGCCCGGAGGCCCTCACCCTCCGCCTGCCGCTGCGGGCGCCGCTCCCGGCGGCGGTGGACCAGCCGGACGCGCGCACGCTCCGGCTCACCCTGTTCGGCGCCTTCGGGGAGACCGACCGGGCCGCGCACGGCCCGAGCGATCCGCTCCTGGCGTCGCTCGGCTGGGAGCAGCGGCCGGGCGGGCGCTACCGGGTGACGCTCCGGCTCGCCGAACCCGTGTGGGGCTGGCGGCTCGCCTACGAGCGGGGCGACGCGGCCGCCTACGAGGGCCTGCGGACGGAGGACATCGCCGCTCACCGGGGCTCCGACCCGGTCCTCCGCCTCGACGTCCGTCGCCCCCCGCGCATCGATCGCCGCCGCCCGCTGCGCGGACGGCGGATCGCGGTGGACCCCGGGCACCCCGGGGCCGGCGCCTACGGTCCGACCGGCTACTACGAGGGAGAGGCGAACCTGGCGGTGGCCCGCAAGCTGGTCCGCCTGCTGGCCGAGGAGGGGGCCCGCCCCGCGCTCCTACGCACGGACACGCTGCCCGTGGGCCTGTACGAGCGGACGGAGCGGGCCGACGCCGCGGAGGCGGAGCTCTTCGTCTCCATCCACAACAACGCGCTTCCCGACGGCATCCGGCCGTTCGGCCGGGAGGGGACGAGCGCCTATTACTATCACGCGCACTCCGCGGAGCTCGCCGCGGCCCTGCAGCGGGGGATGCTCCGGGCGATGGGCCTTCGCGACCTCGGGATCGTCTGGGGGAACCTGGCGGTGCTCCGCGCCCCCTCGCGCCCCGCCGCGCTGACCGAGGGCGCCTTCATGATGCTCCCCGCCCACGAGGCGGCTCTGCGCACGGACGAGTTCCAGGAGCGGTACGCGCGAGGCGTCGCTGAGGGGCTGGAGGCGTTCCTGCGCGCGCGGGCCGACTGGCAGGCGCGAGAGGACTGATTCCCGATAACGCCGCGGCCGGAGGCGGCGCGGCGGCCGCGCGCGGGGCGCCGATCGCCCGATCACGGATCGACCGACGGGAGAGAGGACATGGAGGACGAGCGCTGGTGGGCCTCGCTGCCGACCGCCGACCACCCGCGGCTGGACGAGACCGCCTGGGTGGCCCCGACCGCCGACCTGGTCGGCGACGTCACGCTCGGCCCGCACGCCAGCGTCTGGTACGGCTGCGTGCTGCGCGGGGACATCGCGCCGATCACCGTCGGCGCCGACACCAACATCCAGGACCTGACCGTCGTCCACGTGGACGTGGACCGGCCGGCGCGCATCGGCGCGCGGGTGGGGATCGGCCACCGGGCCATCGTCCATGGCTGCGACATCGAGGACGACTCCCTGATCGGGATGGGCGCGATCATCCTCTCCCACGCGCGCATCGGCCGAGGATCGCTGGTGGCCGCCGGCGCGGTGGTCACGGAGGGGACGGAGGTGCCGCCCGACAGCCTGGTGGTGGGCGTCCCCGCCAAGATCGTCCGCGAGGTGGACGCCGCGCTCCGCGAGCGCATGCGGATGACGGTGGACCACTACCGGGCCCTCAAGGAAGGGCACCGGTCCGGTCGGTGGGGCCGGGCCGACCGGGCCGGGCGGGCCGACTGAGCGGGCGTTCCCCGGCGATCTCCGTTTTTTAAGATTCTGCTCTTGACCCACAACATCTCGTGGTATTAGGTTCAGCCTACCACAAGATGTTGCGGTCCGCGGTGGGAAACGGGTGGAGAAGCGTGGAAAACGGACCGCCCGTGTGGAGAAGTCCGCGGCCTTCCGACCGCAAACCATTCCCGGCAATGGTGTATCATCGCGTGGCGACGCTCGCGACGAAAGCCTGTTTCGGTCCGGCGGAGGCCGGCATCCGGATGCGCGGCCCCGGGTCCCGGCCGAAGCCGGCCGAGACGCCCGGCGCGGAAGCGCCGGCGGCGCCATAGACGAGGAGAACGTGATCCGGGCGGCCGCGAGCCACCCGCGACGACAGACGAGGACAAGGGGCAGGCGAGGACAAGGGAAGGCGGCTCGATGCACCCACCAGGAACCACGGCGACCAGGGAGGCGGCGGTGCGGGCGGTGAGGACGGCGCTGGGCGGTGCGGTGACACCGAGTCGTCTTCCCGATCCCACCCTGTCCGAGAACGCCCGGACGGTGCTGGCCCGCCGCTACCTGAAGAAGAACGCGGCCGGAGAGCCGGTGGAGACGCCGCGCGACATGTTCTGGCGCGTGGCGCGCGTCGTCGCGGAGCAGGACGCCCGGTACGGAGCGGAGCCGGAGGCGGTCGTCCGTGCGGCGGAGCGCTTCTACGCGATGATGGCCCGTGGCGTGTTCGAGCCGAACAGCCCCACCCTGATGAACGCGGGCCGGCCGCTCGGCCAGCTGAGCGCCTGCTTCGTGCTTCCGGTGCCCGATCGCCTGGACGGCATCTACGAGACGCTCCGGGACATGGCGCTCATCCACCAGTCGGGGGGCGGCACCGGCTTCGGCTTCAGCCGACTGCGTCCGAAGGGCGACGTCGTCAAGTCCACCATGGGTGTGGCGAGCGGCCCGGTCAGCTTCATGGAGGTCTACGACGCGTCCACCGAAGCGGTGAAGCAGGGCGGCACGCGACGGGGCGCGAACATGGGGATCCTCCGGGTGGACCACCCGGACATCCTCGACTTCATCGACTGCAAGGCCGACAAGCGGAAGATCACCAACTTCAACATCTCGGTGGCGGTCACCGACGGGTTCATGGAGGCCGCCCGCCGCGGGGAGGACTACGAGCTGGTGAACCCCCGCACGGGCGAGCCGGGCGGCACCCTGAACGCGGCCGAGGTCTTCGAGCGCATCGTGCACGGGGCGTGGCGGAACGGGGAGCCGGGGGTCTACTTCATCGACGAGGCGAACCGTTACAACCCGGTGCCGCACCTCGGCTCGTACGAGGCGACGAACCCGTGCGGCGAGCAGCCCCTCCTGCCGTACGACGTGTGCAACCTGGGCTCGGTGAACGTGGGCGCCTTCGTCGCGGACGAGGGACGGATCGACTGGGACGGGCTCCGCGTGGCGGTGCACCAAGCGACCCACTTCCTGGACAACGTGATCGACGCGAACCAGTACCCGCTCGGGCAGATCGAGGACCTCTCCCGCCGGATCCGTCGGATCGGCCTCGGCGTGATGGGGTGGGCGGACATGCTCGTCCGGCTCGGCGAGCCGTACGGGAGCCGCCGCTCGATCGAGCTCGGACGGGAGGTGATGCGCTTCGTCGACGAGGAGGCGAAGGTCGAGTCGGAGCGGCTCGCCGCCGAGCGCGGCGTGTTCCCCGAGTGGGAGCGCTCGATCTGGGGTCCCGACGCCACCTGCGCGCGGGACACCGAGGGGAACCGGATCCGACCGATGCGGCGGCTTCGCAACTGCAACCTGACGACCGTCGCCCCGACCGGCACGATCTCGATCATCGCCGGCTGCTCGAGCGGCATCGAGCCGCTCTTCGCGGTCGCCTTCATGCGGAACCAGGCGGGCGTGCTGATGCCCGACGTGAACCCGGAGTTCGTGCGCCGTGCGAAGGAAGGGGGTTGGCACTCGGAGGACCTGATGCGCAGGATCGCCGACGAGGGCCACATCCACTTCGATGAGGTGCCGGAGGACGTGCAGAGGATCTTCGTCACGGCGCACGATGTCACTCCGGAGCAACACATCCGGATGCAGGGGGCGTTCCAGGAGCACACGGACTCCGCGATCTCGAAGACGTGCAACTTCCCGGAGCGCGCGTCCGAGAACGACGTGCGGCAGATCTTCGAGCTCGCCCACGAGCTTCGGTGCAAGGGGGTGACCGTGTACCGGGACGGATCGCGCGACGCTCAGGTGCTCTCCACCGGGAAGACGGCCCGCAAGGTCCAGGAGACGGCCGGGGCCGGGGAGACGGCGGCCGAGGTGCGCACCGACGCGCCCGGGCTGTCCCCGGTCACGCTCGAGCACGTCTCGGACGATCCCGCCCTCGCCACCGAGCTGGCGGAGATCCTGGACCGGCTGCGGGAGTTGGAGCGCGAGGGCCGCGAGCTGGAGGCCGAGAACCGGCAGCTCGCCGACGCCCTGGAGCGCAAGGACCATCGGATCGCCGAGCTCGAGGGCGGCCGCATGAAGCAGCCCTCCGTGCGGCAGCGGCCGTCCGTGCTGCGCGGCCACACGCGCAAGATCGAGTCGCCGCTCGGCAACATGTACGTCACCATCAACGAGGACGAGCAGGGCCGCCCCTTCGAGGCGTTCGTGGCGCTCGGGAAGGCGGGCGGCGCGGCCATGGCGGACGCGGAGGCGATCGGTCGGCTGATCAGCCTGGCGCTCCGCTCGGGCATCTCCCTGCGCGACATCTACAGCCAGCTCCGGGGTATCTCGTCTGATCGGGCGGTGGGCCTCGGTCCGAACAAGGTGCTCTCCACTCCCGACGCCATCGCCCAGGTAATCGAGCGCTACCTGGAGGAGAAGGAAGGCGTGCAGCAGAGCCTTCCGATCCAGGAGCCCGGGCACGCGAAGCAGGGGAACGGGGGTGCTCAGACGGCGCGCCGGCCGGTGATCCGGCGCTTTCAGGAGCAGGCCGCCCGGACGTTCATCGGGACCTGCCCCGACTGTGGCAGCAGCCTGGCCTTCGAGGAGGGCTGTGCCAAGTGCCACGCCTGCGGATACAGCGAGTGCGGGTGAGCGTCTCTCGCGGAGCGCTCGTCCCTTCCGACCCGGCGGGTGCCGGGCTCGGCCGCGTCGCCCGGGCGAGGCCTGCTGAGAACCCCTGAACGGGAGGACAGCCATGGCGAAGAAGGCGGCCGGCGGGAAGGGCGCGGCCAAGAAGGGCGCCAGGAAGCCGGCCAAGAAGGGTGGGAAGAAACCCGCCAAGAAGGGCGGCCGGAAGCCCGCCAAGAAGGGTGGGAAGAAACCCGCCAAGAAGGGCGGCCGGAAGCCCGCCAAGAAGGGGGCGAAGAAGGGCGCCAGGAAGGGCGGGAAAAAGCCCGCCAAGAAGGGCCGCCGGAAGAAGTAGCGGCGCGCGCTCGGACGCCCGGGCCCCCTGCCGGGGGAGGCCGGGCGTCCGCACGCGTCCCCCCCAGACCACCCCTCCCGCTCCCGATCCCGCCTTCCGGACCAGGGCACGATGCTTGCTCCCTGTCGGGATCGCCGAGGACACTACATCTTGGGGCGCGCGCGGCCTCGCACCCCTAGATGTTGTGGATTGCGGTGGAAAAGTCGGCCCTCCGCGGGGAAAACCCGTGGAAACCTTGTGGATACGGGTAGCCCCTCCGATCCGCGTCCCGATCGGACGCGGTCACGACGGCGGGAGGCCGGACCGCAGAGACGCACCGGAGAGGCGAGGAGCCGACATGCCCAGGAGCGAATCCCCGATCGCCCGACCGCGCCGCCCACGCCCCGCGTCGCACCGCCCACGGATCACCCGGCGTTGGGTGGAGACCGCGGTGGTGGCGCACCGGGCCGCCTTCGAGGAGGAGATGGCCCGCCACCGCCGGTCGCTGGATCGTGAGGTCGAGCGCTTCTGGCGCGCCCGGCAGGTAGACGAGCAGGTGGACGAGTAGCGTCGGCCGCCGCCGCCTGGAACAGCCCCCGCGCGCCGGGTAAGATCACCCACCGAAGGCCCGGCCGCTTCGTCGGACGGGCGCCCCGCTCGGGTGCGCCCCGCGCCGACCCCACGGCCCCACCGAGATCCGGGAGTGTGTCCTGATGCAGCCCGCCGCGCGCCGACGCACCACCACCGTCCGGGTCGGCAGGGTGCCCGTCGGCTCCGAGCATCCGATCGCGGTCCAGTCCATGACGAACACGGACACGGCGGATGTCGCCGCGACCGTGGACCAGGTGGAGCGGCTGGCCGAGGCGGGGAGCGAGCTGGTCCGCATCACGGTGAACACGCCCGCCGCCGCGGCCGCCGTCCCGGCGATCGTGGGCGGGGTCCGGGGCCGCGGCGTGGACGTGCCGCTGATCGGCGACTTCCACTTCAACGGGCACATCCTGCTTCCCGGCCATCCGGAGTGCGCCGCCGCCCTCGACAAGTACCGGATCAATCCCGGCAATGTCGGGAAGAACCGCTGGGACGAGCACTTCGCGGCGATCGTCGAGTGCGCGATCGAGCAGGGAAAGCCCGTGCGGATCGGCGTCAACTGGGGCTCCCTGGACCAGGCGCTGTTGACGCGCCTCATGGACCGGAACGCCCGGCGCGAGGAACCGATGGATGCCCACCGGGTCACGCTGGAGGCGATGGTGGAGAGCGCCATGAGCTCCGCCCGCTTCGCCGAACGGGTCGGCCTGCCGCACGACCGGATCATCCTGAGCGCGAAGGTCTCGGCGGTTGCCGACCTGGTCCACGTCTACCGCACCCTGGCGCCGCTCTCCGACTACCCGCTGCACCTCGGCCTCACGGAAGCGGGCATGGGGCGGAAGGGCACGGTCGCCTCGGCGGCCGGCCTGGCGATCCTGCTGCACGAGGGCATCGGGGACACGATCCGCGTGTCGCTCACGCCGGAGCCCGACGGCGATCGCGCGGAAGAGGTGCGGGTCGCCCGGCAGATCCTCCAGTCGCTCGGGCTTCGCCGGTTCGAGCCGCAGGTGTCCGCCTGCCCCGGCTGCGGCCGGACGACCAGCTCCTTCTTCCAGGAGATGGCGCGCGACATCCAGGCGTACCTCACCGAGCGAATGCCGGCGTGGCGCGCGCGCTATCCCGGCGTCGAGGGGCTGAAGGTGGCGGTGATGGGGTGCGTGGTGAACGGGCCGGGGGAGTCGAAGCACGCCGACATCGGCATCTCCCTGCCCGGGACGTTCGAGGAGCCGAGCGCTCCCGTGTACGTGGATGGGGAGCATCGCACGACGCTCCGTGGCGAGCGGATCGTCGAGCGGTTCATCGAGATCCTGGAGGACTACGTGGACGAGCGGTTCGGGGCGGCCGAACCCGCGGCGGCGCCGCCGGCGTAGCGTTCGGCGCGGACCGGGCGGCCCGCGCCCGGATCAGCTCGAGCGGCGCCTCCGCCGGCGACGACGCCGACGCTCGGCGGCCTTCGCCTTCCTGCGCCGGGCTTCGCTCGGCTTCTCGTAGAAGCGGTGCTTCTTGATGTCGCGGAAGATCCCGGCGCGCTGCACCTTGCGGCGGAACTTCCGGAGCGCCCTGTCCAGGTCCTCGTTCTCGTGGAGGATGTACTCCAACCAGCTCCCTCCTTCGGTCAAGTGCGTCCGGGGAGAGGCCGCCGACCCTCGGTGGCCGGCGTCCTCGCCCGCGGATCCGGTCTCATCCACACACCGGCGACGCTCGGGCGTTCCGCCCGACGCGTCCCGGGGCGCGCCCCCGAGCGCGTCTCAGCCCCCGAAGAAACGGCGGCCCAGCTTGTCGCGCAACTGCTCGGCCAGCGTCCGGCCGCCGCCCTCTCCCTCGCCGCCCTCGGCGGGCTCCGCCGAGGGCTCCCCGGCCGCCCGGCCTCGCTCCTCGCCCCGGCCGCCGCCCGCGACCGCCCCGGCTTCCTCGAGCCGGACGACCCGCTGCGCCTTCGGGCCCTTCTCGGCGGCGAGGATCTCGAACTCCACCGGCTCGCCCGCGTGCAGCGTCTTGAAGCCCTCTCCCTCGATGTCGGAATGATGGACGAAGACGTCCTCTCCGTCCTCCCGCTCGATGAAGCCGTACCCCTTCTCGTTGGAAAACCACTTCACGGTGCCAGTCTCGCGAGACATCGACTCCCTCCAAAGCGATCCCGATCGCGACCCGCGCGGAGCCCGGCGCGACGGCCCATCCGGGAGCGACCGCGGCGAGTCCCCTTCGGGCTGGTCTCGCCGAGGCTCCCCGGCCCGGGCCGTCGCCTCCGACACGCGCGGTGCGACGAAGACAAGAAGACAAAAAAGTGACCCGCCGGCTCCGCGCCCGCAGGTCGCCACGTCCGCCGCGGAGCGTCCCGCGGCTCCCGCCGACCCGCCTCGCACGCCGCCCACCTTCCGCGGCGCGCCGCGGCCGACGCGCATGCCCGATCAAGCTATGGGCGCGACGCGAACGCTACAAGGCGGCGCTTCTCGCGTCGCATCTTTCCCGTCGGCCGGGCGCCCCGCAGCCGGCCCCCGCCGCACGCGCCCGGGAAATTTGCGTCACCGACGCGCTCCGTCCTATGTTTCGGGCCGAGAGAACCCTCCGCTGGCCGTCCGGCCCAGGTTCCGCACCTCGCCGGCGCGGCACCCTCTCGAAAGGAGAGAAGCAGGCATGGCGAAGGGTATCGCCATCGAGTCGAACGGGTCCTTCGAGCTGGAAGGGCAGCCGTATCGAATCCCCTCGGAGTTCTCCCCCCGCGAGATTTTCAGCTATCGACGTCTCATGGAGCCGATCCCGGATGTTCCGGGCGGCACCAGCCTCACCGGAGAGCAGCGCGCCCGCCAGCGCGCCTATTTCCTCCGGCGCGCCGCGGCCTGCATCATTCCAGGGCTCCAGATTCAGTCGCTGGAGGAGCTTCCGCTGCGGCAGCTTCAGACCATGCACGAGTGGATCGCCGAGCACCGCCCCGACCTGATCTCCGCGAACGGCTCCCCGCTGAGTCGGGCGTAGAGGGCGTCGAGACGCCCCGGCCCCCGCGATCGGGTTTCCGGCGGGCGAAGATCGTCTGCACGATCGGTCCCGCCTCGGAGGAGCCCGGCGTCTTCCGGCGGTTGGCGGAGGCCGGGATGGACGCGGTGCGGGTGAACTTCTCGCACGCCGGCCACGAGGAGGCGGCCCGCGTCATCTCCATGGCGCGGGACGAGGTGCGGCGGACCGGACGCCCGCTGGCGGTCATCGCCGACCTGCAGGGTCCGCGGATCCGGGTGGGGGACCTGCCCGCGGTCCTCGAGGTCCAGCGGGGGAGAGACTACTGGCTGGTCCCGGAAGGCGAGGCCGTGCCCTCCGACGTGCCCGCCGAGGCGCGGATCCCCACCACCTACCCGGCGTTGGCCGAGGACGTGGCTCCCGGCGACCGGATCCTGCTGGACGACGGCCGCCTCGAGCTGGTCGTCCGCGAGACCCGGCCACCCTTCGTCCGGGCGGAGTCCGCCACCGACGGCCTCCTCTCCTCGCAGAAGGGGATGAACCTCCCGGGGGTCACCGTGCAGGCGCCGAGCCTGACGGAGAAGGACCGGGAGGACGTCCGGTTCGGCCGCGGCCAGCACCTGGACTACTACGCGCTGAGCTTCGTCCGACGCCCCGAGGACGTGGAGGAGGCGCGGGGCCTCATCGACGCGGGGAGCCTGCTGATCGCCAAGATCGAGAAGGACCAGGCGCTCACCTGCCTGGACGACATCATCCGGCTGGCGGACGGCGTGATGGTGGCACGGGGGGACCTGGGGGTGGAGCTTCCGTACGAGGAAGTCCCGATGGCCCAGAAGCACATCATCCGGCAGGCGCAGGAGCTGGCCCGTCCCGTGATCACGGCCACCCAGATGCTCGACTCGATGAAGACGCAGCGGCGGCCGACCCGCGCCGAGGTTTCGGACGTGGCGAACGCGCTGCTCGACGGGACGGACGCCGTGATGCTCTCGGCGGAGACGGCCATCGGCGGCTATCCGGTGGAGGCGACCGAAACGTTGGACCGCATCATCCGGCGGATCGAGCGGGAGCGACCGGGGATGTTCGCGCGGGCGCCCGAGCGGCCGATCGAGGAGCGTGCCGCGGTCCAGCAGACGACCTCAGGCGCGATCGCGGCCGCGTCCCTCCAGGCGGTGGCGCGCCTCGGCTCCCCCTTCCTGGTGACCTTCACCCGGAGCGGGTTCACCGCGCGGGTCGTCTCGGCCCAGCGGCCCCCGGTGCCCCTGCTGGCGGTCACCGACCAGTGGCGTACCTTCAACCAGCTGGCGCTGGCGTGGGGCGTGCAGCCGATCTTGTTCCGCGGCGAGGTCAGCTACAAGAGCATGCTGGAGCGGGCCCGCGAGGTGGCGCTGGAGCGAGGCTTCGGCTCGGCGGGCGAGCGCTTCGTCGTGACCGCGGGCGTCCCCTTCCACACGCCCGGTACGACGAACATGATGCGGATCGAGGAGCTCTGAGCGTGCGAGCGTCGCGCTCCGCCGCCCCGCCGCCGGGGGCAGGGCCGCGACCGGCCGCCGCGCCGCCGGCGGGAGGACCGTCGGCCCGCTCTTGAGGCTCACCTTCCTCGGCACCGGGACCTCCTTCGGGATCCCGGTGATCGGCTGCGAGTGCGCCGTCTGTCGGTCGTCGGACCCGAGGAACCGCCGGACCCGGCACGCGCTGCTGGTCGAGCGGGACGGGCGCCGCCTGCTGGTGGACACCCCCCCGGAGCTCCGGCTGCAGCTCGTGCGGGCCGACGTGCGGCGCCTGGATGCCGTCTTCCTGTCGCATCCGCACGCGGACCACACCCACGGGCTCGACGACCTCCGCATCTTCAGCATGCGGGCCGAGCGGGCGATCCCGGTGTTCGCGGCCGCCGAGTTCCACCCGGCGCTGCGCCGCCGCTTCTCCTACATTTGGGGCCCGGACGCGGGGCCGACCGAGGGGACGACGATCCCGGACCTGGACCTGCGGGGCTTCGAGGCCGGCGACCCGGTCCGGGTGCCCGGCTTCTCCCTCACCCCCGTGGCCCTGCCGCACGGCTCCGGGCGGAGCTACGGCTTCCGCCTGGAGGACCTGGCGGTGGTGGTGGACGGGAAGTCCGTTCCTCCCGAGGCTGAGGCGGCGCTGGCGGGCGCCCGCGTCCTGGTCATCAACGCGCTCTGGTACGGCAACCCCCACCCGTCCCACTTCAGCGTGGACGAGGCGATCGACGCGGCCCGAAGGCTGCAGGCGGAGCGGACGTTTCTGACGCACATGTCGCATCGGCTGGAGCACGCGGAGCTGGAGCGCCGGCTGCCGGAGGGGATCCACGCCGCGTACGACGGGCTGTCCGTGGAGGTTTGAATGGCGGGAGAGGAGCCCAGCGTCCTGCACCGGCTGCTGGACCGGATGTCCCACCAGATCAAGAACCCGTTGCAGGCGATCGTGGTGAACGCGGAGGTGCTCCGGATCCGCGTGCGAGGGGAGGCGCCGGAGCTGTGGGAGGGGCTGGAGCGGTTCGCGGAGGCGGTCGACGCGGCCGTGCACCTGCTGGACCGGCGGGTCCGCCTGCTCGTCGACCTCGCCCGGGCGGACGGGGAGCGGGAGGGGGTGGTGGCGCCGGCCCGGCTGGCGGCGGACCTGGTCGAGGCGGCGGGCTTCGATGCGGGCCCCGTCGCCGTCCGGTCCGAGGCGGCGGGGAGCGGCGAGGACGCGGAGCACGAGGCGACCGGGCGGGCGCGGCCCGGCCACCTGCTCGGACTGCTGTTCGTCGTCCTCGAGCGCGCGGTCGAGGGCGCCGCGGGAGAGGCGCTGCTGCGCGCCGGGACGGACGAGCACGGCGGGGCGTGGGTGGAGGTGCGCCGCCGTCCGACGCCCGAGCCGCCTCCATTTTCCGAGGAGGGGTGGGAGGAGGTGGCCGAGCTGGCCCGTCGCGCGGGGGTGCGCGCCGACCGCCATCCGGACGGGGGGGGGATACGGATCCGCCTCGCGCCCGTGGCGTGACCCGCCCGCTGGGGATCGCCCGCGGCGAAGGTCGGTATAACGGCGGGCCGGCACCCCCGGGGCGGGTGGGGGCGCCCGCCGGCCGCGCCCTGACATCCGGACACGAACAGAGGGGCACCGTGCCCACCGACCTGATCCGCAACTTTTCGATCATCGCGCACATCGACCACGGGAAGTCCACCCTGGCCGATCGCCTCCTCGAGCGCACGCGCTCCGTGGAGCCCAGGAGGATGAAGGAGCAGATCCTGGACTCGATGGAGCTGGAGCGGGAGCGTGGGATCACCATCAAGCTGAACGCGATCCGCATGTCCTACGACGCGGCCGACGGCCGCCGGTATCGGCTGAACCTGATCGACACCCCGGGGCACGTGGACTTCAGCTACGAGGTGAGCCGAAGCCTGGCCGCCTGCGAAGGCGCCCTGCTGGTGGTGGACGCGAGCCAGGGGGTGGAGGCGCAGACGCTCGCCAACCTGTTTCTCGCCCTGGACGCGGGGCTGGAGGTCCTCCCGGTGGTGAACAAGATCGACCTCCCCTCGGCGGACGCCGAGGGCGCCCGCGACGAGCTGGTCGAGCTCCTCGGCTGCGCGCCCGAGGAGGTGATCCTCGCCTCGGCGAAGGAGGGGACCGGGGTGGACGCCGTCCTGGAGGCGATCGTGAGGAGGATCCCGCCGCCCGGCGGCGATCCGGACTCGCCGCTCCGGGCGCTGATCTTCGACTCCCAGTACGACAAGTACCGCGGGGCCGTCCCGCTCGTGCGGGTGGTGGACGGGGCGCTCGCCCCGGGCACACGCATCGCCTTCGGCCAGATCGAGGCCACCTACGAGGTGGACGAGGTCGGTTACATGCGCCTCGGCTTCGTCCCGACCGAGCGGCTCGAGACCGGGGACGTCGGCTATCTCACCGCCCAGATCAAGCGGGTGGGGGACACGCGGGTCGGGGACACCGTGCTGGACGCGGACCGGCGGGCCTCCGAGCTGCTGCCCGGCTACAAGGAGGTCAAGCCGATGGTCTTCGCCGGCCTCTATCCGAGCGACTCGGACCAGTTCGAGGAGCTGCGGGATGCGCTGGAGAAGCTGAAGCTGAACGACGCCAGCCTCCACTATGAGCCGGAGACCTCCGCCGCCCTCGGCTTCGGCTTCCGCTGCGGCTTCCTGGGGCTCTTGCACATGGAGATCGTGCAGGAGCGGCTGGAGCGCGAGTTCGACCTCGACCTGGTGACCACGATCCCCAACGTGGAGTACCGGGTCCACCTGCGGGGCGGGGAGACGGTCGAGGTGGAGAACCCGAGCCGCATGCCGGACCGGGGCCGCAGCGAGACCATCGAGGAGCCGTTCGTGCGCCTGCGGATCCTCTGCCCGTCCGAGTACATCGGCGGAATCCAGGCGCTGTGCCACGACCGCCGGGCCGAGTACGTGAACCTCCACTACCTGGACCCGCAGCGGGTGGAGATGACGTACGACATCCCGCTGGCCGAGATCGTCCTCGACTTCTACGACCGGCTGAAGTCGGTGTCGCGCGGCTACGCGGCGATGGACTACGAGGTGGCCGGCTACCGCGCCTCGGACCTGGTGAAGCTGGACCTGCTGCTGAACGGGGACCCGGTGGACGCGCTCTCGGTCATCGTGCACCGCGACCGGGCCTACGACTACGGCCGGAAGGTGGCGGAGAAGCTGAAGGAGCTCATCCCGCGGCAGCTGTACGAGGTGGCGATCCAGGCGGCGATCGGGAAGGACGTCATCGCCCGCGAGACCGTGCGGCCGCTCCGGAAGAACGTAACCGCCAAGTGCTACGGTGGGGACGTGACCCGGAAGCGGAAGCTGCTGGAGAAGCAGAAGGTGGGGAAGCGGCGGATGAAGCAGGTCGGCACGGTGGAGGTGCCGCAGGAGGCGTTCCTGGCCGTGCTCCAGGTCGGCGACTGAGGCGCAGGCCCGGGGTGGGTCCCTCCGTCTCGGTCGTCCTGGCCACCTACCGGCAGCCGGCGTGGCTAGAGAAGGTGCTCCTGGGCTACTCCGTGCAGACGCACCGGAAGTTCGAGTTGCTGGTGGCCGACGACGGATCCGGTCCCGCGACCGCGGCCGTCGTGGAGCGCCTTCGGTCGGAGACGGGGCTCCGCGTGCGGCACTTGTGGCAGGAGGACCGCGGGTTCCGCAAGTCGAGGGCCCTCAATCGGGCGATCGTGGCGTCCCGGGGCGACTACCTCATCTTCTCCGACGGCGACTGCATCCCGCGCGACGACTTCGTGGAGACCCACCGGCGGCTCGCCGAGCCGGGCCGCTACCTGTCGGGCGGCGCGCTCCGCCTCCCGCGACCGACGAGCGAGCGCATCCGGCCCGAGGACGTCCTGAGCGGCCGCGCAACCCGCCTCGGCTGGCTCGTGCGCCACGGCTGGCGGCCCGGCCACCGGGTGCTGCGCCTCACCCGGCGCCGCCGCCTGGCGGCCGCGCTCGACGCGCTGACGCCGACCGGCGTGGGGTGGAACGGCGGGAACGCGTCGGCCTGGAGGGAGGACGTGTTCGCGGTGAACGGGTTCGACGAGGAGATGGGCTACAAGGGCCAGGACCGCGGGTTCGGCGACCGTCTGGTCCACCTCGGCGTGCGGGGGAAGCAGGTGCGGCACCGCGCCGTGCTCGTCCACCTGGACCACGAACGGCCCTACAAGACGCTCGCCTCGATCGAGCGGAACCGGCGCATCCGGGCCCGGATCCGCGCCGGAGGGGAGACGCGCGCCCGCCGCGGGATCGAGGAGCTGGAGGAGGACGGGGAGTTCGCGGAGCTCCTCCCGAGCGGCGCGAGGCGGACGTCCGCCCCGGGGCGCGCCCTCGAGCCGGTTGACGCCGATCCCGGCCGGGCTTCGGGGGACGCTTGACGGTCGCCTCCCCGCGGCTGTCCGCGGAGCGTCGGGAGGCGCCCCCCCCGTCCTTGCGCCCCGAACGCCTGCGCATCGCCGCCCACAACGGCGCTCGCGTATGGGGGGGCGCCGAGATCGCCACGGCGCGCCTGCTCGCGGGCTTGATCCGGCGGGGACACGAGGTCGTGCTCTACTGCAACGACCGCGAGGTCGCCGCCCGCGCGGCGGGGCTGGGCGCGCCGTCCCGCCTCCTTCCGCTGGGCGGCGACCTCGCCCTGCATGATGCCCTGCGGTTCGCGGCGGAGCTCCGGCGCCGTCCGCCACACGTCCTCCTCCTCTCCACCTTCCGCAAGGTGTGGCTGGGTGCCCTGGCGGGGCGGCTCGCCGGGGTGCCGAGGGTGGTCGCGCGGATCGGGTTGGAGACGGACGTGGCCCGGAACGCGAAGTACCGGTTCGTGTTCAGACGCTGGATCGACGCGGTGGCGTTCAATGCCGAGGCGCTCCGCCGCCGCTTCCTGCAGCGGCTCCCCTCCTTCCCGGCCGATCGCGCGGTCACCATCCGCCAGGGGGTCGAGCGGATCGAGCCGGCGGGCGGCGCGGCCCTCCGGCGCTCGGTCGGGATCCCGGAGGGGGCGCGGGTCGTCGGCTCGCTGGGACGTCTGGCGAGACAGAAGCGGTACGACCGACTGATTCGGGCCCTGCCGGCGCTCCCGGCCGACGTCCACGTCCTGGTGGCCGGGGAGGGCGAGGAGCGACCCGCCCTGGAGGGGCTGGCCCGGGAGCTCGCCGTCGACGGGCGCCTACGACTGGTCGGCCACCGGGAAGACGTGGGCCCGGCGCTGGACGCGCTCGACGTCTTCGTCCTCTGCTCGGAGAGGGAGGGCATGAGCAACGCGCTGCTCGAGGCGATGGCCGCGGGCGTGCCCGTGGTGAGCACCGACGTGGGCGGCGCCCGCGAGGCGCTGGCGCCGGTCGAGGACGGCGCGGAGCCGGGCCTCGTCCTCGAGGGTCCGGCGGAGCTGCCGGAGACCCTGCACCGGCTGCTCGGGGACGGCGACCTCCGCCACCGCATGGGGGCGGCGGGTCGCGCGGCGACCCGGATCCGCTTCGACCCGACCCGGATGATCGAGGCGTGGGAGGCGCTCCTGGACCCCCGAGGGCAGCCTCCGCGACGGACGTCGCGCGCGGGGCGGACTGGCGCCGCGAGGGCGCATCGAGGATGGACGCGTTGAGGCTCGGGGCGCTCGCGCGCCGGATCCGGTGGGACCTGCGCCGCCTCTATTACCAGGCGCGGAAGGCCTGGCTGATGCGTCGTATCGGGGAGCGCTGGGAGGAGCGGGAGGGCCTCGCCCGGCGCGTCTATCCCGATTATCGGACGTACCTGGAGCACCAGAAGACGAAGCTGGACGCGTTCCGATACCGGTCGATCAGCGCCCACGATCGGCGCTTCGGGGCCGCGCTCGAGGAGCGACTCGCCGCGCTGCCGCTGGCGGTGGACGGGTGGCGGGTGGTCTGCCTCGGAGCCCGCCAGGGCACCGAGGTCCGGGCGTTCCGCGCCCGCGGCGCCTTCGCGGTGGGCGTCGACCTGAACCCGGGCGCCGGGAACCCGCACGTCGTGCCCGCGGACTTCCACGCCCTCCCGTTCGCGGACGGCGCGGCGGACGGCGTCTACACGAATTCGCTGGATCACGCCTTCGACCTGGATGCCGTGCTGGCGGAGGCGCGGCGCGTGCTCCGGCCCCACGGCGTCCTGATCGTGGAGGCGAACGTGGCGGGTGGGGACGGCGCCGCCCGGGCGGGGCGCTACGAGGCGACCGTGTGGCCGGACGCCGCCTCGCTGCTGGACCGCCTCCACGCGCACGGCTTCGCTACCGAGCACGAGGACCGCTTCGACGTCCCGTGGCCCGGACGGCGGTACCTGCTGCGGGGGGTCGGGGCGCCGGCGCGCGTCCCCGGGGGAGCCGTGAGCGGCGAGGCTCCGAGCGCCGGGCGGGCGGCGCCCGGCGCCGGAGGCGTCGGCTCGGGGGAGCGGATCTGCGTCGTCCTGCTCACCGGCCTCGGGGACGTGGTGCACGGGCTCCCTGTGGTGACCGCGCTGAAGCGGGACGACCCCTCGCGGCGGATCACCTGGGTGGTGGAGCCGATGCCCGCGCCGCTCCTCGAGGGGCACCCGGCGGTGGACGATGTGGTCGTCTTCCACAAGGCCCACGGCTTGGCGGGGGTGCGGGCGCTGGCCCGGGAGCTCCTCCCCCGGCGCTTCGATCTGGCGCTGAACCTCAACATCTACTTCAAGAGCATATTCCCGACCCTCCTCTCGAGGGCCCCCCGCCGCCTCGGCTTCGACCGGGCCCGGGCGCACGACGGCGTGTGGCTGTCCTGCAACCGGCACCTCCCGGCCCGCCCGCCGGCGCACACCCAGGACATGTTCCTGGAGTTCCTGGACGTGCTCGGTGTCCCATCGGCTCCGGTCGTCTGGCAACTGGCCCCGTCCGCCGAGGAGCGGCGGCGGCAGCGCGAATACTTCGCCCGCTTGCGGCGGCCGGTGGTCGCCGTAGTGCCCGCCTCCGCGAACCCGAAGAAGGACTGGCTGCCGGAGGGCTACGCCTCGGTGATCGACGGCCTGGCGGAGGAGTTCGGCTTCACGAGCCTCATCGTGGGCGGACCCTCGGAGCGGGAGCGGAGGATCACCGGGGCACTCCTGGCCGCGTCGCGGACGCGCCCGGAGGTGGCGCTCGGCGACGGGATCCGTCGACTGCTGTGGCTGCTGGACGGGAGCGATCTCGTCATCGCCCCCGACACCGGGCCGGTCCACGTGGCCCGCGCGCTCGGCGTGCCGGTGATCGGGCTCTACGGTCACACGAACCCGTGGCGGGTGGGACCCTACGGCGCCTACCGCGACCTCTGGGTGGATCGCTACAACCTGGAGGGGGAGCCGAACCGCCGGACCAACGAGCCGCGGCACGGCCGGATGCGCCTGATCCGCGCCGATGACGTGCTCAATCGCGTCCACCGCGCGGTGGAGCGCTACGGGGTGGGCCGGCTCACGGCGTCCCGATCGGATGCCGCGCGGTCCGACGAGGCGCGGGCCTGATGCCCCGCCTCCGGGCTGGTCGGCGGGGAGCGCGCGCCCTAACGTCGAGCGGCGATGCGAAGCGAGCCGGATTCGGCGCCCGGGTCGGCCGCGACCCGGTCCCGCCCGCGGCGCGCGCCCGCTGGAGAGGATGAGGAACGGTGGAGAGCCGACGATACATCGTGGGAGTGGACCTCGGCGGCACGTCGATCAACGTGGGTGTGGTCCCGTTCGAGGGAGACACCCCGCTCGGGATGCGCTCCATGCCGACGGAGGCGCAGCGAGGCGCGAAGTTCGTGGTCGACCGGATGGTGGAGATGATCCGGGCGGCCATGAAGGACGCCCGCCGCGAGGCGGAGATCCCCGACGACGGTTTCATCGGGATCGGGCTCGGCTCGCCGGGGCCGCTGGACCGGAAGACCGGCACCGTGCTCGATACGCCGAACCTCGGCTGGCGGAACTTCCCGCTACGGGACCTGATCGCGAACGCGATCGGGCTCGACGCGGTGCTGGACAACGACGCGAACGCGGCCGCGCTCGGCGAGTGGTGGATGGGGGCGGCGCGGAACGTCCGAACGATGGTGGGGCTCACGCTGGGGACCGGGATCGGGGGCGGGATCGTCCTGGACGGGCGTGTCTTCCACGGCGCCGCGGATGTCGCCGGCGAGATCGGGCACATGACCATCGACTCGACCGGTCGGAAGTGCAACTGCGGCAACTACGGGTGCCTGGAGGCCTACGCGTCCGGGCCGGCCATCGCGGCGCGGGCCATCGAGGGGCTCGACACGGGCGCCGCCAGCCTGCTGCCCGAGATGGTGGGGGGCGACCTCGGCCGCATTACGGCGGAGACGGTGTACGAGGCGATCGTGGCGGGGGATGCCTACGCTACCGAGTGCATGCGGGAGACGGCGAAGTTCCTCGGGACCGGGGTGGCCAACCTGATCAATATCTTGAATCCGGAGATGATCGTGATCTCCGGCGGCGTGACCCGGGCGGGGGACCACCTGCTGGAGCCGCTGCGCGCCGAGGTGCGTCGGCGGGCGTTCCGGAAGGCGTCCGAGAGCTGTCGGATCGTCACGAGCGAGCTGGGGGACATGGCGGGCGTGATCGGGGCGGCGGCCACCTACCGGGTGGAGCGCTGCGGGGGCCTCTGAGCCGGTATGCCGCGCCTCGGGATCCTCGGCACGCTGGTGTGGGACACGATCATCGCCCGGGACCCCGGCCGGCGGGCCCCGGTCGAGGAGTGGGGCGGGATCGCCTACGCGCTGTCCGCCTTCGACGCGGCGGCCGTGGAGGGGTGGAGCTGCTTCCCGATCGTGAAGGTCGGATCCGACCTTCGGGGTCGGGCGGACGCCTTCCTCCGCGGGCTCGGGCGGATCGATTCCCTGGACGGAGTGCGGACGGTGCCCGAGCCCAACAACCGTGTGGAGCTGCACTACCGGGACTCGACGCGGCGCTGCGAGCGGCTGCGCGGCGGCGTGCCCGGCTGGTCCGCCGAGGAGGTGATCCCGCTGGCGCGGGCGTGCGACGCCCTGTACGTGAACTTCATCGCCGGCTGGGAGCTGGACCTCGCGGCCGCCCGGGCGCTCCGCGGGGCGGTCAGGGGCCCGCTCTACGCGGATATCCACTCGCTCCTCCTCGGCGTGGGTCCCGATGGCGTGCGGGCCCCGCGGCCGCTGGAGCGCTGGCGCGAGTGGCTGGGCTCCTTCGATCTGGTGCAGATGAACGAGGACGAGCTGCGGACCCTGGCCGCCGACCGCGGGGATCCCTGGCGGTTGGCCGCCGAGGCGATCGGCCCGGCCACCCGGGCGCTGCTGGTTACCCTCGGCGAGCGGGGGGCGGCCTACGTGACCACCGCCGAGTTCCTGCGCTCCGGGCGGCTGAACGGTGCGCCCGAGGCCGCGGAAGGCGAACGGCTGGTGCGGCCGGCCGGCGCCGCGGTCAGCGGGCGGCTGGAGGCCGAACACCGGGTCCCCGGGGGGGACCCGACCGGGTGCGGCGACGTGTGGGGCGTCACCTGCTTCGCCTCCCTGCTGGCCGGCGATCCGCTGGAGGAGGCGATGCGGCGCGCCAATCGCTTCGCGGCGCGGAACGCCGCCTTTCGCGGCGCCTCGGGGCTGGCCGAGGCGCTCCGCTCGGAGAGCGGGCTCCTGCGGGACGGCGTCCGGGAGGGGCGGTGAGCCGGTGAGCCGGGTGGTGGAAGTGCCGGCCACGCTGGACGAGGTGGCCTTCGAGGAGCTGGTCACGGCGCTGAACCGCGCGACCGAGCGCGGGCAGGAGCGGCTGCTGTTCGATGCCCGGCGGGTGACCTGGGTGACGCCCTACGGGCTGGTCGGGCTGCTGGCGCTCGGCCGGGTGGCGCGGGACCGGACCGGGAAGGCGCCGCTCATCGAGCCACCGGAGGACGGGGAGGTGCGCTCGTACTGGGAACGGATGGACTTCTGGCCGTGCGCCGCCGAGCTGTTCGATGTGGGGCCGGTGGCGAGCCGGGGGCACCGGACCTCGGACGCCCTGCTCGAGATCACGCCGATCCGCTCGCACGAGGACGTCCACCAGGTCGTCGAGCACGTGCGGGACCGGGCGCAGGCGATCCTGGAGCACCGCCTGCGCTACGACAAGCCGGCGGTCATCCACTTCAGCGTGATGCTCTCGGAGGTGTGCCAGAACATCCTCGAGCACGCCGAGGCGACCGGCTGGGTGTGCGCGCAGACGTACCACTGGAAGCGCCGGCTCGGACGGGACGTCCTCGTCCTGGCGGTGATGGATGTGGGGGTCGGCTTCCGCGGCTCGTTGGCCGCCGAGCACGCGCGCCGCTACGGTGACCGCTGGTCCGCCGCCACCGCCCTGGAGGCGGCCTTCCTGAACGGGGAGTCCCGCTTCCGCGATCCGGGTCGCGGCCAGGGGCTGCAGGCGATCCGTCGGCAGGTGACGAAGTGGAACGGCGAGGTGCGGATCCGCAGCGGAGACGCGATGATCGCCCGGGTGCCCGAGTGGGACGACATCTCGCCCCTGCGGACCGGGCTCGAGGAGTTCCCGGGGGCGCAGGTGCTCATCGTGCTGCCGGCCCGCGTCCCGGCGAAGGCGGCCGTGTGAGCGGCGCCCACCAGGCGGCCGGCGCGGCGGCCGGACGGCCGGCGATCACGCGCACCCGGCTTTACAGCTATCTCGTCACCCGTCCCACCGGCCGCGCCGTCCGGCTCGGCATCGAGGGGCGGCTGGCGGCCGACGACCGGCGGCACGTCCTCACCGTGCTCGACTTCACAGAGGTCCCGCTCATCGACTTCAGCTGCGCCGACGAGGTGGTCGTGAAGCTGGTGCTGAACCGGAGGGCGGACGCGCGGCGGCGCCGCTGGTTCCTCTTCCGGGGCGTAGGCGAGCACCACGTCGAGCCGATCCAGTCGGCGCTCGACCGGCAGCGGCTGGCCGTGGCCGCCGAGACGACCGCCGGCGAGCCGCTGCTGTTGGGCTCCGCCACGCCCCCGAGCGCGCGCGCCTGGGAAGCGTTGTGGCGGCTCGGTCGGGCCCGGGCGGACGGGGTCGCCGAGGCCCTCGGCGCGGAGGCCTCCGACGCGCGCGCCTGGCTCGACGAGCTGGAAGCCCGCGGTCTCCTCCTGCGCGAGGCGGCGACCTACGTCTCCTTCCGTTTGGTGCTGGCCGATGCGGCCGAGGAGGGCGGGGGCGAAGGTCGGGCGCCCCCGCCCTCCGCCCGGCCGCGGTGAGCGGGGCACGACCGAGCGATCGCCTCGCGCTCCTGGCGCTGGCGCTCCTCGTCGCGGCGGGCGCGGTCGTCACCGGAGCCTGGTTCTGGGCGCGGGGCTCGGTCCAGGAGCCGAGCGGCAACGCCCCGGTCGCCGGCCTCTCCTCGCGGGTCGTCGTCCACTTCGATCGATTCGGGATCCCCCACGTCTTCGCCGACACGGAGGCGGACGCGTTCCGGGCGCAGGGGTTCCTGCACGCCTCGGATCGGCTGTGGCAGCTCGAGCTCCTCCGCCGCACCGCGCAGGGGCGGCTCGCGGAGCTGTTCGGCGAGCCCGCCCTGGCGGCCGACCGCCTCGCCCGGACGCTGGACCTGTGGGGCGCGGCCGCCCGCGGCGTCGCGCGCCTCCCGCCGGCCGAGCGCCGGCTCCTGGACGCCTACGTGAACGGGGTGAACGCGGGGATGGACGCCCGGTCGGGGCCGCTACCCCCGGAGTTCCTCCTGCTCCGCGTCCGCCCGCAGCCCTGGGACGCCACCGCGAGCTTCGCGATCGGCAAGCTGATGGCCCTGGACCTGTCCGGCCCCTGGCGGGCCGAGATCGGGCGCATGGTGGCGGCGGACGTGCTGCCGCCGGAGAAGCTCCGCCATCTCTCGCTTCCCTACCCGGAGTGGGGGCCCACCATTACGGACCCGGGCGAGGACGGGGCCGCTCCGGCGGCGCCCGGGGGACCGGATGCGCCGCGAGGACCGGCCGCGGCGAGCGGCGCGGGCGCGGAGGGCGGGTCCCCGGAACCCTGGCCGGTAGCGGGCGTCTCGCCGGAGGCCGCGACGGCGGGTCCGGCAGGCGGCGCGCCCGCCCGGGTCGAGCGCGCCGCCTGGGACCCGCTCCGCGTGCTTTCGGCGCACGCGCTGACCGCCTCCAACGCCTGGGCGGTGGCCGGCGTGCGCACCCTCGGGGGCCACCCCCTGTTGGCCAACGACATGCACCTGTCGCTCCGGGCGCCCTCCACCTGGTACCTGACGGCCCTGCACGCCGCGGCGGAGAGGCTGAACGTCGCCGGCCTGTCGCTTCCGGGGGTCCCCGGGATCGTCGTCGGCACGAACCGGGAGATCGCCTGGGGCTTCACGAACGGCATGGTTGACGACGCGGACTTCGCGGTGGAGGCGGTGAACCTCGACGGCTCCGCCTACCGGCGCGGAGACCGGTGGGAGGACTTCGCGGCGAGGCCCGAGACGATTCGGGTCCGGGGTTGGGACGCGCCGGTCGTGCACCGGGTGCGCGAGACCGTGCGGGGACCGCTGGTCAGCGACGCGCTTCCCGAGGTCGGCGTGGCGCTCTCGCTCCTGTGGGCCGGACACCGACCGACCACGGAGTTCGAAGGCCTCCTGGCGATGAACCGCGCGGAGGACCCGGACGCGTTCGAGGTCGCCGTCGGTCGGTTCACCTCGCCCCACCAGAACGTGATCTGGGCCGCCGTGCGCGGCGCGATCGGCTACCGGCTCAGCGGATCGGTCCCGCGGCGCGACTTCGACGGCTCTGTCCCCGTCTCCTTCGAGCGGGTCGGGGACGGCTGGCCGGGCTTCTGGGAGCCGGAGGCGATGCCCGCGCTCCGCGACCCGGCCGCGGGGTTCCTCGCCAGCGCGAACAACCTGCAGGCGCGCGAGCTGGACGGCGTGCTCGGCTCGACCTACCCGCTTCCCTTCCGGGCGCGCCGCATCGTGGACCGGCTGCGCGGAGAGCTCGCCTGGACCGTCGACCGTGCGCGCCGGCTGCAGCTCGACACGCGCACGCTGATGGCCGACCGCGTCCTGCCGCGCGCGGTGGCGGCGGCGGTCCGCGCGGGGGAGGAGGCGGCGGGCCGCCGGCTGGCGGAATGGGACCGGTCGGCCTCGATCGACTCCCCGGAAGCGACCCTCTTCCATATCTGGCTCTACCGGCTGCGGGACCTCCTGGTGGTCGACGAGTTCGAGGGGAGGGAGCGCTGGGCCTGGTTCCCGGACGCGGCGCTCCTCGCGGTGCTCGAGGAGGGCGGCGGGCCGTGGGCCGACGACGTCCGCACGGACACGGTCGAGACGCTCGAGGGGCTCGAGGAGCGGGCCATGCGGGACGCGTTGGCGCTGTGGGGCGGGCGGGCCTGGGGCGACGTGCACCATGAGCGTTCCACCCACCCGCTCGGCCTGTCGCCCTGGCTCGACCGGCTGTTCGGCTTTCACGTGGGCCCCTACCCGGCCCCCGGCGGACTCCATACCGTGCGCCCCGCCGACCCGCTGCGCGGCGCGGCGCTGGACGGCAGCGCGTGGCGGCCGCCCTTCCTCGGCGACTACGGCCCCTCGCAGCGCTTCGTGGCGGAGCTCCGCCCCGGCCGTGTGCGGGGGTGGTTCCTGCTCCCCACGGGCCAGAGCGGCAATCCGTTCAGCCCGCACTACCGCGACATGGCGGAGCGCTGGGAGTCCTCGCGGCTGATCCCCCTGCCGCTCTACCGGGAGGAGGTCCGAGCGCGGACGGTTCGCACCCTGCGCCTGCTTCCATCGTGAAGCCGGCCGTGGGGACGGCGGAGCGATGAGCGTCGAGGGCTGGCGGGAGGAGACGACCCGCTTGCTGGTGGTCGGCGCCGGCCCCTGCGGGCTGGCGGTGGGAGCCGCCGCGCGGGAGCGGGACGTCTCCTGCATCATCGTGGACCGCGGACCGCTCGTCCGCACCATCGCGCGCTATCCGCTCGGCATGACCTTCTTCAGCACGCCCGAGAAGCTGGAGATCGGGGGCGTTCCGTTCGTGGTGGCCGGTCAGAAGCCGACCCGCGCGGAGGCCCTGGCCTACTACCGCCAGGTCGCCGCGCGTCTGGCGCTCGACGTGCGGCCGTACCGGGAGGTGACCGCCCTCCGGGCCGCGGCGGGGGCCTTCGAGGCCCGTACCGTCTCCCCCGCCGGCGTCGCGCGGGCGGTGCGGGCCGAGGCGGTCGCGGTGGCGACCGGCGGCTTCGAGCGCTTCCATCCGATCGGCGCGCCGGGAGAGTCGCTGCCGAAGGTGGTCCACTGGTTCCGCGAGGCGCACCGGTACTACGCCCAGGACGTGCTGGTGGTGGGCGGGGGCAACTCGGCGGTCGAGGCCGCCCTGGCCACCTGGCGCGCCGGCGCCCGGGTCGTGCTCGCCCACCTGTTCCCGGAGCCGGACGCGAGCGTGAAGCCGTGGATCCTCCCGGACCTGCGGAACCGCATCGAGGAGGGCTCGATCCGCGCCCTGTGGCGCCATCGAGTGGAGGCGATCGAGCCGGAGCGGGTGCTCCTGCGCGACCTGGCCCGGGACCGGCCGGTCGCGCTCCCGAACGATTGGGTGCTCGCGATGACCGGCTATCGCGGGGACACGCGGCTGCTCGAGGGGCTTGGCGTGCCGCTGGACGAGCGCGGGGTCCCCGCCCACGATTCGGATACGCTGGCCACGCCGGTCCCCGGCCTGTACGTGGCCGGAAGCGTGGTCGGCGGCGAGGATGCCGGCCGGATCTTCATCGAGAACGGGCGGGACCACGGGGCGCGCATCGTGGAGCACGTCCTCGCCCGGCGGTGAAACTCGGGCGCGTTGACGGGGTGAAATTCCCCGGGTAGGTTCCGCGAAGGGCGGCCAGGGACAGGGAGCGGCGGCCACATGACCGACACGGCCACATCCGGCGCCTCGGGGGCGCGCGAGAAGATCGAGGACGTGCTCGCCTCGATCCGGCCCGCCGTTCGGGCGGATGGGGGCGACATCGAGCTGGTCGAGTTCGATCCCGGAACCGGGCGGGTTCGGGTCCGCATGGTGGGCGCCTGCTACGCCTGTCCGATGTCGATGGCGACGCTCCGCGCCGGCGTCGAGCAGCGCCTGCGGATGGTCGTGCCCGAAGTCCGCACGGTGGAGGCGATCGACGCGCGCTGAGAGCTCGGTCCGCCTCCCGGGCGCGACGCTTGCGCGGCCGGTCGGCCCGGGCGCGACCGCTCGCGCTGAAGGGGACCTTTCCCTCCGCGCCCCTCCCGATCCCCCTCGCACGAGGACGCTCCCCGCAGCACGGTAGACGCATGGACAGGGACACGATCGCCCAGAAGATCGCGGCGGCGCTCCGGTCCGTCCGGAACCCGCGCTCCGGCGCCGACGTGCTGGCGGCCGGGATGGTCCGCGGGCTCGAGGTCGGCGAGGAGGGGGAGGTGGAGTTCCTGCTGGCGCTCGGTCCCGACGATCCGGCGGAGCTGGCGGGACAGGCGCGCGACGCGGCCGCCTCGGTGGAGGGCGTGACCTCGGTGCGCGTGAACGTGACGCCGCGCGACGAGCCTCCGCAGCCGACCGGGCGCGCGCTGCCGGTGATGGGCGCGGGCCGCGGCGGGGCCGTCGGGCCGGGAGCGCGGGCGGCCGCCGCGGCGCCGGGTGGGGCCGGCCCCGGCGGCGGTCCGCCCGGCGGCGGTCCGCGCCCCGGCCCCGCCCCGGGGCCGCGTCCGGCCGGCGACCGCGAGGCGTCGTCGCGGCATCCCTCGGAAGCCCCGCCGCTGGAGGGGGTCCGGCGCGTCATCGCGGTCAGCTCCGGAAAGGGTGGGGTCGGAAAGTCCACCGTGTCCACCAACCTCGCCGCCGCCTGGGCGCTGGAAGGGCTCCGCGTCGGGCTTCTCGATGCGGACATCTACGGCCCCGACATCCCGACCATGTTCGGCGTGCACGGGAAGCCTCGGATGGTGGAGGACCGCGTGCTGCCCATGGAGGCGCACGGCGTCCGCCTGATGAGCCTCGGCTTCCTGGTGGACGAGGATACCCCGGCCATCTGGCGTGGCCCGATCGTGATGGGGATCGTGCGGCAGTTCCTGCAGCAGGTGTCGTGGGGGGAGCTGGACGTGCTGGTGGTCGACCTGCCCCCGGGGACGGGGGACGCGCAGCTCTCGCTCTGTCAGTTGGTCCGGGTGGACGGGGCGGTCATGGTGACCACCCCGCAGGACGTGGCGGTCGGCGGCGTCCTCAAGGGGATCCGGATGTTCCAGAAGCTCGAGGTGCCGGTGCTCGGGATGGTGGAGAACATGCGAGGCTTCGCCTGCCCGGATTGCGGCGCGACCCACGACATCTTCGGCGCGGGGGGCGGCGAGAAACTGGCGGCGGCGCTCGGGATCTCCTTCCTCGGGGCCGTCCCCCTCGGGATGGCGGTCCGCGAGGAGGGGGACCGCGGCACCCCGACGGTCGTCGGCCGTCCGGAGGCTCCGGAGGCGCGCGCCCTCACCGCGGTCGCGACGGCCGCCGCGGCGGAGCTGGGAGGGATCGGCGTGGAGGCGGGCTCGGCCGGGCGCTGACCGGACCGCCCGTGCCCGGATCCGCACGGCCCGGCGTGCGACGCGCGCCTCGGGGCACGGTGCAGGCCCGGCGCGCTTCGGGCTACGGCGCGCGCGTCAGGGCACCCGCTCGACCGTGATCGAGCCGAACGCCGCATCCAGGTCCAGCTCCAGGTGCGCGTCGGCGCGCGACCAGTTCTCGGTCTGCCATCCCGCGTCGGTCTGCACGAAGCCGCGCGCGTCGAACGCGGTCAGGAAGGAGCTCTTGCGGATCCGCACCCCCAGCTCGCGCGGGAGCCGCAGTCGCAAGGCGCCGACCCCCATGCTGATCGATCCCCGGGCGTCCGCCTGCCAGTCGCCGGTGAAGTCGAGGGTCACGTCGCCCACGCCCCCGCGGAACCGGAACCGCTCGAAGCGGGCGTTGCCCAACCCCTCGGCCCGGAAGGAGGCGGCGCCGGCGCGGAGCTCCATCTCACGCATCGGGACCGGGTTCGGCGCGTCGAGAGAGAGACGGGTGTCGCTCGCGCCCGTCTCCAGCACCAGCCGGCGGAGCGGCACGCCGCCGAGCTGCAGGAGGCTCTCGGCGGCCCCCACCGTGATCTCCAGTTCGGTGGGCACCGTCCGTCCGAGGGCGATTTCCATGCGCCCCGCCGCGTCCCCCAGCTTGCGGAGGTTCCCGAGGTCGATCTCCCCGCCTTCGCGCCGGATGCGGTGCGCGCCGTTCTCCGAGTCGCGCGCCCCGACGCTCACCCGGATGCGTCCGCGACCCTCCTCGGCCTCCCAGGTTCGGACCGGTACGAAGCGGGAGGCGTCGTATTGGACCCGCACGTCGTACAGGAAGCCCTCGTCCGAGCCGTCGACCGACAGGCGGCCCGCGCCGTAGACGACCTCCACGGCCAGCGACTCGAGCTCGCCCGCCTGCCGCGCGGTGCGGAATTCCTTCCAGTCCTGGGCAGCGCCGGCCGAGGGGGCCAGCGCGGCCCAGGCGAGGGCCGCGAGGATCGGGAGGAGGGCGCGGAGCGGGCGCGCCTCACCCGCGGCCGCCTCCGCTCGGCGCGCCTCACGCACCGCTGCCCCCGCTCGCCTCGGCGCCCGACGGCGCGGTCATCCACTCCTCCGTCCCCCCCACCTCCGGCCGGCTGCCGCCGCGCGTGAGCAGCACCGCCCCGAAGCCGGCGGTGGCGAGCACCCAGGTCCCGCCGATGGCCACGAAGAGCACCAGCCCCCGGAGGAAGCCGGCCAGGTCCCCGAACACCCACAGCACCGAGGCGACCGCGAACGGGAGCAGGAGCAGCGCGAGGCCGCTCAATAGGTAGTAGTAGGAGTTGGAGCGGCGGAGGCGCTCCAGCCACTCGTAGCGGTAGCGGCGCCGGGCGAAGATCTCCCCGACGCCGTGGGCAACCGCCAGGTAGCCGCCGAACGCCGCCAGGATCACCGCGAGGAGGAAGAAGGGGATCACCAGCCAGGTGATCACCAGCACGACCATCACCAGGAGCGCCGGGAAGAAGAGCACCTGCCCGGCGAACCCGAGGGCGAAAGAGCGGCCGAAGCTGCGGCGCGTCGTGTCCGCCACCATCTCGAGCCGGGGCCGCGCGAAGTAGACGGCGATGAGGCCGAGGATCCCGAGGCCCAGGAAGGCGCTCCCGGTCGCCACGAGCCCTTCCACGGCGTGGCCGAAGTTCCGCCAGATGCCCCGGAAGAACCCGCGCTGCCGCGAGCGCTCCGCCCGCGCCACCGCGCGCGCCCGCTCCGCCGACCGCTCCGAGGCGCGCGCCGTGGCGGGAGGTGCGGGCGCCGCGGAGGGCGCCAGGGACCGGAGCGCCGTCAGCTCGCCGCCGATCCGGCCGCCTTCCTGCTCCACGGAGCCGCCCACCTGCAGGACGTCGCCCTCGACGCTGGCCGACGGGCGGAGCCGCAGGGTCCCGTCCAGCACCAGCACGTCCCCGTGCACCGTCCCGGCCAGGGACAGCTCGCCGCCGAGCAGCGCGAGGTTTCCGTCCACCGTCCGGCCCTCGCCGACCGCGAAGTCGTCGTGCACGATCAGGGCGAGCCGCTCGTCCGCGCCGGCCGCCGCTTCCCCGAGGCCCTCCAGCGAGGCGCGCAGGCCCTCGAGCTGCCGGGCCAGGGCTTCGAAGGAGATGCCGCCCGGGGCGATGGACAGCCGCCCGCCATCCGGCCGGTCCACCGTCTCGGCGGCGGGTGCCGTGGGCTCGGGCTCGGGGGGCCGGAGGACCGCCTCGATCCGCTCGCGAAGCGCCGCGCCCGCCTGCGCCTCCTCGCCCGTCAGGCCCGCCGGCTCCCATTCGCGCAGCGCCGGACCGAGTCCCGCGGGCTCCCGGCCCGCCTGCAGGCGGAGGAACTCACGCCACGCGTTCTCGAGCGCTCCGCCCTCCGCATAGCTTCCCACGCGTCGGCCGTCCACGCGCACCGTCCCGCCTTCGAAGGCGATCCGGTGCGAGGCGCCGTCGTCGAGCTCGATCTCGAGGACGGCCCGGCCGCCGGGCTGGGAGGCGATCGAGACGGCGCTCTCCACGACCGTCGGCGCCTGCGGCGCCTCCGCCTGCTGGCCGAGGGCCGGCGTCCCGGCCAGGAGGAGGGCGCCGCCCCCGGCGAAGAGGGCGAAGATCCCCGCCATCCCGGCCGCCGTCGGGCCTTCGAGTCGCCTCGGATTTCGTCGGATACCCATGTGAATTCCGTTTCCGTCGTGTTCGCCGGGAGACCGTCTCCCGGTCGTGCGGAAGGCGCTCACGCCGAGCGCTCCAGACGCGGCGCGTGCATCAGCCGCAGCGCCGCGAACAGCGCTGTGAGGCCGAGCGCGCCGAAGGCGCCCAGCGCCGCGAGGGCCTGGACGGGATCGACTCCCTCGAACAGGCTCCCGGCCAGCTCCACCGCGCCCAGCTCGTAGGCGGCCCGCCCCAGCACGATGATGCCGCGGACCAGAAGGGTCCGCAGGCCTTCGAGCACGTACGAGGCGAGACCGATCGCGGTGACTCCGTGCCGCCCGAGCAGCCACCAGCCGGCGGCGCCGGCCGCCGCGAGAGCCCCGGTGAGGACGATGGCGAGCAGTCCCAGCCGCTCGCGCACCGTCGCCCATGCGCGGACGTACCACGGGACGGTCAGCCGCACCCGCGCCATCACCCGGGTCGCGAACGCCGGCGCGGGCTCGAACCGCGGGAGCCCGGCGAGCGCGGCGTTCAGGGCCCGCAGGCCGGCGAGCTCCCGGCGGCACTCCGAGCAGGCCTCGAGGTGCGCCGAGGCCCCCGGCGGCACCCGGGACTCCGCCTCCAGGAGGCCGTCCAGCTCGTCGGGCGTGAGGTGCGCGTCCATGTTCGGGTCTCTGGCATTCATGCGTCCTCTCGTTCTCCGGTCGTCCCTACGAACGCCGCGCCCCCAGGGTTTCAGCCCCCCGGGGGGCGGTCAGGTCTCCACCAGGTGCGCCAACGCCTCCCGCAACTCCCCCCGGGCCCGGTGGATGAAGGTCTTCACGGTGCCGAGGGGGATGTCCATGATGCCGGCGATCTCGTCGTATGAGCGTCCCTCCACGTGCCGGAGGAGGATCGCCGTGCGGTATTCCGGGCGCAGGCGCCCGATCGCCTCCTCGATCTCGCCCCCCAGCTCGCGCGCCTCCAGCAGCTCGTCGGGCCGCTCCTCCCGGTCCTCGAGCGCGATGGCGGTCGCCTCCTGGCGGTCCGCGGTGATGGCATCGGGGGCGCCGTGGATCGAGACGGTGTCCAGCTCCCGGCGCCGGAGATGGTCGACGGTGAGATTGTGCGCGATCTTGAACAGCCAGGACGAGAACTTGTAGGATTCGTCGTACCGATCCAGGTTGTTCATTGTGCGCACGAACGCTTCCTGGGCGAGGTCCTCCGCCAGCTCCCGGTCCCGCACCATCCGGTAGATGATCGAGAACACCGGACGCTCGAAGCGGGAGACGAGCGCGGCGGCCGCGCGCTCGTCTCCCCGGCCGCACAGGCGGACGAGCTCCTGGTCGCTCCGCTCCGAATAGTCCACGTGTCCGTCGCTGGGAGTGCCGCCTCGAGCCGGCGCCGTCGCGTTCGACTACGCGGCCGGCGGGCGATCGGTTTCGACGCCGCGCGTCCTCAGGACCCTGTCGTGGCGCCGGACCGCGGGGAAGGCCGGCCCGCCGAAGCCGGCCCGGCACGCTACGGCCTGATCAGCGACACGCACGGGCTGCTGCGGGACGAGGTGTTCGCCCTCTTCGAGGGCGTCCGGGGCATCCTCCACGCCGGGGACGTCGGGGATCCGCGGATCCTGGATGACCTCGGGACGATCGCCCCCGTGCACGCCGTATGGGGGAACGTGGACGGCCGGGGCGTCCGCGACCGCGCCCCGGAGGCCCGCTCCGGCACCCTGGCCGGCCTGCCATTCGGCCTGATCCACGGCCACCAGGGGCTCCGTCCCGAGCGGCTCGCCCACCGCTTCCCCTCGGCCCGTCTGATCGTGCACGGCCACTCGCACCGGCCGACCCTGCGCGCCGTCGGTCCCGTCCTGCTGGTGAACCCCGGGAGCGCCGGTCCGAAGCGTTTCGGCGATCCGGTCACCCTGGCCCTCCTCCACGTGGACGGGGGCGAGCCCCGCATCCGGCACGTGGACCTGGAGACCGGCGAGCCGCTCGAGCCCTGAGGCGCGAGGCGCCCGCGCGGGGCCCCGTCCCGCCGGCGCGGCGGACGGCGGGGCCTCCACCGTGTCCGGCGGCGCTCACCCCTGGCAGCCGGGACAGAAGAAGGTGCTGCGCCCCGCCTGGACGATGCGCCGCACCTCCCCGCCGCAGCGGGCGCACGCCTCGCCGGCGCGGCCGTACACGCGCAGCCGGGGACCGAACTCGCCCGCCCTCCCGTCGAGCCCACGGTAGTTGCTCAGGGTGGTGCCGGCCGAAGCGGTGGCCCGCCGGAGGACCCGCCGGATCGCGCCGTGCAGCCGCCGCGCCTCCCCGGGCGCCAGGGAGCCGGCGGGGCGGCGCGGGTCGATGCGGGCCGCGTGCAGCGCCTCGCTCGCGTAGATGTTTCCGAGGCCGGCGATCCGCCGCTGGTCCATGAGCGCGTTCTTCACCGGCGCCCGCGAGCCCTCGAGGCGCTCGGCCAGCACCCGTGCCGTGAAGGCGTCGGACAGCGGCTCGGGACCGAGCGCCCGCTCGGCCTCCGCCCAGTCGGGCTCGGCCAGGAGCCGGAATCCTCCCAGGCGCCGCACGTCGTCGTAGTAGAGCGTGCGGCCGTCGTCGAGGTCGAACTCGGCCGCCAGGTGGGTGAGCCCTGCGGCGGCCTCCTCGCCGGATCCGAGCGCGAAGCGCCCGGTCATGCGGAGCTGCACCTGGAGGACCTCGCGGTGCCCGGCCGGGTGCGCGAGGCGGAACAGGAGGTACTTGCCCCGCCGGTCCACCCCCCGGACCCGGGCCCCCTCCAGGCGCGCGGACAGCCCGCGGCGCGGCCTGGGCTCGAGCACGATGTCGGCCTTGTGGACCCGCACGGCCCGAAAGTGCCGCCCCACCAGCTCCGGGGCGAGCGCCCGCCGGATCGTCTCGACCTCTGGGAGCTCCGGCACCTACGCGTTCGCGGCGCCGGTCCGCCGGGTCGCCGCCGCCTGCCGCGCGTCACGTCCGGCCTCGGCGAGCCCGGAGGCGCCCGCGTGCCAGCCGATGTCGCGCCGCCAGCGCTTCCCTTCGAAAGCGATCGCCTCGGCGCCCGCCCGGCTGCGCGCCGCCGCGGTCTCCAGGTCGTCCCCGAGGCCGACGACCCCGAGCACCCGCCCGCCGGCGGTGACGAGCGAGCCGTCCCGGAGGGCGGTACCCGCGTGGTAGACCCGATGCTCCTCGTCCTCCAGCCCCGGCGGGATGCGGATCGGCTGGCCCGTCTCGTACGCCTCGGGATAGCCGTCGCTGGCGAGTACCGTCACGAGCGCCGCGCCCGCGGCGGCTCCCGCCTCCCAGCGGCCCAGCCGCTCGCCGCGCGCGATCGCGGCCATCGGCTCGAGCAGGTCGGACCCGGTGAGCGGGAGGACGACCTGCGCCTCGGGATCGCCCAGGCGGCAGTTGAACTCGATCACCTGCGGGCCCCGCTCGGTGAGCATCAGCCCCGCGTACAGGAAGCCCCGGTACGGGGCGCCGCGCGCCGCCAGCCCTTCGAGGACCGGCAGCGTGATCCGGCGGCGGACCGTCTCCAGCAGCCCGGCCCGCTCGACCGCCGGGTCCGGCGCGCCGCCCTCCGCCGCGCCGGTCGGCGCGTCCCCCGCCACGCCGGCCCGGGGATCCCCCGCCGGCGCGTAGGCGCCCATGCCGCCGGTGTTCGGCCCCCGGTCCCCCTCCTCCGCCCGCTTGTAGTCGCGCGAGGGGACGAGCGGGAATGCATCCTCGCCGTCGCACAGGAAGAAGGCGGAGAGCTCCACCCCCTCCAGGAAGGCCTCGATCACCACCTCGTCCCCGGCGGCCCCGAAGCGCCGCTCCATCATCAGCGCGTCCACCGCGGCCCGCGCCTCCTCCCGCGAGCGGCAGACGATCGCGCCCTTGCCGGCCGCCAGGCCCGAGGCCTTCACGACCAGCGGAACGGGGGCGGCGCCCACGTAGTCCCGCGCCGCCTCCGCGTCGTCGAACACCTCGAAATCGGCGGTGGGAACGCCCCACTCGCGCATCAGGCGCTTGGCGAAGGCCTTGGAGGCCTCGATCCGCGCCGCCGCGGCCGACGGGCCGAACAGGGGGAGCCCGGCGGCCTCGAAGCGGTCCGCGATCCCGGCCGCCAGCGGCGCCTCGGGACCGACCACCGCGAGGTCCACCTCGCGCTCCCGCGCGAGCGCCTCCAGCCGGTCGAGGTCGTCGGCGGCCACCGGGACGGTCGCGGCCCGGGCCGCGATCCCGGGGTTGCCGGGCGCGGCGAGGAGGCGCGCCGCCGGGGCCTCGCGCGCCAGCCGGTCCACCAGCGCGTGCTCGCGCCCGCCCCCCCCGACGACCAGCACCCTCATTCGCACCTCACGACGGGCGTCGCGCCCTCCACGCTCCGCCGATCCGCTCGCGCAGCCGGTCCACCGCGGCGTCCACCTCGTCGAACAGCTCCCGCGCCGCCTCGCCATAGCCCCGGGCCGCCTCGGCGACGTCCTGGCGCCACGGCCGCTCTTCCTCCTCGTCCCGCCGCTTGTACTCGCCGGCCAGGATCCGCTCGTAGGCGCCGGTCTCGATCCAGTCGCGGAGCTCGGCCACCCGGACGACCGCGAACGGGTGCGTCGCGCCGAGCACGTTCAGCACCTTGTACACCGAGTCGAGCAGGTCTCCGCCCTCGCCGTACGCCTCCGACTGCGCGATGAACTCGTCGAGCTCCAGCGTCTCGCCGCGCACCCCGCCCGCCAGGTGCATGAGGGCGCGGAGCGACACCTCCGGGTCCTGGACCGCCAGCAGCCCGGCGCGATCGGAGGAGAGCTCGCTCTTCCGGTACCATTCGAGCAGCGCCATGAGGATCGGGCGGACGGCCAGCCCGGCCAGCGTGTAGCGGAACACGACCAGGTTGAGGAGCAGAAGGAGGAGCGTCCGGTAGAGCACGTGGCCGCTCAGGATGTGCCCCACCTCGTGGCCGATCACGGCTTCCACCTCGTCCGGCCCCAGCACCTCCAGCATAGAGGAGTTCAGCACGATGAAGGGCTCGCTCATGCCGACCGCGCCGGCGTTCACGATCGGCGTCTGGGAGACGTAGAGCTCCGGCACCTCGGCCACGTCGAGCACCTCGCACGCCCGCAGCAGCCGCTCGTGCACCCACGGGTACTGACGCTCGGTCACCCGGACCGCGTTCGCCTTGAAGGCGAGGCGCAGCGCTCGCTCGCCGAACAGCCCGAACACCTTGCGCAGGGCCAGATCGAAGCCCGGCACCTTGCGCAGCGCGTTCAGGGCGGCCCGGTCGGCCGGGTGCTCCCAGGCGAGCGGGCTGATCTGGGTGAGGATCCGCCGCTGGATCCCCTCGTCTCCGTTCTCCATCCTCGGCTCCTCGCGATCCCTGGTGGCCGTCTTCGCGCCTCCGGCGCCCGGTGGCGCCCGCGTCCGGGGCGCCGATCGCGCCCCCTGACCCGTACGCCCGCGCCGTCGGGCCGGTTTCAGGCGACGGGCCCGCCCCCTCTCACAGGCCGGCCAGGGCCGTCTCCACGTCCTCGATCAGGTCCTCGGGGTCCTCGATCCCGACCGAGAGGCGCACCAACCCGTCGGTGAGGCCCATCGCCTCGCGCTTCGCCTCCGGCACGGAGGCGTGCGTCATCGCCGCCGGGACCGAGAGGAGGCTCTCCACCCCGCCGAGGCTCTCCGCCAGGGCGAACAGGCGGGTCGACTCGGCGAAGCGCCGGGCGCGCTCGCCGCTCCCCAGGTCGATGCTCAGCATGCCCCCGAAGTCCCGCATCTGCCGCCGCGCCAGGTCGTGGTGCGGATGGTCGGATAGGCCGGGGAAGTGCACCGTCTCCACCTCCGGGTGGGCCTCGAGAGCCGTCGCCAGGCGGGCCGCGTTGCGGCAGTGCGCCGCCATGCGCAGGTGGAGCGTCTTGGTGCCCCGCAGGCAGAGCCAGCAGTCGAAGGGTCCCGGCACCGCGCCGGTCGTCTTCTGCTGGTAGCGGAGCGCCTCGGCGAGCTCCGGGTCGCGGGTCACCAGCACCCCGCCGATCATGTCGCTGTGCCCGTTCAGGTACTTGGTGGTGGAGTGCATGGCCACCCCCGCGCCCAGCTCCAGCGGGCGCTGCAGCCACGGGGTCGCGAAGGTGTTGTCCACCGAGAGCAGGGCCCCCGCATCGCGCGCGATCTCCGCGCAGGCCGCGATGTCCGTGAGGCGCATCAGCGGATTGCTCGGCGTCTCGATGTGGATCAGCCGCGTCTTCGGGCGGAGGGCGGCGCGGAGCGCGTCCAGGTCCGAGGTGTCCACGTAGTCGAAGGCGAGGCCGAACCGGGACCACACGGTCCTGAACATCCGCTCCGTCCCGCCGTACACGTGGATGCCGCACACCACGTGGTCCCCCTCGCGGAGGGTCGCCTTCACGATCGCCTCGATCGCCGCCAGGCCGGAGGCGAAGGCGGCGCCCTCGCCGCCCCCTTCGAGCGAAGCCACGTTCGCCTCCAGCGCGCTGCGGTTCGGGTTGCTCACCCGGGCGTACTCGTACCCTTCGCGCGGGCGGCCGACGCCGTCCTGCAGGTAGGTGGAGGTCTGATAGATCGGCGGCATCACCGCGCCCGTGGTCGGGTCCGCGCGCTGGCCGGCGTGCACGGCGCGGGTCCCGAATCGCGGTCGCTCGCTCTGGCTCATGGGCGCTCCCGAGGTCGATCGAGGGGCCGACCACGTCCCGGGCGCGCGGGCAGCCGGCCGGCGGGGCGGAAACTAGGGCGGCGCGCGCGGCGGCGACACCGAGCCGGGGCACCCGGCCCATACCGAGCCGAGCGATCCCGGCGCACTCCGAGCCGAGGCACCCGGCCCGCTCAAATCCGAGCCACCCGGCCCGCTCCGATGACTGGGGATTGAGGCGCCGGCGCAGGCTTGGGCATGTCCGGCCCGGCGCTTCCCACCGATGCGTTCCCTCCCCCCGCGCAACGGCTGTACGCGCACCTGGCCTGGACCACGGTGGCGCGCCTCCCTCTGGTCGGGCCGCGCCGCCGCGCCGCCACCGAGAGCCATCTGCTGGCGGCCTGCCGCTGGTTGGACGTGCAGCCCGTCGAAGCGTGCGTCCTGCCGGACCGGGTGCACCTGCTGGTTCGCTTCCGGGCCGGTCAGTCATTGTCCGACCTGGCCCGCCGGATCCAGGACGTCTCCGAGGCCGTCTTGACCGCCGCCGGCCATCCGGTGCGCTGGAGCCGCCGCTTCGCGGCCGAGACGGTGAGCCCGGGTGAGGTGCGGCGGGTGCGCCGCCGGATCGCCCACCGCGCCGACGCCGCGCGCGCCGCCGCGGCCGCCGCCGGCGGCGCGGAGGGGGCGGTGGAGGCCGCCCCGG
>CAZTGV010000012.1:0-35636 GCA_964613475.1 uncultured Gemmatimonadota bacterium
CGCCCACAGCCAGGCCCGGCCGCGCGGCAGGACGAGCGCGACCGCGACTCCCGCGGCCAGGAAGTAGAGGCCAGAGGACAGCGCGCGCGCCCCCGGCGTGCGGGCCGGCCCGCCGCCCGTGACCGTCAGCCAGGCGCCCCCGAGCGCCAGGGCGGCCAGGAGGGCGACCCGCCCCGCGAGCCGTGCCCACCGGCGCCGCCGGTCGGAACGCGCGCCCCCGCCGCGACGCCGGGCCATCGATGGCGAGCCGGTCAGGAGGTCGGCGATCCGGGAGCGCGCGCCTCTCTTCATTCGTCCTCCACCGACCCGGGAACCCGTCGCCCGCCGGCGGGCGCGCCGCGCGTCAACGATGCGAGCCGGCGCCGGCCGGCGCAAAACTGCACGGACGCGAGCCGGGGTCGTCGGGCGCACAAGGCCGCGGGGGCGAGCCGGCACCGGCGGGCGCGACAGGGCGCTCGCGAGCGAGCCCCGAGGGAACCTGACCGCATCCCGGCCGTAGCAAGCCGCGTGGAGACGCCGCATCCCCGCCGGGGAGCGCGACCGAACGCAGCGTCACCCGGAGGCCGTCACCCCGACTCTCTAACGGAGGCCGACACCCCTGCGCCGATACGGAGGCCGACACCCCGTGCCCCGACCCACCCCCTCGATGAGGCCGCCCGCGCGCCGGGCGCCGGGCGCGCGCCGGGCGCCGGGCGCCTCCGCGCCGATCCGCCCCGCCCTCTCCGTGCTCGTCGGCGCGGCGCTCCTCGCGCTCCTCGCGGCGCCGGCCCTCGCCCAGGAGGGGCAGGAGGGAGACACGACCCCGCCGGCGCGCGGCGACACGACACCCGCGCCTCTCTCCGCGACGTTGATGGGACAGGTCGTCTCCGCGTCCGACGGACGTCCGGTGGAGGGCGCGGTGGTGAACCTCCTCGGCTCCGGCTACGGCGCCCTCACGGACAGCGCCGGCAACTTCCGGATCCCGCGCACGGCGGCGGGGGTCGATACGGTCGAAGTGCGGTTCATCGGCTACCAGCCGAGCCGGGTGCAGGTGGAGCTCGCCCCGGACGCCACGACCCGCGCCGTGTTCCTGCTCAGCCCCACCGTGGTGCGCGTCGCCGACCTGCACGTCGAGGTCCGCCGGGCCGAGACGCCGGGCAAGCTACGGGAGTTCTGGCAGCGTCGGCAGCGGGGCTTCGGCGCCTTCGTCACCCCGGAGCAGATCCGGGACCGCCAGCCGCGGCTTCCGAGCGACCTGCTGCGCGGCGTCCCGGGGGTGAGCGTGGGCGCCAGCCACCTGGGCAAGGCGCCGGTGCGGATGACCCGGGGCACGGCCAACTGCCCGCCGCACATCTTCCTGGACGGAGTCTACATGGCGGGGATGGAGGTGGACGACCTGCCGCCGGAGGACGTCTGGGCGATGGAGATCTACCGGGGGACGAGCGAGGTCCCGGTGCAGTTCTCCCGCTCCGGGGCCTGCGGGGTGATCGTCATCTGGACGCCGACCGGCGAGATCCTGGAGAACTGATCGCGCCTCACGAGGCGCCGTCGCCCTGGTCCGCGAGATGGACGCTCCAGTCCAGCTCCACCTCGGGCCGCAGGGTGTGCCACACCGAGCAGTAGGTCTCGAACGAGAGCCGCACGGCGCGCTCGGCCTTCGCCCGGGAGACCGGCCCCTCCAGGTGGAAGCCCATGCGGATGGCGGTGACCCACCGAGGGGGCTCCTCGCGACGCGTCGCCGACAGCCGCACCTCCAGCCCCTCGAGCTCCTCGCGCCCCTTGCGGAGGATCTCCACCACATCGCTCCCCGCGCAGCCCGCCAGCGCCTGCAGCAGCAGCGAGACCGGCGAGGCCCCGGCCTCCCCGTGCCCGTCGATCGCCGTCCGCACGTTCCCGAACCGCCCCTGGAATCGGAGATCTTCCTGCCATTCTAACACGATGTCCATAAGTTAATTCACACTTTTCACATGATCCGTCTTGTCAGGCGCGAGAGGTCGGGTCGGGAGCGGGGGCTTCGGCTCGCTCGGGACCGCTCAGCCGCCCGGATGGATGAGGAAGATGCGGCCTTCCCGCTCGAGGCGCGCCGGAGCGAAGCGGCCGGTCACCCCGTCCGCCTCCAGGTGGAGGGTGTCCCCCGACCGCTCGACGCGCGGCGCCTCCCGGAGGCCGGTCACGACCACCGCCCGGATGCCCTCGAAGAGCGGGTGCTCGCCAATCGGCACGGTGAGCGCGGGGCGGCCCAGGATCTCCAGCTCGCCCGCCTCGCCGCCGAGGCGGAGCCAGCGCTCGTGCAGCAGCTCGCCGTCGGCGAGCCGGACGAGGTTCATCGGATCGAACGCCTGCGGAAACCAGGGCGCCTCGGAGGGGGGCCGGACCTCGACCCGCCATCCGGGGGCCTCCAGGAAGGCCCGCCGGCGGGCCGTCCGCTCCTGCCGCATGCGGGCGATGTCGGCCCGCGCTATCTGGATGGCGCGGGCCACCTCGTCCCGGGAGACGCCGCAAGAGCGGGACGCGGTGCGGGCCCGCGGAGCGCCGGCTGCACGCACCGCCTCCGCCGGCGGGGTCTCGAGGGCGGCCTCCAGCGCGGGGAGCAACCCCTCCACCCGTCCGGACGCCAGCCCCTCCTTCCAGGCCGGATCCAGGCGGTCGAGCAGCGTCGCCAGGGCGTGGCCGACCGCGTAGGCGCGGAGCCGCGGCGCGTCGGGGGGGAAGCCGCCGGGCGGCAGGGCCGGAGGGCTCGTGTCGCCGAGCGCCCGCCGCTCCAGGTAGCGCGCGAGTCCCTCGCGGAGCTCCCCCGCCCGCTCGTACGCCGCGATCTCCGGCGGCAGGTCGCCGTGCCGGCGCGTCCGCTCGCGCGCGAACGCCCGCGCCCAGCAGGCGCGCCGGACCGCGTCCGGAGCGCTCAGGGCGCGCCGCAGGCTCTCCGTCTCCAGCCGCCGCCGCTGGATGGCGCCCGCGTCCGCGGCCGGATAGTCGAACAGGGCCGCCTCGTTCGCCTGCCAGTCGGGATGGCGGGCGTCCTGGTGGGCGTGGAACGCCTCGTGGATGAGCACGGCGGCCACCGAGTCGGGCCGCGGCCCGTCCGTCCGCTCCACTCGCGTCACCGCGGTGGGCACGCCGCCGATCTCGGCCACCGTGTTGGCGCCGACCGCCTCGTGGCGTCCCTCCCAGCGCCACGCCTCGGGCGCGCCGCGGAGGCGGCGGAAGCCATCGGGCGGGGCCGGGTGGCGGAAGAGATAGGTGTTCCGGCCGTCGTGGATCGCCAGCGGCAGGTCGCGGGGATCGAAGCCGGGCCACAGCCCCGAGGCCGCCATGCCGTCGAACGCCGCCACGGCCTCACGCGCCGCCGAGGCGCCCGGATCGCCGCATCCCGAGAGCGCCAGGGCGGCCGCGAGCGCCCCGCCCAGCACAGTCCTCGGCACCGCGGCCGGCACGGCCCCCGACACGGCGGCCGAGGCGACGTGAGGGGCTCGCGTTCCGCGGAACGCCCCCGCCGCCGGCCCGGCCCGGCGGCGGCCGCGGGGTGGACGAGGGTCGCGCATTTGTTAAAAGTACGCTCCCACGGGCGCATCCGCCCGTCGTGCGCCCTGCGAGCACACGCCCCTCGGAATCCGGAGGATCGATGAAGGCCCACACCGCCTACCTCACGCTGCACGTGCCCGAGCGCATGGACTTTCTGAACATCACCCCGCGGGTGGAGGCCGAGGTGGAGGCGAGCGGGGTGCGCGACGGCCTCTGCCTGGTGAACGCCATGCACATCACGGCCAGCGTGTTCATCAACGACGACGAGCCCGGCCTGCACGCCGACTACAAGCGCTGGCTGGAGGGGCTGGCGCCGTTCGACCCGAGTCCCGACCGCTACGCCCACAACCGCACGGGCGAGGACAACGCGGACGCCCACCACAAGCGCCAGGTGATGGGACGCGAGGTGGTGGTGGCCATCACCGACGGACGGCTCGACTTCGGCCCGTGGGAGCAGATCTTCTACGGCGAGTTCGACGGCCGCCGCGACAAGCGCGTGCTGATCAAGATCCTGGGCGACTGAAACGCCGGACCCGACGCCTCCGTAGGGATGCGCGAAGGAGGTGACGATGTTCGAATTCCTCGCATTTTGGCTCTGGGTCGTACTGACCGGCTTCCTGGCGATCGGAGGCTACGTCGTGACGCGGCGTTTCGTGCGCGAGCGCCTGCGCTACGTGGACGCGGTGCGGCGCCCGTGGGTGCCCCTGGCCGCGGGCGCGGCCGTGGCGGTCGTCTCCGCGCCGATCGCGTGGCTGCTGCCCTTCGTCGGCGGCGGGACGGCGCTCCTGTTCGGCACCGGAGTCGGGCTCGGGGTCGCATCCGGCCGGAGGGACTTCGGCCGGCTTCCGCCGGCGTAGCGGGCGGTCGGAATTTTGCTGCTACGATGAGGAGCGTTAGATTGATGTTGTCGACGGCGAACGCCCGGAGCGGCCGGCTTGATCCTCCACCGAAGTCCGGGCCTGGCGCTGGCGAGGCGAGATGGCCGAGTCGCACGCCCAACGATGGGACGGTCGAGGCCCCCTACTGGTCCGAGCGGTGGTCCGGTCTCTCCTGGCCGGAATCCTCTTCTTTCCGCTCTTCCCGGCGGGACTCGGCGGGCAGGAGCGGGCCGCCACGCTCACCGGTCAGGTCGTGTCCGCGGCGGATCGCACCCCCCTTCCCTACGCCCAGGTGCGACTGGTCGACGAGGAGCGGCTCGTGGTGGCGGACGACGCCGGCCGCTTTCTCTTCACGGAGGTGGCACCCGGTCCTCTCCTCCTGGTAGTGACCTTCCTCGGCACCACCTCGAACCCCACGGAGCTCACCCTGGCGTCCGGACAGCTCCATCAGGTGCGGATCGCGATGGACGTGGCGCTGGATCCGATCACGGCCGACATCCCTCGCTCCGAGGCGCCCAGCAAGCTCCGCGGCTTCTATGAGCGGATGGACAGCGAGCAAGGGTACTTCATCACGCGCACGGAGATCGAAGAGCGCGATCCGAGCCGGATGACGGACATGCTCCGGCGGATCCCCGGCGTGGACGTGGGAAGCGCGCGCGTGGGGAGGATCGGGGTGAGCATGGGCCGCGGCCGCTCCTGCGCGATCCAGTACTTCCTGGACGGGATCCGCACGCCCTTCTTCGACATCGACGACCTCTCCCCCGGCGACGTGGCCGGCGTGGAGGTGTATCCCGGCGTCGCGCGCGTCCCGATCCAGTTCAAGCACCGGGCGACGTGCGGGGTGATCGTCATCTGGACGCGGGACCCGCAGAACTTCTGACGCGACGCCTCCCCATTCTCCGCCCCGCGCTCCGCCTGGTGGCGGTCGGGCTCTGCCTGGCCACCGGTCCCGTCCTCGTCCCGCCGGCGCTGTCCGGCGCGCAGGCCGCGGCCGAGCCGGAGCCGGGGCGGGATGAGCCGGTCCGGGCGGAGCTCCGGTCACGCTTGGAGCCGCCGGAGGGGCCGGACGCGCCCGCGGTGGGGACGGCCGAGCGCTGGGCCGGCGGAGAGCCCCTGCGCGCCGGACCCTGGCTGCGTCGGTTCTACGCGGAGCGGGACTACAGGCCCGCGTGGGTGGCCGAGGCGACGCCGACCGCGGCGCTGGACTCGCTGCTCCGGGCGCTCCGGGGGGCGGAGCTGGAGGGCCTGCGGCCCACGGATTACCACCTCCTGACGCTGGCCACGCTGCTGGCGGCGGCGCGGCACGAGCTCCGCCGCGGCGCGGAGCCGGATCCCGCGACGCTGGCCGATCTGGACCTCCTCGCCACCGACGCGTACCTCACGTACGGGAGCCACCTCCTCTCCGGCGCGGTGGATCCGGTGACCCTGGACCACGTCTGGACGGGCTCCCCGCGGGAGGGAGACCTGCCGGCGCACCTCGAGGCCGCCCTGGCCGACGGGAGGATCCAGCAGAGCCTCAAGGACCTCTTCTTCGCCTCCCATCCCGGCTACTTCCGGCTTCGCTCGGCGCTGGCCCGCTACCGGGCGATCGCCCGCGAAGGGGGGTGGCCGGCGGTGCCGGGGGACACCCTCCGCCCCGGCGATCGCGGCCACGCGGTGGCCATCCTGCGCGGGCGGCTGGAGCGGACCGGCGACCTGCCGCTTCTCCGCCTCGCGGCGGCCGGGGCCGAGGGGGTCCCCGATCCCGAGGAGGTCGGCGAGGGGTCCGGCGCGCTCTACGACGGCGCGCTCGAGAACGGGGTGCGCCGCTTCCAGGCGAGGCACGGGCTGGAGGAGGACGGGGTCGCCGGACCGGCCACCCTGCGGGCGCTGAACGTCCCGGCGTCGGAGCGCGTGCGGCAGCTCGAGGTCAACCTCGAGCGTTGGCGCTGGCTGCCGCAGGACCTCGGGGCGCGCTACATCCTCGTCAACATCGCCGCCTTTCGGGTGGAGGTGATCGAGCACGTGCGCCCGGTCCTGCGGATGCGGGCGATCGTCGGCCGGGACTACCGGCAGACGCCCGTGTTCAGCGACACGATGACCTACTTGGTCTTCAACCCCTCCTGGACCCTCCCGCCGGGGATCGCGGCGCGCGACAAGCTGCCGCTCATCCGGGAGGACCCGGACTACCTGCGGCGCGGCGGCTACCGGCTGTACGCCGGGCACGGCGCGGACGCGCCGTTGGTGGATCCGGACACCGTGGACTGGTCCGGCATGACGGCCGAGCGCTTCCGGCGGCTGCGGCTGTGGCAGGCGCCCGGACCGACGAACGCCCTCGGCCGGGTGAAGTTCATGTTCCCGAACCGGTTCGACGTCTACCTGCACGACACGCCGGAGCGGGGGCTGTTCGCCCGCACCGTCCGTGACTTCAGCTCGGGCTGCATCCGGCTGGAGCGGCCGATCGAGCTGGCGGCCTACCTGCTGGCCGACCAGGAGGGATGGACCGGCGCACGGATCGACGAGGCGCTGGCGCGCGGCGAAGAGCGTACGGTGCGGCTCTCCCGCGCCGTTCCGATCCACATCCAGTACTGGACCGCATGGACGGAGGCGGACGGGACCGTCCACTTCCGCGAGGACCTGTACGGACGAGACCGCGACGTGCTCCGCGCCCTCGGCGAGGCCCCGCGTGGAATCCCGCCGCGGCGCCTGCGCTGACCGCGTCCGCCTCGGCCCCGCCGCCCCTGCCCAGCTCGCCCACGCCGACCGCGTCCGCTCTGCCCGCGCCGACCGCCTCCGCTACGCGGCGCTCTCCATGCCCCGGCGGCCCACCTGCCGCCGGAGCTCCGGTCGGCTCCACCAGATCCAGGCGCCCATGGCCGCCACCGCGAGGAGGTTCCCGACCCCGACCGCCCACAGGGAGAGCGCGCCCAGCACCCATTGGGCGGCGACCACCAGGGCGCCGAAGGACGCGGCTTCCAGGATGATGGCGCCCAGGATCACCAGGTAGGCGAGGCCCGGGGCCCGCTCGAGCCCGCGCGCGATCGCGGCCAGGCCGATCCCCACCAGCCAGAACAGCGCGACGTGCAGGACGGTATAGCCGGCGACGATCCCCAGGTCGACCCGGATCTCCGCCGGGCTCTCGGCGCCCAGGAAGAGCGCCGATCCGAGCGCGGCCGGCGTCCGGAAGGGGACGCCGGCGGCAATGTCGAGCAGGAAGAACCAGAGCGCCACCGCGCCGGCCCCGACCAGCCCGACCACCAACCCCTGCATGGCCAGCGGGCGCTTCCGGAGCGCGGCCGGACCGATCGATCGGCCCTCGGGCGCTCGCCGGTGGAGCCACGTCATCGCGACCAGCCCCGCCAGGAGGTTGGCCCCGAGCACGTGCTCCCAGGGAAGCAGGTCCAGCAGGCCGGCGTCGAGCGCCAGAAGGGCGCCGTAATGCACCGCGTTCAGGGCGCCCACCCCGAAGACGAGGCCGACGAACCAGCCGGGCGGGATGCCGGAAGCGGCGAGGAAGGCGGCGGCCGCGGCGCCGAGCGCGGCGAAGGTGGCGAGATGGAGCGCCGTGTAGCCGAGCAGCGCCGCGTTCCCGTCTCCGAAGAAGGCCTCGCCGAGCATGCGAGGGGTGCGTAGCGGCGCTCCGGCCGCCACGTCCACCACGAGGAACCAGGCGGCCACGGCGAGGCCGGCGAGCAATCCGGCCACCAGGCCGTTCACGAGGACGCTGCGCGGCGAGCCCTGCATTCCGCCCTCCGTTCGCGGGTGTTGGACGCCCCTCCCCACCCCGTCCCCCCGGCCGTCCGGTCGGCTACCGATCGGAGAACGTGCAATATGCCCCCGCCGCCGAGCCCGGGCGAGCCCGCCTCCCGGGTCCGCGCGTCGACTGCCTCAGGCACCCGGACGCCGGCGACCGGCCCCGAGCGCCCGGCGGAGGCTAGAAGTCGGGGCGGAGGACCCAGAGCCCCGAGTTCATGTCGGAGACGTAGACATGCCCCTGGTGGAGCTGCGGCGCCCAGGTGCAGGTGCCGGTGCCGCCTCCCCGCCCCGGGCAGCCGCCCGAGCCGTCGTACAGGATGGACGCGATCTCCCGATCCTGGCGCTCCAGCTCCCCCAGCAGCTCGCCCGTGACGTCCAGCGCCCGGAGCCCCTGGCTGTACCAGGCGGCGTAGAGGATTCCGCGCTCCTCGTCCACCCAGACGTTGTGGGGCGTGTCCCGGTGGTCGGCCGGACGGTAGCTCGCCACGTAGCGGGGCTCCCGCAGGTCGCGGACGTCGATCACGTGGAGCCGGCCCGGACTGTTGAAGTCCTCCTCGCCCACGAAGACCCAGCCGGCCTCCGGCCAGTACCAGGCGTTGTGCACCTGGTTGGAGGGCATGGTGTCGCCCGGCGCGCGACGCGGCATGATCCGGCTCACCTCGACCGGGGCCGAGGGCGAGCCGCCGGCGATTCCGTGGCCCACGTCGAGGATGATGAGGCCGGCGTTCCAGTGGGAGAGGAAGGCGAGGCCGTCACGCACGTAGACGTCGTGGAGGAACTCCCCGGCGCGGGCGGCCGTACCGCCGAAGAAGTCGGCCACGATCCGCGGATCCGATGCGGTCGAGGCGTCGACCACCTGCAGGCCGCTACCGACCTCCGGCTGCACTCCGTTCACCACCGCGTAGACGTGGTCCTCCTCGACCCAGACGTTGTGCACCCCGGGCGCCATCCGGTCCGTGAAGCGGAGGATGGGCGCGGGCCGGAGCGGGTCGGAGGCGTCGAGCAGGGTGATGCCGTTCCGGGCGTCCGTCGACCCCTCGTGCGTGAACACGACTAGGCCGCCGTCCGCGCGGACCTTCACGTCGTTCACCGTAGAGGCGTCCACGGCCACCGAATCGACGCGCTGCGCGGCCGCCGGGCTCGCGACATCCCATGCGTACAGCCGGTCGCCGCGCCGGGAGCCGGCCGGCCCGGATCGGCTGCCCCAGGTGCCCGTGTACGCCGCCGTGCCGTGCACCCACAGGTCCGAGGTGAAGCGCGCGTCCACGGCGCCGTGCCCGACCACCGAGAAGCCGCCGTCCAGCCCGTCGCGGGCGGAGACGGAGACCTCCGCCGTGTCCGCCGCGCCGCCCTCGAGCGAAGCGACCACCCGCAGCGTCCCCGGCTCGTAGCCGACCAGACGGCCCTCGGGGGTGACGAAGCCGGCCTCCTCGGGAAGCACGGACCAGGCGACCGCCGCCTCGCCCGGCGAACCGTCGGGATCCCGGACGTCCGCCCGGAGGGTGCCGACGTCGCCCTGACGGAGCGTGGCCGGGCCCTCCACGATCTCCACGCGCCCATCGGAGCCGGGACCGACCGCATCGCCGCAGGCCGCCACGCCGAGCGCCGGAGCGAGGAGGAGGACGGCCGCCGCGCGGCCGAGGGGGCGAGGATGCGGGCGGGCGGAGGGTGGCGCTATTCTGGACGCACGCCGGGAGGCTCCGGCGCGCCCGCCGCCCGCCGGGCGCGGGCGAGCGCCCACGATCGTCACCTCCGGCAGGAGGATCGGATGCGCCGACCGCCGACCGCGCCCGACCGGCTCGCCGCCGGCCTGCTCCTCGTCCTCGCGACCCCGTGGCTCGGCTGCGGACCCGACGGCCAGCCGGAGTCTCGGCCCGAGGACGGCCCCGATCGCGCCGATGACACCGCACGGCAAGAAGTGGTCGCCGAGCGGGTCGCCTACGCGACGGCGAACGGCGACACGGTGCGGGGCTATCTCGCCCACCCGGAGGGAAGCCCGCGGGGGCTCCCCGGCGTCCTGGTGATCCACGAGTGGTGGGGCCTGAACGACGACATCCGGACGAAGGCCCGACGACTGGCCGGCGAGGGCTACCTGGCGCTCGCGGTGGACCTGTTCGGGGGCGAGGTGGCGGAGACGCCGGAGCGCGCCCGCGAGCTCACGGGCGGCGTGGATGAGTCGGCGGCCGAGTCCAACCTGGCGCAGGCGCGGGCGTTCCTGGCCGAGCGCCGCGGCGCTCCCCGGATCGGGAGCATCGGCTGGTGCTTCGGTGGCGGCTGGTCGCTGCGGACCGCCCTGCTCCTGCCCGGGGAGGTGGACGCGGCGGTCATGTACTACGGCCGGGTCGAGACCGACCCCGAGCGGCTGGAGGCGCTTCGGGCGCCCCTGCTCGGGATCTTCGGCGCCGAGGACCAGGGCATCCCGGTGGAGGACGTGCGACGCTTCGAGGCGGTGCTGGACTCGCTCGGCAAGGAGGCCTCGGTGCGGATCTACGAGGGAGCGGACCACGCCTTCGCGAACCCGTCCGGCGACCGCTACCACGCCGAGGCCGCCTCGGATGCGTGGGAGCGGACGACCGCCTTCCTCGCGGAGCACCTCCGGCCCTGAGCGAGCCGCCCGCGGCGCCGAGCCTCCCACCCGCGGCCGGGGGCGGCGCACGCGCCGCTCAGCCCTCGAGGACCGACGGACCGTTGTCGTCGGCCTCCGCGGCGTAGTCGGTCCGGAAGCTCGCCACGAAGCGGCTGCCCCGCCCCGGCGCGCTCTCCACCGTCACGTCGCCCCCGAGCATCCGGCTGAGCCGTCGCGCCACGCTGAGGCCCAGACCGGTGCCGCCGGGGTCGGGCGGCGCGGGATCGCGCCCCTCGGACTCCGGCGTCGGACCACGCCCCTCGGCCACGAGCGCCGGAGCGCGCGCCTCGGCTTCCGAGGCCGGACCCCGCTCCTCGGACTCCAGCCGCACGCCCGGCCGCCGTCCCGCTCCCACCCGCGCGCTCCAGAAGGGTTGGAAGATCCGCTCCGCGTCTTCCGGGCGGATGCCGGGGCCCGTGTCGCGCACCTCGCAGTAGAGGCGGCCGCCGTCGACCCACCCGCGAACGCGGATCTCTCCGCGCTCGGTGTACTGGATGGCGTTGGAGAGCAGGTTCAGGAGGACCTGCTTCACCTTGGTGGGGTCCGTGCGGAGCTGGACGCCGCGCGGGAGCGGCTCCAGCCGGAACCGAAGCCCCTTCTCCCTGGCCAGCGGCTCGACCATGCCGGCGAGCTCGTGCATCAGCGCCTCGGGGGAGACGACCGACACCCGAACCGCCTCCCGGTCGGCGTCGACACGGGAGAAGTCGAGCAGCTGCTCGATCATCTCGAGGAGCTGTCCGGTCGCGCTGTCGATCCGCGCCAGGTGCTCCCGGGCGGGCTCCGGAAGCGGGCCCACGGTCCCCTCGCGCAACGCTTGCGTCGACAGCCGGATCGTGCTCAGCGGCGTGCGGAAGTCGTGCGAGATGGCCGCCAGGAAGTCGGACTTCGCCCGGACCGCGTGGGTCATGCGCTCGTACATACGGGCGTCGTTCAGGGCCAGGGCCGCCCGCGCGGCGAGCTCCTCGGCCAGGACGAGGTCCTCCTCCCCGTACGCGAAGTCGTCCCGGGCGCAGCCGAAGGTGATCACGCCCAGCGTCCGCCCGCGGGCCACCAGGGGGACCGCCATGGCGCTCCGGATCTCCAGCTCCGCGAGCAGGCGCCGGTGCTCCGGGTCCCGACCGTACAGCTCCAGCGCCCGCGCGTCCACCCGAGGAAGCAGGACCGGCCGGCCGGCCCGGAGCGCGGAGGAGGCCGGGTGGGCTCCGCTCCATACCGGGGGGTAGCGCTCCCGTAATTCGGCGATCAGCCGCTCCTTTTCGGGATCGGCGGAGACCGCGGTCACCCGGCGGATCTCCCCGTCCTCGATCAGGTCTACCACGCAGACGTCCGCGAAGCCGTCCGTGGCGTAGCGGGCCACCGCCTCCAACGTGTCCCGGCTGCTGGCCGCCTCGGCCATGGCCCGGCTGGCGTCCGAGAGGAACTTGAAGCGCCGCGCCGCCTCCCCCGCCTCGTCGCCCGCGCGGCGGGCCTCGCCCAGGCTGCGGGCGAGCCGCGACTCCAGGCGCCCCACCAGGAGGGCCAGGGCCGGGGCCACCAGGGCGAACGCCGCCAGGCGCCCCGCGTCCGGCGCCGCGTAGCGGAAGGGGGGGTCGCCCGAAAGGACGATGGCGTAGTAGGCGAACCCGATCGCCGCGCTCACCAGGCCCGAGCCGGTGCCCCCCATGAAGGCGGCGTAGGCGACGGCCAGCATGAGCAGCCCGCTCGGGATCGGGATCGGCAGGCCGGAGGAGAGGAGGAGCTCCACCGCGAGCACGCCGATCGCGGTGACCGCCGGGCCGACGGCTCGCTGCCAGGCGGCCCGGGGGCGCACCGAGTGCCTGTTCGTCAATCGCCGTCCTCGCGAAGGAGCTTTGGATCGGGGCCGGCCGCGCGATCGGCTCCCGAGGCTGGATCCCGGGGTATCGGTGGCCGCGAATCAACGGGGAAGGAAGATGCGCCGCAAGGCCCTCGATATCAAGGGGATAGCCTTTCTTGACGCTCCGGCCGCGCCCGGAAGAGGGGTCGGCCGGCCCGCGCGCTGCTCACCGAGCCCCGGCCGCGGGCGCCGCCGGAAGGCGGGCCCAGGCGAGTCCGGCGGAAGCGCCGGTCACGATGGGCTCGAGCAGCGCCCGGGTGGCCACGTCCAGCACCGCGACCTCGCCCCGTTCCGGCAGGCTCACGTACGCGCGGCGTCCATCGGGCGAGAAGAGGAGGTCCCCCGGCGCGCCGGGCAGCCGGACCTCGGCGATCCGGTGCCGGCAGCCCGTCTCGAACACGCTCAGCGTGTGGCTCCCCCGGTGCGCGATCCACACCTCGCGCCCGTCCGGACGGAACCGGACGCGCACCGGCTCCGCCCCGCCGCTCGGAAGCGTGAGGAGCGGCGCGTGATGGTAGGTGTCCAGCACGGTCACCGTGTGGTCCGCCCGGTTGGCGACCCACAGCTCGCGGCCGCTCGGCGACAGGGCGAGGCCCGTCGGTCCGGCGCCGGTCGGGATCCGCTGGGCCGCCACGGTCAGCCGGTCGATCACGGTCACCGAGTCCGAGCCGGCGTTCGCCACGTACAGCTTCCGCCCGTCCGGGCTCACCGCCAGGCTCCGGCCCCGCGCCCCTCCGGTCTTCCACATCATGAGGAGGGTGCCGTCGCGGGCGTCGAGCTCCAGGACGCCGCTGTCCGCCTCGGCGGTGATCCAGAGCCGCCGTCCCGTCCGGTTGAGCCCGATCCCCCGCAGCCCCCGATACGCCCCCGGCTCGAACGTGGCCCGCACGGTGCGCGACTGGAGGTCCAGCACGGTCACCGTCCCGCGCGCTCCGCGCGCCGGCGGCGCGCCCGCTTCGGCGCCGGCGGACGCGGGCCGGGCGCCCGTGTCCGTGTCGCCGTCGCCCGTGGAGGCGGCTTCGGCCACGGGGAGGCCGCCCGCCGGGGCTCCGCCTGCGCTCGAGACGTAGGCGAAGCGGCCGTCCGGCGACACGGTGACCTCGGTCGGCGCCCGGCCGGTGGGGAGCCGCGCCAGGACGGCGCGCGTCCCCGGGTCCACCAGGACGGCCTCGCCGGCCGCGCGATCGAGCACCACCAGCCTGTCCTGCGCGAGGGCCGACGCCGGGAGCGCGGCGGCCAGCGCCGCCACGAGGAGCGCCCCGCCGAGGCGACGCGCCGAGCCGTCGGGAGCCGCGCGGCGAGAGGCCGGACGCCTGTGCCGGTCGGGGGGCCGCCGCCTGGAGTTCTGCAAGGAGCACCGCCTTTTCCAAGTCCACCGAGGCCGGTCCGCCGTGGGCGCGCGGTGCCCCGACGCGTGGAAAACGTCAGGAATCACGGGCACTTGGGGACCGCCTCCACTCCGCCGCCACCACCGGATGGGGTGCAAGGGCGGCGCCGGGCGGGCCGTCCCCCGAAGGGCGGGAGCGCCGGCCCGGCCGCCTCTGCAAAGATAGGATCGGACGGGGAGGATGTCACCCGGTCCGTTGACGGGCGGAGAGCGCCTACCCCGGTCGGGTCAGCGCTCCCGCACCCGGAAGTGCAGCGAGGCCTCGAGCGCCCGGTCGATCCGCGCCTTCGACTCCTCGAGGTGCGCCCGCGTCATCGCGTCCGGGCCCTCCGCCCGCAGCGCCTCCCCGATCCGGCCGGAGAGCTCGCGCAGCTCCCGCCGCGCCAGCGAGCGGCCGTCCTCGGGGGTCGCGGCGGTGGGAAAGCCGCCCGCCGTGTCCAGCAGGAGCTCGGTCAGCCGCTCCAGGTGGGCCCGCTGGAGGTTGCGGCGGAAGGAGGTGGCGGGCCGCGCCGCGCCGGCCCGGCCGAGCTCGCTCCAGATCGCCTGTGTCAGCGTCTCGAACAGCTCGCTCGCCCGGTAGGGCCGCTGGCCCGCCGGGGTGCGCACCTCGTTGTCGATCAGCCGCCAGAGTCGCGGCGGCGCGAGCAGTTCCTCCAGCAGCCCTCGCTGGACCAGCAGCACGTAGCTGTGCACGGGATAGTCCACCGGGAGCTGGACGAAGCCGGTGCCCCAGTGGCTGAAGCGGTTCGGGGCGAGGCGGTTCAGGAGCTCCGGATCGAAGGCGAACGAGTTCTCCCGGAACGCCTGGTCCACGATGAAGTCGACCGCCTCCCGCTGCCGCTCCGGGGCCACCTGGACGAAGGGGGGCCGCTCCCCGGGGTCGCCGCGGTGGTCGCGGTGGAAGAGGAGCCCGCCCACCTGCTTGGTGATCGGCATGAGCGAGACGAAGCGCTCGACGATCAGGCTGGTGGTGGCGCCCCGGAGCCGCGCGTAGCGGTCTCCCTCTCCCACCAACCGGTCCAGCAGCCGCGGCTTCACCGCGCCGACCAGGGCGGCGCGGTCCCGGGCGTGCGCGAGCGGGTCGCCGCCCAGGTCCCAGGCGTTGGTCAGCGGGTCGACCGCGAAGGAGCCGAGCCAGTTGTCCTCGTCCGTCCCGTAGGTGTGCCTCGGATCGGCCACCTCGGAGGCGATCTTCCGCAGGCCGACGAGCTCCGCCTCCGGGTCGCGGACCGGCGTCCCGGCGGGGACCAGCGGCCCGGCCTCGGGCTGCTCGTAGACGGTGGCGTAGGCGTAGCGCACCGCCCATACGTCGTACGTGCCGACGGTCCGGTTCCAGTAGTGCCCCTGCCGGTCCCGGTTCGGCGAGACGTTGACCGGCCCGTAGTCCATGACCGAGAGCGTGACCCCGTGCTCGGCTGTGTAGTCGGGGTCGTGCAGCCGCTCGTGCGGAATGCCGGAGGACGCCTTGAAGTTGTGCCGCAGGCCGATCGCGTGCCCCACCTCGTGCATCACGAGGTCCCGGATGGCGTCGCCCACGTACTCCTCGGGCATCTCGCCCACCGGTAGCTCGCCGAGTCCGGCCAGCAGGGCGTGCCCGAGGCGGAGCTGGTGCGCCTTTCCCAGCTCGGCGAAGCAGAGCCGCTCCGCCGATCCGGGCTCCAGCGTCCGCTGGAGCCGCTCCAGCTCCCGATTGCGCTCGATCCAGGTCGCGCGGTAGGCCCCGGGGCCGGCCGCGGCGCCGGCGCGCGTCTCGACCGCCTGGCCCTCCGGCGGGCCGATTCCGGTCCCGGGACCGGCCGCCGCGCCCGCGGCGGGTCCGACGACCTCCTCGTACTCGAGCTGCCAGAAGCGGGTGAAGTTCGCGCTGATCAGGACGTCGGCGTTGAGGATCTCGCCCGTGCGGGGATCCGCCTGCGAGGGCCCGATCGCGTAGTTCATCCCGTAGGCCGGCGTCCAGCGGATGGTCGAGTACCGGATGTCCTCGGCGCTCCAGTCGGGGTCGTCGGCCGGCGGGTCCCTGGCGACGATCGCCTCGCGGAACCCGGCCGCCGCGAAGGCCCGGTTCCACGCCTCGATCCCCTCCTTCACGTAGGGGCGGTAGCGCTCGGGCACGCTCCGGTCCACGTAGAAGACGATCGGCTCCACGGGCTCCGAGATCTCCGCCGTCGGATCCGCCTTCTCCAGCCGCCAGCGCGAGACGTAGCGCACCCAGGGCTCGGCCTCCGTGTCCCGCGAGAAGTCCCACAGCGCGGTGAGGAAGTGACCGACCCGGTCGTCCCCGTGGCGCGGGGTCATCGGAGTCTCCGGGAGGGCGAAGAACGAGTAGCGGACCCCGACCGGGACCGACCGCCAGTCGGAGACGCCGAAGCCGCCCGCCTGCGGCACGCGGCTGGAGCCGTAGGTGAGCAGCGCGTCGATCTCCACGTTGCGCGGGAAGCCCAGGATGCGCTCCACCCGGCTCCGCCCCTCGTCCAGCGAGACGCCCTGCCCGTAATAGGCCTCCAGCCGGTTGGTGAGGCCGGGGTAGTCGGAGACCAGGAAGGGGGTGAGCTCGACGAGCAGCGCGCCCGTGTCCTCGTGCCGGCTCTTGATGTCGAAGGCGGCGAGGATGGAGTGGCCGAGATTGGCGTCGAGCGCCTCGCGGATGGGGCTCCCCTCCTCGGCGGTGAAGCGCGGGTTCCGGTGCACCAGGTAGACCTTGTCCCCGGCCCGCTCGAGCCGGACGAGCCGCGTGCCGCCGACCGGCAGGCCCTGCTGGAGGTTGAAGTCCCCGGCGCCCCGGCTGAAGTGCATGACCAGCCCGAAGTCACGGTCCAGCGCGTCCGTCGGTAGCTCGAGGAAGACCGTGCGGTCGCGCTTCAGGTGCAGCGTCAGGTAGCCGTCGATCTCCTCCGTGTCCTTCAGCACCTCGTCCCACGGCTGGAACGGAGATTTCTCCTCGTCCTTCGTCGAGTCCGCCCCGGCGCCGGCCGCCGCCGCCGTCTGCGGCGACGGAGCGGTGGCGGGGGGCGGATAGACCTGGACGCAACCGGCCGCGAGGAGCCCGGCGACGATGCCGACGAGGATGAACGGACGAGGGGCGCGTGGCGCACGTCTCATGCGAACCTCCGAGGGAGCGCTGAAGCTGACGCGGAACCTGAACGTGCTCGTTCTCTTCATGGACACCGCGACCGCCCTCAAAGTTGCACCTCGGCGCGGTCGCCATCGTCCGCCGCCCGCCCTATCATCCGCGCGCCCATGAGCCGAGACGCGCCCGCCCCCGGATCTCTACCCGACCCCGCCCGGCCGCTCTACCGCGACCCGAACCTGCTGATCGTCTTCGGCGTCACCCTGAGCGCCGTCCTGGCGGTCTCGAGCCTCACGCCGGCGTTCCCGGCCATCGCGCGGGCCCTGGACGTCTCCTCGCGCGACATCGGGCTGCTCATCAGCGCGTTCACCGTGCCCGGGATCGTCCTCACCCCGCTCCTGGGCGTGGCGGCGGACCGCTGGGGTCGCAAGCGGATCCTGGTGCCCTCGCTCCTGCTGTTCGGGCTGGCCGGCGCCGCCTGCGCGCTGGCGCGCTCCTTCGAGCTCCTGCTGGCGCTCCGCTTCGCGCAGGGGATCGGCGCCGCGGCGCTCGGCTCCCTGAACCTCACGATCATCGGGGACCTGTACAGCGGGACCCGCCGCGCGGCCGCCATGGGCTACAACTCGAGCGTGCTGAGCGTCGGCACCGCCAGCTATCCGGCCATCGGCGGCGTGCTGGCGACCTTCGCCTGGTACTATCCGTTCCTGCTTCCCCTGGTCGCCCTGCCGGTCGCCGGCCTGGTGCTCCGGCGCCTGGAGAGCCCGGAGCCCGAGGACCACGAGCCGATCGGCGCCTACCTGTCCGGCGTATGGCGGAGCATCTCCGAGCGGCGTGCGCTCGTCCTCTTCTCGGCCACCGCGGTCACCTTCATGATCCTGTTCGGCGCCTACCTCGCCTACTTCCCCGTCCTGCTGGACGGGGCGTTCGGCGCCTCGCCGCTCACCATCGGGATGGTGATGTCGGCCGTCTCCCTCTCCTCCGCCGTCTCGGCCACCCAGCTCGGCCGGGTGTCGCGGCGCGTGTCCGAGCGGGCGCTGGTGATCGGAGGCTACTTCGCCTACGTGGTCGTCATGGTCGGCATCCCGCTGGCCGACCGGCTGTGGCTCGTCCTCCCGCCGGTCGTGTTGTTCGGCTTCGCCAACGGCCTGGCCATCCCGAGCATCTTCTCGCTCCTCGCCGGGCTGGCGCCGCACCGCCACCGGGCGGCCTTCCTGTCGATGAACGGCATGGTGCTGCGGGTCGGGGAGACCGTGGGTCCGGTGGCCGCCGGCGTGCTGGTGGGGGCCTGGGGGCCGCCGGCCGCCTTCTGGGCCGCGGCCGGGCTGTCGCTGGTCACGGCGCTGGCGGCCGCGGCCGCCCTGCGCTAGGTCGGGCCCCATGGACGCGGAGCCGCGCATCGACCGGGAGCGGCTGGTCGCCACCGCGCGCGACCTGGTGGCGATCGACTCGACGAACCCCTCGCTCGTCCCGGGCGGCGCGGGCGAGGCCGAGGCGGCCGAGTACGTGGCGGCCGCGCTCCGGGAGGCGGGCCTCGCCGTGGCGCTGCGCGAGGCCGCCCCCGGCCGCCCGAGCGTCCTCGCGCGACTGCCGGGGACCGGGCGCGGCGTCGGGATTGGCGCGGACCCCGGGGCGACGGCGGACGGCGGGGCGACGGCGGGCGCGGAGGGCGGCCGCTCCCTCATGCTCAACGCGCACCTGGACACGGTGGGGGTGGCGGGGATGGCGCGGCCGTTCGAGCCGGTCGTGCGGGACGGTCGGCTGTTCGGGCGCGGCGCCTTCGACATGAAGGGGGCCCTCGCCGCCTGCGTGGAGGCGGCCCGCGCCCTGGCGAAGATGGCCGAGGCCGGCGCGCCGCTCGCCGGCGACCTGCTCGTGGCGGCGGTGGCGGACGAGGAGCACGCGAGCCTCGGCACCGAGGCGCTCCTGCGCGAGGTCCGCCCCGACGCCGCCGTGGTCACCGAGCCGACGGGGCTGGGGCTCTGCCTGGCCCACCGGGGCTTCGCCTGGCTCGAGGTGGAGACGCTCGGCCGGGCGGCGCACGGAAGTCAGTTCCGCGAAGGCGTGGACGCCAACCTGAGGATGGGCCGCGTCCTGGCCCGGCTGGAGGCGCTCGGCCGCGCCCTGTCGGAGCGGCCCGGGCACCCGCTCCTCGGCCCGCCGAGCCTCCACGTGGGGCTCCTCCGGGGCGGCACGGGGCCGAGCACCTACGCGGAGCGGGCGGCCTGCATCGTGGAGCGTCGGACCCTCCCGGGCGAGACGGAGGCGGCGGTCCGCGCCGAGATCCAGGCCGTGCTGGACGGCCTGGCCGCGCAGGACCCCGACTTCCGGGCCCGGCTGCGGATCGAGCTGGTGCGCGAGCCGTTCGAGACCTCCGCGGACGCGCCGATCGCCCGGACGGTCGCCGCGGCGGCCGCCGAGGTCCTCGGCGCCGAGCCGCCGACCGTGGGGGAGAACCCGTGGATGGACGCGGCGCTGCTCGCCGCGGCGGGGGTGGACACGGTGGTGATCGGCCCCGCGGGGGCCGGGGCGCACGGGCACGAGGAGTGGGTGGAGCTCGACTCCTTGGAGCGGTTGGCCGAGATCCTGGCCCGAACGGCCGTCCGCTACCTCACGCCTCCTCGCGGAGCGTCCGGAAGCGCTCCCGGAACTTCTTCAGCTTCGGACGGATGACGACCTGGCAGTAGCCCTGCTCCGGGTGCTTCCGGTAGTAGTCGCGGTGGTAGTCCTCGGCCGGCCAGAAGCGCTCCAGCGGCTCGACCTCGGTCACGATCCCCGTCCACACGCCCTCCGCCTCGAGCTCCCCGATGACGGCCTCCGCCGTGCGGCGCTGCGCCTCGGACTCGTACAGGACGATGCTCCGGTACTGCGGCCCGACGTCGTTTCCCTGCCGGTCCTTCTGAGTCGGGTCGTGGACGGAGAAGAAGACCTCCAGCAGCTCCCGGAAGGAGATCCGCTCCGGGTCGAACGAGAGCCGCACCACCTCGGCGTGGCCGGTCCGGCCCGTGCACACCGCCTCGTAGCTCGGGTCGGGCGCGTGCCCGCCCGCGTAGCCCGGGAGCACCTCCCGCACGCCCCGCAGCTCGTCGAACGCCGGCTCCAGGCACCAGAAGCAGCCGCCGCCCAGCGTGGCGGTCTCGGTCCCGATCCGGTCACGCTCGCTCATGCGGAAGGGGACACCCGAACCGCCTCGACGGTCCGCCGCGCGTGCCACAGGTGCCGACGGTTGTGGGCGAGGACGATGTGGAAGGCGTCGCTGGCGCGGAAGCGGAGGAGGGGAAAGAAGGGGGAGCGGAGCTTCGCGCGGCCGAGGTCGACCCCCTCCGCGCGGCGAAGGGAAGCCAGAAAGGCGTCCCGCGCTTCGGCGAGCGCCCGGTGCGCCTCGTCGACCTCGGGCCGCTCGGGCGGGACCAGGCGGCGCAGGGTCGGGAGGCTCCGCCGGGGGGGCGGCTCCATGGTGCGCGCGAACCACCGTCCCAGCGCCCCGCGGCGGTAGGGGCCCTCGGAGGTCCGGCCGCGGCGGCGCGCCTTCTCCACCGCCGCGTCGATCGCTTCCAGGTAGGGTCGGGCGGTCAGCGCCAGGTGCACGAGGTGCTCGGCGGCCGACCACGCTTCGGGGGACGGCCGGGCCTGGAGACGCGGCTCCGGATGGTCTCGGAGCAGCGCCTCCGCCTCCTCCGTCTGCTCGGAGATCGTACGGGCGTGCGCCCGCAGCTCGTCCGGAGTCAGCTCCGGTCGGCGCGATCGCCGAGGCGTCGGTCCGCCAGGAAGGCGGCGGCGCCGAGGGCCGCGAACAGGATCGAGGCGTGGCGGTACTCGGGCTCGACGATCGCGGCTCCCACCATCACCGCGAGCGCGAGCAGGGTCACGAGGTCACGGGCGTTCAGACGGCGCATCTCTCCTCCCCGGTCGGTTCGAAAGAGCGCATCCCATCCAGGCCCTCGGAGCCCAGGGGGCTTCCGGCCGGGCGAAAAGCTACGGCCGGCGGCGCGGGGCGGCCAGGGAAGCTATCCATCCTTCCCGAAGATCGCCGTCACCGGCTCCTCGCCTTCCAGCATGTGCCCCCGGTACATGCCCGGCGTGTTGAAGGTCAGGGTGATCGCGCCGCCGCGGTCGATCCCGATCACCCCGCCGTCCGCCTCCTGCGCGACCAGCTCCTCCATCACGACCTGCCGGGCCGCGTTCTCCAGGGACGCGTCCGCGTAGGCGACGCGGGCGCAGATGTCGTGCGCCACCACGTTGCGGATGAAGAACTCCCCGTGGCCGGTGCCGGAGATCGCGCATCCCTCGCCGGCGTAGGTGCCCGCGCCGATGACCGGCACGTCCCCGACCCGCCCGAAGCGCTTGCCGGTCAGGCCCCCGGTCGAGGTCGCGGCGGCCACGTTCCCGTCCCGGTCCAGCGCCACCGCGCCGACCGTGCCGAGGAGCGAGGCGCGGTCCTCCGCCGGGGCGTCGGCCGTGCCGCGCCGGGAATCTCCGCGGAAGGCGTCGGCCGCGCGGTCGCGCGAGCCCTCGCCGGAGGTGTCGGCCGCGCCGTCCTCGGACCCGCCGCGGGCGCGCTCGAGCTCCAGCAGGCGCTGGAGGGACTCCCAGCGCGCCTCGGTGCGGAAGTAGGAGGGATCCACCTCCTCGATCCCGTGCTCCCGGCCGAACGTCTGCGCCCCCTCGCCCACCAGGAAGACGTGCGGCGATTCCTCCATCACCAGCCGGGCAAGCCGGATCGGGTTGCGGACGGTAGTGAGGCCGGCCACCGCGCCCGCGTCACCCGTCCGCCCGTCCATGATCGCGGCGTCCAGCTCGTTGGTCCCCTCCCGGGTGAACACGGCGCCGCGTCCCGCGTTGAAGAGCGGCGAATCCTCCATGATCACGACGGCCGCCTGCACCGCGTCCAGGGCGGACCCGCCGTCCTCGAGAACCCGGTAGCCGGCCCGGAGCGCCTCTTCGAGGGCCGCGTGGTACTCGGCCTCCCGCTCCGGGCTCACGTCCTGGCGCCGGATGGTGCCCGCGCCGCCGTGGATCACGATCCCGTAGTCGGCCCGGGGCGTGCCCGTCGCCCGCGCCGCGGGCGCGTCTCGCGGGGGGACCGCCTCCTGAGCCGGGGGCGCGCCCTCGGCCGGCGCCGCTTCGCCGCCGAGGCCCCGAAAGGGGCCCGGGAGCGCCAGCGCGGAGAGCAGCAGCGCGCCGGCGGCGAGGAGGCCCAGCGCCCCGGCGGCCCACGCGCCCGTCGGCGGGGCGAAGCCCCCCGCCCCGATCGTTCGCGCCGCGCCCCGCTCGTCTCGTGGTCCCTCGGTCTCTCTCACGCGCGACCTCCCCTGCTCTGGCCCTCGCGGCTCACGATCGCCGCCAATCTCGCTCCGCCGGATGGAAGGACACCGGATCGCCCACCCGGATCGTCCCCTCGCGGAGCACGCGCCCGTACGCCCCGCCCCGCCAGTCCGGCACCAGCGCCTCGCGCAGCCCCGGAAGGGCCTCGTCCATCCGCGCGCAGGGCTTCGTCTCGCCGACCAGCTCGATCAGGCAGCTCCCCACCGCCAGCCGTCGGCCGGCGCGCTCCCGCAGCCGGACCCCGCTCACCATGAGGTTCGCCCGCCGGAACGCCGGGTCCACCTCCGGGCCGAGCTCCTCGGCGAGCGCATCCCACACCTCGCGCTCGATCACCGTGACCTGACGGCGGATGCCCTGGTTCACGTTGCCGACCAGTCCCCACCCCTCCGCGACCTCCGCCTCGTCCACCGGCTCCATGCGGCCGCGGCGCTCCCGCTTGATCCAGATCGCCTCCAGCCGCCCCGCGCGGGTCATCGCTCCCTCCCTGTCGCTCTCGCTGGCGTTCGAGCGTGGCTCCCCCGCCGGAGTCTACGGCCGGCTCGCCGTGGCGGCAGGTGCGCGCCACGGTCGGCTCGCCTCTTGCGATCCCGATCCCTCGGCCTCGGTCGCTCGAAGGCGCCGACCGCAGACCGGGAGGAGCCCATGGGAACGCAGGGGGAAGCGACGCGCCGGCACTGGGTGACGCTCCTGGTGATCGTCGCGTCGCTGTACGCGCTCGCCTTCGCGATCTGGTCGCCCCCCGCGGCGGCCGGACCCGAGGCCGGCGCCGAGGCGCGGGACGTGGGGGCCTGGTGGTGGATCCAGGCGGTCGGCGGCGGGCTCGGCCTGGCGTCGGTGCTGGTGGCTCTCCGGCGCGCGACGCTCGCCCGCGGCATGCTCGCGGTCGCGGGCGTCGTCCTCATCCTCGGGGTGTTCACCTTCGGCGAGCTCTCCTGGGTGCCCCTGGTGACGCTCGCGCTCCCCGGGGCCGCCATGCTCCTCGCCGCGCCCTTCATGGGCGCCATGCCCACGCCGGAGGACGAGGGGAAGCCCCGGACCCAGTCCGGGCACGCCCCGCGCGGCGATGCGGCGCCTCCGGGGAGGTGACTCGCCCCCGCCGCCGATCAGTCATCCGGGACCCCGGTAGCCGCCTCCGGCACGCACCCGAGGTAGACCTCCGTCTCGTACGCCATGTCCACCCGACCGTCCCGCGCGTGCGCCTCGAAGATCCGGTCCGCCTCCTCCAGCATCGGGGCGCGCCCCGGATCGCCGGCGGCCGGCGTGTAGGAGGAGGAGACCAACCGTCCCCGCAGCCCCTCCCGGTCGAGCCGCTGGACGTGCGCGAGCGCGTGGCGCTGGTAGCCGTCCGGAAACAACGCTTCGATCGCGCCGCGCCGGCGGTCGTGCCGCACCTCGCCGTAGTCCGTCCCGTGACGGAGGAGAAGCGCCTCGTAGGCCTCCAGGAAGGGGGTTCCCCCGGTGCGGCGGGTGTTCCACACGAGGGCCGCGTGGCCCGGGGGCCGGAGGATCCGCGCGAACTCCCGCCGCGCCGCCCGCGGCTCGAACCAGTGGAAGGCCTGCGCGGCCAGCACCAGGTCCACGCTCCCGTCGGGAAGCCCGGTCTCCTCGGCGCTCCCCGCCACGCAGCGGAAGCCCGGCCGACCGCCGAGCCGCGCCTCGGCGGCGGCGCGCATCTCGTCGTTCGGCTCCACGGCGAACACGGGATTCCCGTTCTCCAGGAACGGCTCGGCCGACAGGCCGGGGCCGGCGCCCACGTCCGCCACCCTCCACCCCGGCTCCAGCCCGATCCGCTCGCGGAGCAGCGGCAGCAGGCCGGCGGGATAGCGCGGCCGGTGGCGCACGTACGCGTCCACCCGGCCCGAGAAGCGCCCGCGTGGATCCCCGCTCATCCCTCCTCGTCCGCCCCGTCCGGCGCGAAGCGGTAGCACCAGGCCTCCCCCTCGAGCACCGTCTCGCCGTCCTGCCGGGCGACCCGGACCCCGAGCCGGCAGACCGGCTTGCGCTCGTGCACGCTCAGCACCTCCGCGTGGGCCGTGATCGTGTCGCCGATAAAGACGGGCGCGGTGAAGCGCCAGTCCTGGCTCATGAAGACGCTTCCCGGCCCGGGCAGCTCCATGGCCACCAGCGCGTGCAGCAGACCGGTGGTCAGCCCCCCCTGCACGACCCGGCGGCCGAACCGCGTGCCGGCGGCGAACGCCTCGTCGAAGTGAAGCGGGTTGTAGTCGCCGGTGATCTCCGCGTAGCGCCTCACGTGCGCCTCGGTGAGCGCGAGGCTGCGCTCGGCCGTCTGGCCGACGGACAGCTCCATCCCGCCTCCTCGTCCGCTGGGCCGGCTGCGCGGGGACGCCTGCCCCCGCCGTTCGCGGAAAAGTGGCCCGGTCAGGCGGAGCGCGCGAGCCGCGGGGGACGTTGCCGGCCCGGTCGATGACGGGCACGTTGGCCGGCGGCGCGGAGACCGCGGGCCTCGACGGGAGGAGAACGGATGTCGCCTCGCAGCGGAAGAACCATCGGGATCCTGCTCGGCGCGCTCCTCCAGGCCGGCTGCGCCGGGGGCCCGGAGGCCCACGAGGACGGGGCCGGCGCCACCGCGCTCCTCGGCGCCACCATTCTGGACGGGACCGGCGGCGCCCCGATCGAGGACGGCGCCCTCGTGTTCTCCGGCGACCGGATCGACTGCGTCGGGGCGCGTGGCGACTGCCCGCTTCCGGAGGGCGCCGAGGTCCACGACCTGTCGGGGCGCTTCCTGACGCCCGGGCTGATCGACGCCCACGTGCACCTGAGCCAGACCGGCTGGCTGGACGGCCGACCCGACGGGATCGACCTGCGGGAGCGCTACCCGTACGAGGCGGTGGCGCGGGAGCTCCGGGAGAACCCCGATCGCTGGTTCCGGACCTACCTGTGCGCCGGGGTGACCGGAATGTTCGACGTGGGCGGCTTCCGCTGGACCGTCGCGCTGGCGGACCGCGTGGAAGAGGACCCCGACGCGCCTCACCTGCGCGCCGCCGGCCCGCTCATTTCGCACGCGCGCCTGGACGTGCTGCGCACGGAGGACGACGACCAGTTCTTCGGCCTCGAGAGCCCCGAGGCGGGGCGGGAGGCGGTGCGGGAGCTGGCGGCCGTGGGGGCCGACGCGGTGAAGGTGTGGTACCTCTCGCCGCCTCCGGAGCGCTGGGACGAGATCGAGGCGCGCGTCCGCGCGGTGGCCGAGGAGGCGGAGCGGACGGGGCTTCCCCTGCTCGTCCACGCCACCGAGCTCCGGGCGGCGAAGGTGGCCGTGGACGCCGGCGCCTTCATGCTGGTCCATTCCGTGTGGGACGCCGAGGTGGACGACGAGCTCGTGTCGCTCATGCGCGAGCGCGGCACCCTCTACGCGCCGACCCTGGTGGTACCGGGCAACTGGGGACGGGCGATCGAGGCCGCGGCCCGCGGGACCGTCCCCGAGTGGGAGGACCCGCTCGGCTGCGTGGATCCGTGGACGGAGCGGAAGCTGCGCGACGCTCCGGAGCTGCCGGCGCTGATCCCGGAGGGGCGTTTCACGGCGGCGACGTTCGAGGCGGGGCGCGAGCGGCGGGCCCGGGCCGATGCGGTCGCGGCGGCGAACCTGCGGCGCCTGCATACGGAAGGCATCACGGTCGTGGTCGCGACCGACGCCGGCAATCCGCTGACCCTCCACGGCGCCTCCTACCAGCAGGAGCTGGAGGCGATGGAGTCCGCCGGGATCCCCCCGCGGGAATTGCTGGTCATGGCGACCCGAAACGGCGCCCGGGCGCTGGATGCCCCGGAGCTGGGCACGCTGGAGCCGGGCAAGGTGGCCGACGTGCTGGTGCTTTCGCGCGACCCGCGGGAGACGATCGCCCACTTCCGCTCCCTCGAGGCGGTCATCCACCGGGGCGCGTGGCGGGAGGCCGGCGAGCGAAGCGCCGCCGGACGGGTCGAGGGAAGCGCTGCAGGGGTCGAGGGAAGCGCCGGCGGCGCTGGGGGCCGAGGCGCGGCCGGTCGGGCTCGGGGAGCCCGGGCCGTCAGTCCTCGGGCGTCGGGGCCGGCGCCGGCGGGGGACGGTCCGAGTTGATCATCAGATAGGCGATCCGCCAGCGGCCGTCGCCCTGCTTCCGCATCAGCGCCAGGTAGTCCCCCGTGTCCTCCACGGCGTCCGTGGCTCTCCCGCCGTCCCCGTCGGCCGCCCCGGCGGGCTCGCCTCCGGACGCGTCGCCGGATTCCTCGCCGGGCGCGCCGCCCAGCCTCACCCGGTAAGTCCCTCGCACGTAGGCGAGATCCCCGCGCCCGTCGATGTCCTCGGGAGCGTTCTCGAACGCCTCGAGCGTCCGATACGCGGCCTCCACCTCGTCCGGGCCCACCTCCACCGATTCGGCGTACGGTGCGTTCCGCACCCCGTCCGACGCGTAGAGGTCCGCGAGGGCCTCCCATTCGCCCGCCAGCGCCGCCAGGCGGTACGACTCCACCAGGTCCTCGAGCGCCGCCACGTCCTCGCGCGGCAGCAGCGAATCCTCCCCGGCGCGGGGCTCGCAGGCGGCGAGGCCCGCCAGGAGGGCGAGGAGAAGGACGAGCGCGGCGAGCGGCCGGCGTCTCATCCCTCGATCGGCGCCAGATTGGCCAGGATGGCGTCGCGCCGGGGCTCGAGGAAGGGCGGCAGGGCCACCTTCTCGCCCAGGGACTCCCGCTCCTCGTCGACGGCGAAGCCTGGTCCGTCGGTGGCGATCTCGAACAGGATCCCGTTCGGCTCCCGGAAATAGAGGCTGCGGAAGTAGTATCGGTCCACCGGCCCGCTGTTCGGGACGCCGCGCGCGTTCAGGCGCTCGGTCCAGCCGCCGTACTCCTCCTCGTCCGGTGTCCGGAAGGCGACGTGGTGCACCCCGCCCGCCCCCAGCCGAGCCGGCGGCAGGTCCGGCTGCACGGCCACGTGGAGCTCCGCGTGCGGCCCTCCCGTCCCCATCTCGTACACGTGGACGGGTGGCCGCACGCTCACCGGGTGCGGGTACTCGCGGATCGGACGCAGCCCGATGATGCCGGTGAGGAGCCGGTCGGTCGGATGCAAGTCCGGGACGCTCAGCACGATCGGGCCCAGGCCGCGGATCTGGTGCTCGGCGGGCACGGGGCTCCTCTCCCAGGACACGAAGCGGTCCCCCCGCCCTCCGTCGTCGATCAGCGCCAGACGCTGCCCTTCCGGGTCCTCGAAGTCCAGCGTCGCGCGACCGTCCCGCTCCTCCGGCTCGCCCGTCGTCATCCCGTGCTCCGTCAGGCGCTCCCGCCACCACCGCAGAGAGGCTTCGCCCCGGACCCGCAGGTGGGTGCGGACGATGCTGCGGGTGCCGCGGCGCTCGGGCGGGATGTCCCAGTCGAAGAAGGTGAGGTCGGTCCCTGGGCTGCCGACCGCGTCCGCGTAGAACAGGTGGTAGGCGCTCACGTCGTCCTGGTTCACGCTGCGCTTGACCAGGCGCATGCCGAGGACGCGCGTGTAGAAGTCGTGGTTCCCGCGCACGTTCGCGGTGACGGCGGTCAGGTGGTGGATCCCCAGGAGCTGCACGTCAGCCCTCTCTCGCCTCGTCGTCCAGCGGGAGCCGGACCGTGAAGGTGGCGCCCGCGTCCGGGCCCGGGCTCGCCGCCTCGATGGTGCCGCCGTGCGCCTCGACCAGGTGGCGGGCGACGGCGAGGCCGAGGCCGAGTCCCCCGTGGCAACGGGCCGGACCGGTGTCCGCCTGGCGGAAGCGGTCGAAGACGCGCGGCAGGAACTCCGCGGCGATCCCCTGCCCCGTGTCGGCCACCACGATCCGCGCCTCGCCCGGTCCCCGCTCCAGCCGGAGCGCCACGCGACCCCCCTCGGGCGTGAACTTGATCGCGTTGGCGAGCAGGGCCGACGCGACCTGCCGCAGCCGCGCGGGGTCCGCCTCGATCGGCGGCGCCGGCTCCGCCGAGACGCGCAGGTCGATCCCCTCGGCCTCGGCCGCCGGTCGCGCCGCATCCGCGACCCGCCTGACCAGCTCGCCGAGCTCCACGGGGCGCTTCCGGAGCCGGATCGTCCCGGTCGCGATCCGTGAGGCGTCCAGCAGGTCGTCGATGAGGTGGACCTGACGCCGGGCGTTCCGCTGAATCGCTTCGAGCGCGCGGCGCACGGTGGCCTCGTCGCAGCGCAGCTCGCTCATCACGTGGGACCAGCCGAGGATGGCGCTGAGCGGCGTCCTCAGCTCGTGCGACAGGAGCGCGAGGAACTCCTCCTGCTGGCGGCTCGCCTCCTCCGACTTCTCGCGCGCCCGCCGCTCGGCCTCGAGCGCCCGGCGGAGCGACGACTCCAGGCGTTTCCGCCGGTCGATCTCCGTCCGGAGCGCCCGCGCCCTCTGCTGCAGCCGCACCACCTCCGACCGGCGCTCCTCCTCGCCCGCCAGGCGCGCGTAGCCCTCGGCGGGTAACACGGCGGCGTGACGGTCGCACACCGCCCGGAAGCGGCCGGCGTCGCGCTCGTCGCGGAAATGCGCCAAGTCGTACGCGCACAGCAGCTCGAAACCGCGCTCGGCCGCAAGCTCGTTCCACAGCGTCTCGAGCCGCAGGGCCGCGTCCGGATTCCCCTCCCGGCAGAGGAGGTCCACCATGTCCCCATGGATGCGGGGCGTCCGGTGCTGCGGAGCGGAGTCGGCGCTTCCGGCGATCGCGCCGCCCACCCGCGCCCGGAAGCGCTCCGGAAGCGGTCCGGCCTCGCCCATGATCTCGGTCAGGGTGGCGCGGGCGTCGACGAACGAGAGCCGCCCCGAGCGCCGCGCGTCGTCCAGGTCGACGCCGCGCGCCCGGAGCCGGCTCGTCAGACCGTCGATCCTGGAGGCTTCGGAGAAGGCGAGCACCGGGCGACCCTGTCGAAGCCCCTCGGCGCAGAAGGCGGCCACGGCGTCGACCAGGAACACCGGGTCCTCGAAGAACTGGACGGCGTGCCCCGGCGCGACCGACGCCGCGTCGGCCCGCGCGTCGGCGGACATCCGCCCGTCGGGCCGGCGCTCGGCCTCGGTTTCGGTGGAGCGGGACGCCCCGTCGACCCTTCGGGTCATCGGGGAGGCGAGCGCACGATGGCGTGTGGTCCGAGCAGCCACATGGGCGGTTTCGGGCAGCAAGATTCATGCGTGAGAGCTCTGGGCGAGGCGGCGGAACTCGGACCGTTGCCGGGCGGCGGCTCACGGTGCATCTGTGTCCTGACCCCCTCCTCGCACCAGGAGCGCGACCATGGTGACCCGCCGTCGCTTTCTCGGCGCCCTCGGGCTCCCGGCCGCCGCCGCGGCGGGCGCCTCCCTCGTTCCCATCCCGCCGGTCCGGCTGCGCGCGATCTCGCCCGGTACGGAGACGCGCGCCCGGCTCGAGGAGCTGGCGAAGACGCCGGGGGCGCCGGAGGAGATCGCCCGCCAGGAGCCGTTCTGGACCGAGGTGCAGCGCGCGTTCACCGTGGACCGCTCCATGGTGAATCTGAACAACGGCGGCGTGTCGCCGACGCCGGGACACGTGCTCGAGAGCATGAAGCGGAACCTGGACTACGCGAACCAGCTCCCGGTCGTCAACGGGTGGCGGATCCTGGAGCCGAAGCGGGAGGGCGTCCGCCAGCGGCTGGCGCGGGAGTGGGGGGTGGACCCCGAAGAGGTGGCGATCACCCGGAACGCGTCCGAGAGCCTCCAGATCCTGCAGCTCGGGATCGACCTCGCCCCCGGCGACGAGGTCCTGACCACCAACCAGGACTATCCGCGCATGCTGACCACCTTCCGGCAGCGCGAGCGGCGCGAGGGAGTCGTCCTGCGGGAGATCTCGATCCCCGTCCCCGCGGAGGACCCACGGGAGGTCGTGCGGCGCTTCGAGGCCGCGATCGGGCCGCGGACCCGTCTCCTCCTCATGTGCCACATGATCAACCTGACCGGACAGATCCTGCCCGTGCGGGAGGTCGTCGCGATGGCGCGGCGGCACGACGTCCCGGTGATCGTGGACGGGGCCCACGCCCTGGCCCACTTCGACTTCCGGATCCCCGACCTCGAATGCGACAACTACACGACCAGCCTCCACAAGTGGCTCTTCGCCCCGGTCGGCACCGGGCTCCTGTGGATCCGGCGCGAGCGGATCGCCGACGTGTGGCCGCTGATGGCCGCGCAGGCCGAGCGCTCCGAGGACATCCGCAAGTTCGAGGAGATCGGGACCCACCCGGAGGCGAACTTCCTGGCGGTCGCCGAGGCGCTCACCTTCCACCAGGCGATCGGCTCGAAGCGGAAGGAGGCGCGGCTCGTGGTCCTGCGGGACCGCTGGGCGCGGCGGCTGCTGGAGCACGACCGCGTGCGCCTGCACACCAGCCTGAAGCCCGGCCTCGCCTGCGGGATCGCCACGGTGGAGATCGAGGGGATCGACCCGGTCGCGCTGAACGATTGGCTGTGGCACGCCCACCGGATCGTCACCACGCCGATCCAGCACCCGGAGTTTCGGGGCATCCGGGTCTCCCCGAGCGTCTACACGACGCTCGAGGAGCTGGACCGGTTCGTGGAGGCGATGGAGCGCGTCATCCGGCACGGCCTGCCGGCCTAGTCCCGAGCCCAGGTCTCGGCACCGGCGGCGCCGACCGGGGCGACCGAAGGGCCCGGGCCCGTTCCCGGTCGCTCGGGCTCAGCCGCGGCGGCGCCGCATCGCGAACGCCCCGGCGGTGGGGAGGATCAGGGCGGCCAGGCCGAAGATGAAGCCGCCGCGCGGCCACGGGCCCGGAACGGTCGCCACATCGCGGCGCATGCCGCGGTCCGTCCAGCGGAGGAGCGCCTCCACCTCGGAGGCATCCGCCCCGGTCGGCACCGCCCATCCCTCGTGTCGGCGGTGCGGGACCTTCACCGAGCGGACCTCGCCCGGCCCGGCCATGGCGACGAGTGCCGCGGCGGTCCGGTCCCCGCTCGGGTCGTCCAGCTCGATCACCAGCACCCAGGCGCCCTGTTCGGGGAGCTCGCCGCGCACCGCGTAGGCGCCCTTGGCTCCGTCCAGAGCTTCGAGGGTGAGCGGCAAGGTGGCGCGCCGGCCGTCCACCAGGCCCTCGGCGCGACCGATCACCGGAAGCCGCGCGCCGGCGTCGTGATGGTAGACCCGGACGACGAGCAGCGCGTCCCGAGTCGCGGCGCCGTGCGGGTTCGCCGGCAGCTCGACGGCGATCCACGGGGGGCCGGCCGAGGCCGGGGAGGCCGAGAGCCCCAGGAGGCCCAGCCCCAGCGCCACGGCGACGGGGAGCGACAGGGATCGGACGGCGCGAAGGCTGCGAGGAGCGGAGCGGGGTCGCGAGAGGGTCATCGGCCACCTCCTGTTGCGGGGTTTCGTTGGCGGACGCGCGTACTCTGTAGGTTGGATGCCGCCGCGAGGAGGAACGTTGGAACACGAGCGTCACGCGTTGGACCGCGAGGCCGTTCGCCGCGGGCGCGAGATCCTGCGGCGGGCCGAGCGGGTGGTGGTTCTGACCGGCGCCGGGGTGAGCGCGGACTCCGGAGTCCCGACCTTTCGCGGCGAGGAGGGGCTCTGGAAGCGGCACCGGCCGGAGGAGCTCGCCACCCCCGAGGCGTTCGCCCGCGACCCGCGGCTCGTCTGGGAGTGGTACGCCTGGCGTCGCGAGCTCGTGGCCCCGTGCGAGCCGAACGCGGCGCACCGGGCCTTGGCCGACTGGGCGCGACGGCGGGACGGGGTGACGCTGGTCACCCAGAACGTGGACGGCCTGCACGGCCGGGCCGCGGACGTGGGCCAGCGGACCGACGCCGGGACGGCGGACCGCCCGGGAGCCGACGGCGGGACGCCGCGCCGCGCCGGGGCCGATCCGATCGAGCTCCACGGATCCCTGTTCCGCGTCCGGTGCACCGCCTGCCCCGGACGCTACCCGCACCGGGATCCCGTGGACACGACCTCCGAACGGTCCCTGCCCCGCTGCCGCGCCTGCGGGGCGCTCCTGCGGCCGGACGTGGTCTGGTTCGGCGAGCCGCTACCGAGCGAGGCGCTACGCCGCGCGTTCGAGGCCGCCGGTGACGCCGAGGCGTGCCTGGTCGTCGGCACCAGCGGCGTGGTGTTTCCGGCGGCCGGGATCGCCACGGCGGCGGCCGCCTCCGGGGCGACGCTCATCGAGGTGAACCCGGAGGCGACCGCCCTCTCCGGACTCACGGAGGTGGCACTGCGAGCGCGGGCGGCGATCGCCGTGCCCGCGCTGCTCGCACCCTAGACCCGTTCTTGCAGGGGACGCGTTGGTGGACTCCGGTCGCTCGCCACCCCGGGGAGGGCGGCCGTCCACCATAGATGATCGTCCACCCGAACCGCGCGTCCGGCTCCGGTTCCACGGGATCGGGGCCGCGCGCCCTTTCTCGCCTCCGGGGCGTCCGACCGACGCCCGCACGGGCCGCGGCCGGCCCGCGGAAACCGCGGAGCCGGCCGCGCCCACATCGTCGCCGGGGTCCTCCCGGCCCGTCCTCACGGCCGAACCGGTGGAAGCGCGGGCGCCGGCGGACGGCGCAGGGTCACCGGGCCGGTGAAGGCCAGGCCTTCACCGGTCGCGGCGTGCAGCTCCGGGGCCTGGACGGCGATCGGAGCCGGCGCGGGCGGGATCTCCTCGCTCCGCGCGCCGCTCTCGGCCGTTCCCGCCTTCCTCGCGCTCTCCGCCCGGCCTCCGCTCGCGTTCGGCAGGGCGAGGCTGGGGGGCACGAGGAACACGGGTCCTTCGCCGCTCAGCGGCCGCAGCTCCGGTGCCGGTACCGCGATCGGACCGGGCGCCGGATGAATGGCGCGCCCTTCGGCCCGCCCGGAGCGAGAGGCGTCCCTCGCCTCGAGGCCTGCGGCCTCGGCGGCGAAACTCGCCGTGCCCAGCCATGGGGCGTCGACCGTGGTGGCCGTCCGCTCGGCCAGAGCGGACCCGGCGGTCTGCGCGGTGGTGGCCACGTCGGCCGCGATCGCTATGCCGGCGAGCGCGGCGATCCCGATCAGGGTGGAGTGCAGGCTCTTCTCGTGCAGCGTCTGACTCCGCGGATCCTGCGTGGTGCGTCGCATCGGTGTTCTCCTCGTCCTCGGTTCTTTCGGCGTTCGCCGGCGCCAATGCGCCGGTCTCGCCGGCTTTTCCGCCCGTCGGCTCTCGGCCGCGCCGGTTTGAGATCGGCGGGGGCGGCGCGTACGTTTGAGAGGATAGAGGAGCCCGGTCACGCGCCGGTCGCTCCCCCGTCACCGACGACGCGCGCTCCGGTGACGGCCCCGTGACGGTGCGCTAAGCGCTTGATTCATCGGATGATCCGGTTTTCCACGCTGGGTTCGCCCGATCTGCGCGCGGGCGATGGCCGCCCGCTTCTCTCCGTCCTGGCGCAGCCGAAGCGGGTGGCCTTCCTCGCCTACCTAGCGATCGGGGAGCCCGAGGCCTTCCACCGCCGCGACACCCTGCTCGGCGTCTTCTGGCCCGAGCTGGACCAGGAGCGGGCCCGCCACGCCCTCCGGCAGACCCTCTACGTGCTGCGGCGAGGACTCGGCGCCGACGTCCTGGTCTCCCGCGGCGACGAGGAGGTCGCGGTGGATCCGGAGCTCCTGTGGTGCGACGCCCCGGCCTTCGTGTCGGCCGCCTCCGAGGGTCGGCTCGAGGAGGCGCTCGAGCTCTACCGGGGGCCGCTGCTGGAGGGCTTCTTCCTCTCCGACGCCCCCGCCTTCGAGAAGTGGCTGGACGGGGAGCGGGCCCGGTTGCGACGGCTGGCGGGCGAGTGCGCCGGCCGGTTGGCGGAGCGGGTCTCGACGGCCGGCGATCCGCGGCCGGCGATCGAATGGGCCCGCCGGGCCGTGGAGCACTGCCCCGAGGACGAGGCCCAGCTCCGTCGGCTTGTCCGGCTGCTGGACCGCGCCGGAGACCGCGCCGGGGCGATCCGTGCCTACGAGGGCTTCGCGGAGCGGCTGGACCGTGAGCTGGGCGTGGAGCCCTCGCCCGAGACGCAGCGACTGGCGGAGGAGGTCCGGACAAGGGACACGGCCCGCACCACCGATACCGGGGCGGTTCCGGCCGCCCGGTCCGGAGCCGGCCTCACGGGCGATTTCGTGGACGGACCGTCCGCGGGCCTCGCGCCGGGGTCCGCCTACGCGGGGGACGGGGTCGACGCCCCCGGCGGCCCGCGGCGAGGTTCCACAGCCGGCGAGCTTCCGGAGGGACGACCGCCGACCCCCGGCGAGCCTCCCAGGGCCTCGCGCCGCTCGCTGGCGGCCGTGCTCGCCCTGGCCGTCGCCGCGCTCGCCTGGGCCGGCTGGACGCTATGGTCGGGCGGCGGTTCCGACGCGGTGCGCGCGGCGAACCCGGCGGCGATCGAGGGCCTCGATCCGGCCCGGGTCGCCGTCCTCTACTTCGAGGACCGCAGCGAGAGCGGCGACCACGACTATCTGGCGGGCGGCCTCACCGAGGGCGTGATCTCAGAGATGAGCCAAATCGAGCAACTGGACGTGGTTTCGATCCTCGGTGTGAAGCCGTTTCGAGATCGAGAGGCTCCGCTCGACAGCCTGGTGCGCGTGCTCGGAGCCGGCAGCCTGGTGGAGGGGAGCGTCCAGCGCTCCGGCGACCGCGTGCGGGTCGTCATCCAGCTGATCGACGCGGCCACCGGCACCCAGATCGAGAGCGAAGTCCTCGAGCGGCCGTGGGGTGAGCTCTTCCGGCTTCAGGACGAGCTCGTCGTCCAGGTCGTCGACCTGCTGCGGCGACATCTCGGGACGGAGCTCCGGCGGCGCGCGAGGCGAGCGGAGACGGAGAGCCTGGAGGCCTGGACGCTGGTCCACCGGGCCGAGGCGCTCCGGGTCGATGCGGAGGCGCTCGCCGGGGCGAACGACTCGGCGGCGGCCGACCGGCTGCTCGAGCGGGCGGACTCGCTGCTCGAGCGCGCCGAGCGGGAGGACGGCGAGTGGCTGGAGCCGATCCGCCTGCGTGGATGGCTGGCCGCCGAGCGGGCCTCGGCGCCGGGCCGGACGGTGGAGGCGCACGATCCGGAGTGGTACCGCCGCGGGTTGGCCCACGCGGAACGGGCGCTCGGACGCGCGCCGGAGGACCCGCGGGCGCTCGCCCTCCGCGGAATCCTCCGTTTCCGTCTGTCGCGTACGGTCGGCATGGCGGACCCGGAGACGCTCCGCCGGGGGGCCGAGGCCGACCTGCGGGCGGCGGTGGAGCGCGACCCCTCGCTGGCGCGTGCGTGGGCCGAGCTGAGCGAGCTGATGCGGCTGGAGAACCGGCGGGTGGAGGCGAAGTGGGCCGCCGAGCGGGCGCTCGCCGCCGACGCCTT
>CAZTGV010000012.1:35736-38981 GCA_964613475.1 uncultured Gemmatimonadota bacterium
ACATCATCCGGGGCTTGTTCCAGGTTTCGCTGGACCTGGAGCAGTTCGACGAGGCGATCCGCTGGTGCGAGCACGGCGGCCAGCGCTTTCCGGAGGACCGGACCTTCGTCGCCTGCCGGATGTTCCTGATGGCCCTGGACGGCGGCACGCCGCCGGACCCGGAGCGGGCCTGGGGGCTCCTGGGGGAGCTGCTCGAACTCAGCCCGGCGGCGCTACAGGACCGGAGCCGGATCCACGGCACGCTCTGGGTCGCGGCCGCGCTGGCGCGCGCCGCGGCGGAGGCGGGGCGACCGGCGCTCGCGGACAGCGCGCAGGCCGTGGTCGCCCGACTCCGCGACCGGGTGCCCCCGGAGCTCGCGCCGTGGGCGGACTACTACGAGGCGAATGTCCGCCTCCTGCTCGGCGAGCGCGAGGCGGCCTACCGCCTGCTCGAGTCGTACGTGGAGAGCTTCCCGAACCGGCGGGCGAACTTGGCGACGGACTGGACCTTCCGCCCGCTCTGGGACGAGCCTCGCTTCCGGGCGCTGGTGGCCGGCCCGGCCGAGGCGCGGCCCGACGCAGAGGCCGAAGGTCCCGATGGCGAGGCCGAGCGTCCCGAGGGCGAGGCCGAGCTCAGATGATGAACTCGGGGTCGTCCGTGTAGAGCTGCCCCTCCCACACGACCGCGACGAAGTACTTGAACAGCCCACTGACCTGGCCGATGCGGCCGCCCTGCTCCATGCCCGGGCGAGTGCCGTAGGCGGCGTCCGGCAGGGGCGAGCGGCTCCGCTGGAACTCTACGCCCCAGGGCGCGCCGCCCTCCGTCTCCCAGCGGACGGCCTGCTCGGGACGGAGCCGCAGGACCGCGGCATCCTCCCCGCTCTCCCGCTCGCGGTACGTCAGGCGGCCGTTCGCCGGGTCCACGCCGATCACGATCACGCAGGGGTCCCGCTCCGCGCAGGCGTCGGAGGCCTGCTCCTCGGCGCGGGCCAGCGCCGTGTCACCGACGGCCGTGTCGGTCTGTACGCGCTGGTCGGGCACCGCCTCCTCCCCGGCGGGGGGCGCCTCGCCCTCCTCCGGAGCGGGCGGCGCGCAGGCGAGCGGCGCCAGGAAGAGGAGCGCGGCCGCGGCGGCCACGAGGGGACGGATGGTGACGCGCATGGGATCCTCCGGGGTTCGGGGGGACGAGAAGGTCGCCGAGGCGCGTGTCGATAGAATATCGCCAGATGTCACCAACGACAACGCAACGCGCGGGCGCGGCCGCTAGCCGGGCGGCTCCACGCCCGCCGCCCGGAACAGGAGGTCCGCCGCCTGGAGGACCTTCTCCCGCGACCGCCTCGGCAGCTCCGGGTGGGCCTCCAAGAAGTCGAGGACGGTGCGGGCCGCCTCCGGCGAGCGGTGTCCGCCGAGCGTCGCCCCCAGCCACCGTTGGGGGAAGAAGATGTCCCCCGTCCGGCGGATCTCCTCCAGCAGCTCGAGCGAGGGACGCAGGTACCGGCGCGAGGACTCGGCCCGCAACGGATGGTGGAGGTAACCCAGCGCATCGACCACCCACGGCTCGCGGCGCCGGTTCGCCGGGTCGGCCAGGGAGGCGAAGAACGCGTCCCGGACCTCCGGATCCGCATCCACGGCCGGGCGCAGGAAGGCGAAGCGCGCCCGCCGCTCCGGATGCTCGATCCGCTCCGCCTGCCCCGCCAGCACCTCTCGCCAGCCGGGCGCCTCGCGGACCGCCACTTCCAACGCGAGGCGGGTGAAGTCCCGTTCGGAGAGCTCGAGACCCGGCACGCGGCGATCGCCCCGCCACAGCCCCAGCAGGCGGCTCCGACCGGTCGGGGTGGCGGCGATCGCCTGGAAGGCCTCCAGGTAGGTCGCCTTGAGCGAGGCGGTCGCCGCCGCGTGCATGCGGGACCAGAGCGTCTCCTCGAGCAGGGGTGCCGACCGCGCCCGCTCCGCCGCGGGGAGGAACCGCCAGTAGGCGGTGGCCAGGTCCGCGAGCGCCCGTTCAACCAGGAGCTCGTCCTCCTCCGGCCCCGCCAGCCGGAGGGCCGCCTCCACCAGCTCGCCGGGCGGCAGCCGGCCCTCCAACATCTCGTCCCACAGGGAGAGCCAGGCCGTGGCGCGGGCGACTGGCTCCGGCACGGTCGGCAGGGCGCGCGCCAGGCGGTCCCGGCTGCTCGGATCCAGGAGGAAGAGTCCGTAGCCGAGTCCGGTGCCGTCCGGGAGCGCGTAGGCGGGGGCGGAGGAGCCTTCGGCACCCTCCACGGCGACCGAGGGGGCGTCCAGCACGACGGGCAGATGCCGGAGCCCTTCGGCCGTGCCGAAGACGACGCCGACCCGCTGCGGCCACACGCGGCCCGAGCCGCCGGGGTCGTGCTGCACGGCCCGCGCCCCGGCGAGCCGACCGCCCCGGGACTCAAGCTCGAGGCGGATCCAGGGCCGACCGGGCTCCTCCACCCACACGCGGCTCCAGGCCGCGAGGTCGCGCTCGGTGCGGGCGTCCAGGATGCGGATCAGGTCGTCCCAGGAGGCGTTGCCGAACGCGTGACGGGACAGGTACTCCCGCAGGCCGTCCCGCAGCGTCGCCTCGCCCGCCAGCAGCTCCAGCTGCCGCATCACCACCGGCGCCTTCCGGTAGATGATCGCCCCGTACAGTGACCCCGCCTCGCTCAGGTTCTCCAGTTCCTGGCGGATCGGGTTGGCCCCGGCCGAGCGGTCCACCGAGTACGCGGCCGGATGGTGGGCGAGCACGAAGCGCAGGTCGTGGTCGATCTCCGGGAAGGCCGGGTGGACGATCTTGGCCGCCATGAAGTTGGCGAACACCTCCTTCATCCACACGTCGTCGAACCAGGACATGGTGACCAGGTTGCCGAACCACATGTGCGCCGTCTCGTGAGCGATCACGCTCGCCCGGCCGAGCGCCTCGGCGCGGGTGGCCGACGGCTCGAGGAACAGGTTTTCCGCCCGGTACAGGATCGCCCCGGGGTGCTCCATCCCGTTGTATTGGAAGGCGGGGACGGCCACGAAGTCGAGCTTCCCGAAGGGGTGCTCGATCCCCGTGTACGCCTCCATCCAGGCGAGCGCTTCGGCGTGCAGGTCGAAGATCGCCTCCCGGTTGCGCGCCACCCGCTCCTCGTCCGTCTCGCGGTGGAAGAGCCGCATCCGACGGCCTCCTCGCACCGCCTCCTCCACGCGGAACCGGCCCGCGGCGAAGGCGAAGAGGTAGGTGGGGATCGGCGGGGTCTCCGCGAACCGGTGGATCCGGGCGT
>CAZTGV010000013.1:0-5745 GCA_964613475.1 uncultured Gemmatimonadota bacterium
TCGGGTTCGGCTTCATCTGGTGGCACGGCTGGCCCAAGCTCTCCGGCGGCGTGGAGCGGTGGGCGGGGACGGGCGGCGCGATCGAGAACTTCGGCATCGGCTTCGCCCACCAATGGTGGGGGCTCGCGGCCGCCCTGGCCGAGAGCGTGGGCGGGCTCCTCATCATCCTCGGCCTCTTCTTCCGCCCGGCGCTGGCCGCGGTGTTCATCGTGATGGTCGTGGCCTTCACGAACCATGTCGTCACTGGCCGCGGCACGCCCGGCCACGCCTTCAAGAACGCCTGGGTGCTGGCCGGCCTGTTCCTGATCGGCCCCGGGAAGTACAGCCTGGACCACTGGCTCTTCCGCCGTCGCGCGGGCGCGGGGCCCGGAGCCGGCGCAGGCGGGGGTACCGCAGACCGGTAGGCGTCGAGAAGCGCTCAGCGGTACAGCGTCTACGAGCTCAGCGGTACAGGGTGTACAGGTACGCCGCGATATGGCGCGCGTCCTCCTCGTCCACCCCGAGGTTCGGCATGGCGGTCATCGGGTTCACCGCCGGCGGGTCCCGGATCCAGCGGATCAGCGCCTCGGGACGGTTCGGCAGCACGCCGGCGACGAAGGCGCGGTCCGCGAAGTCGGTGAGGGGCGGCGCGACCCGCCCCTCGGCGCGAGGCACCCCCGGCACGGTGTGGCAGGCGCCGCAGCCGTAGCGCTGGATCGCGGCGGCGCCGCGTTCCGGATCGCCGCCCGGGACCTGGCGGGATGGCCGCTCGTGGGCCCCGAGCTGACAGGCCGCCAGCAGCGGGAGGAAGACGAGCAGGCACGCCGCGGCGCTCCCGGGCCGCGGCGGCGACTCTCGCGTGCGACGGGTCATTCGGCGCTCCCTTCCGAGGCTCGGCCGAGCGAGGGGGCGAGCGGGGCACGGGTCCCCCCGTACGCCTCGCGGCGGGCGGCCCGGGCGTCCGACTCCCGCATCCAGGCGACGAGCAAGAGGAGCGCCGCGGCCGCGTACACGAGCCCGGTCGGCACCCACATCAGCGTCCCGGCGAGCTGTTGGTCGAGCAGCGGGTCCACGCCCCAGGCGGCGGTCCCCGGCGCGTGGGCGGCGTACCAGGGCCGCGGGGCGAAGGTGATGAGCGCGCCGAGCAGCCCCCCCTGGAGCAGGGTCGCGAACACGTACGCCACGGCCGCGCCGTGGCCCGGGAGCCGGCCTCGGCCCACGTGGACGACCACCCACCAGAAGAGCAGGGCGGTGAGGAAGAAGCTGGCGTGGGCCAGGTGGTGGACCCAGCGGTCCGCCAGCGCCGCCTCGTACAGGACGGGCACGTGCCACGCCCACAGCGCCGCCACGTGGAGGACGAGCACCGTGACGGGATGGGTGAGCGCCCGCCACGCGGTCCGGGGTCCCCGTCGCCGGGCCCACAGTCCGGCGATCCGCGCGCGGGCCGTCCGCGGCAGCGCCCACACCGCCGCCAGGGCGGGGCGGCCCAGGACCAGCAGCGGCGCCGCCACCACCATCAGCAGCAGGTGCTGGATCATGTGGACCCAGAAGAGCGCCTCGCTGACCGCGTCCACGGGCGAGACGAGCGCCACCGCGATCGCGGCGATCCCGGCCACATAGCAGGCGGCCCGCCGGCGCGGGATGCCACGGCCGCGTCCCGCCCGCCGCCAGAGCCGGCCGAGCCCGGCCAGGTAGACGGCGGTGGCCAGGCCGAGGAGGAGCAGCACGAGCGGATCGAAGTTCCAGGCGCTCCACGCCCGCGAGGGGCCGGTCGGGTCGGGGAGCGCGGCGGGGACGAGGCCGCTCGCCAGCACGAGGGTCCCGGGATCGCCGGCCCCGGACTCCCACACGATGAGCCGCTCCAGGGTGGGGATCGCCTGGCACGGATCCCCCATGACCAGCATCGGGATCCACTCCGCGAGCGTCACCAGGAAGAAGAAGCCGCTGAGCAGGACGCCCCAGGTCGCGGCGAAGGCCTGGCGGTCCGCCCGCCGGGCCCGCGCCTCCCCGCGATCGGCGTCCGGGGCGCGGGCCTGGACGCGTCGAATCCGGCCGCGCGCCCGCCAGGCGACCAGGGCGGCCGCGAGCGCCACCGCCGCCCCCCCGGCGGTCACCAGATGGAGGAGCGCCTCGCGCGTCGTGCCGCAGACGTACGGAACGAGCGCGTAGCGGGTGCCGAACTGCGCGGCCCAGGCGAGGAAGCCGCCGAGCGCCCCGAACGCCAGGACCCCCTCGCGCACCGGCCGTCCGGCCCCCGCTTCGGCGCTGGCCGGGGCCGTCACGGCCGCCGCCCCACGCCCGCGCGCCCGCCTCGCGCGCTCACAGGAGCGGCACCAGCTGCTGGACGCCGAAGAAGACCACGCCGCCGACCGCCACGAAGACCCAGTAGGCCACCAGCGCCTGCACGCCCGTGTAGCGGCCCGGGTGGAAGTGCCCGCGCGCCCCGAGCGCCCAGATCGCGGCGCCCAGGAGCAGGACGGTGAGCGCGTGCAGGGCGGCGTAGCCTCCCATCGTCCAGTCGATGGACCCGTAGGCGTGCGCCGTCCACCGGTAGCCCTTCTCCAGGTAGTCGAGGGCGCTCAGGGCCAGGTACCCGGCCGTCAGCGCCAGCCCCGCGCCCACGCCGAGGAGCAGCAGCCAGCGGCGCCCCCGGCGGATCGCCGCCAGCCCGAGCCAGGCGGCGAGCGGGCTCGCCGCCAGGAGGGCGGTGGCGATCCCGGGGCGTGTGGGGTCCGGGAGCGGCACCCCCTCGGGCGGCCACGGCCCGGTCGCCAGCCGCAGGTAGAGGTAGCTGGTGACCAGGAGCGCCATCACCGTGGCCTCGATCCCGATGAACAGCCACATCCCCCACACGATCGGGGAGCGGGCCCCCGTCGCCTGGCGCGGCAGGCCGAGGTCGGCGTCGCGCGTCTCGGCGGCCGCCGATCCCCCGCCGGCCGCCGATCCCCCGCCGGCCGCGGACGCCTCGCCGGTCGCGGATTCTTCGGCCCCGCCCCCCCGCGACCCTCCATCGCCCTTCCGCGGCCAGTGCCAGCCGAGCAGCGCGACCGCCGACAGGCCGAGCCCCACCGGCACCAGCGCCGGGGTGGCCAGGACGCCGATGAAGGCCACCCCGAGCGCCAGGGCCAGCCACAGGGGCCACAGCGACGGGCCAGGGAGCTCGGCCACCGACTCCGGCTCCGCGTCCAGCACCGAGGTCAGGAGCTGGAGCCGCTTCCCCTCGGGCGCGTCCCGCAGCGCGGTCAGCCAGCCGGGCGCGGCGGCGGGACGCTCGGGCCCCACGCCCGCCCGTTCCCAGACCGGGTCCCGTCCGCGGACGATCGGGGTCGTCCGGAAGTTGAACGGCTCCGGCGGCGAGGCGGTCGCCCACTCGAGCGTCCCGCCCTTCCAGGGGTCGGGCCCGGCCGGCAGCCCCCCGCGCCAGCTCCGGGCCAGGTTCCAGGCGAAGCAGAGGACGCCGGCCGCCATCACGACCGCCCCGACCGTGGAGACGAAGTTCAGCGGCCCCCAGCCCAGGTCCGGCAGGTATGTGTAGACCCGCCGCGGCATGCCCTCGAAGCCGGTGATGTGAGCGGTGAAGAAGGTGAGGTGGAAGCCGATGAAGAAGAGCCAGAAGTGCCAGCGGCCGAGGCGCTCGTCCAGCAGCCGCCCGGTGAGCTTCGGGAACCAGTAGTAGATCGCCGCGAAGATCGGAAAGACGACGCCCCCGACCAGGACGTAGTGGAAGTGGGCGACGATGAAGTGGGTGTCGTGCACCTGCCAGTTGAAGGGGACGGCGGCGATCATGATGCCGGTGATCCCCCCGAGGATGAACAGGATCACGAAGCCGATCGAGAACAGCATCGGCGCCGGGAGCCGCGGCATCCGCCCCTTCCAGATGGTGACGATCCAGGCGAAGATCTGGACGGCGCTCGGGATGGTGATCAGCATGCTGGCGGCGGCGAAGAAGCTCAGCCCCGCCAGGGCGAGCCCGGTCGTGTACATGTGGTGCACCCACACGCCGAAGCTGAGGATCGCCGTCGCCGCCGCCGCCACCACCACCGGCGTGTAGCCCGCCAGCGGGCGGCGCGCGAACACCGGCACGATCATCGAGATCGCCCCCACCGCGGGCAGCAGCATGATGTAGACGTCCGGGTGCCCGAAGAACCAGAACAGGTGCTGCCACAGGAGCGGCTCGCCGCCGGCCATCGGGTTGAAGAAGTGGGCGCCGGCGAAGCGGTCCATGCCGAGCAGCAGGCTGGCCAGGATGAGCGCCGGCATGGCGAACAGGATCACGAAGGAGGTGATCAGCATCGTCCATACGAAGACCGGCAGTCGGCCGAGCGACATGCCGGGCGCGCGCTGCTTCAGGATGGTCACGATGAGCTCCACGGCCGCCACCAGGGCCGAGACCTCGAGCAGGGTGATCATGGCGACCCAGAAGTCGATGTTGGCGCCCGCCCGGAAGCCGGGGCCGGTGAGCGGCGGGTAGTTGTACCATCCGCTGTCCGGGGCGAGGCCGAAGAAGTAGGCGGCGTAGAGGGTCACCCCGGAGATGAGGAAGAGCCAGTAGCCGAAGGCGTTCATGCGCGGGAACGCCATGTCCCGCGCCCCGATCATGAGCGGGACGAGGTAGATCCCGAGCCCCTCCAGGAACGGGACCACGAACAGGAACATCATCGTGGACCCGTGCATGGTGAACGTCTGGTTGTAACCCTCGGGCGAGAGCACGCTGAGGAGCGGCAGCGCGAGCTGGAGCCGCATGGCCACCGCCTCGAGCCCCGCCAGGAGGAAGAAGACGAAGGCCGTCACCATGAAGCGCTTGCCGACCGCGCGGTGGTTGACGGCGGTGAGGAAGCCCCACAGCCCCCCCGGCGTCCGCCACGCGCCGGCCAGCCGTTCCGCCGCCTCCGAGGCGACCGCCGCGGCGCCGGCCATCTAGCGCAGCGTCTCCAGGTAGGCGAGCAGGGCCTGCATCTCCGGCCCGCTCAGGACGGTCGGCGGCATGCGGACCCCGGGCTTGAACTGGTGGGGATCCAGGATCCAACCGGCCAGGTTGCCCCGGGTGTTGCGGAGCGTGAGGGCGCCCAGGGTTCGCCGCCCCGCCAGGTCCGTGAGGTCCGGGCCCACGTCCCCCGTGTAGTCCGGCTCGTTCACGCCGCGGATGGCGTGGCAGCTCGAGCAGCCGGCCTCGAAGAAGACCCCCCGCCCCCGCAGCGCCGCGCTGTCCAGGCGCGGGCGCGCCGCGCCTCGCCGGCGCGCCATCCAGGCGTCGAACTTGGCCGGTTCCCGCGCCACCACGAGCAGCGACATCAGGGCGTGCTGCACGCCGCAGAACTCGGTGCACTGGCCCCGGTAGAGCCCCGGCTCATCGGCCATCGCGCGGAGCCGATTCGTCCGGCCGGGGCTCATGTCCAGCTTCCCGGCGAGCCTCGGCACCCAGAAGCTGTGGATCACGTCGGCCGAGGTCACCCGGAACTCGACCGGCCGCCCGGCCGGGATCGGGATCTCGTTCGCGGTGACCACCCCCTGCTCCGGGTAGCGGACCTCCCACCAGAACTGGTGCCCCGTCACCTCGACGACCAGCTCCGGCTCGCCGCCGGGGCTCGACACCGACATCCCGGTCCGGACGGCCAGCACCGTGAACAGCGCCAGGGCGAGCGTAGGGACGGCCGCGCCGAGCACCAGGATGGTCGCGCGCTCGCGGCCGGGGAGGGGCGCCTCCGCTTCGCCGCGCTCCCCCGCGACCCCGGCCTCGCCGCCCGCCTCGCCGGGCTCGCCCTCCGC
>CAZTGV010000013.1:5845-17585 GCA_964613475.1 uncultured Gemmatimonadota bacterium
CCGCCTCGCCGGGCTCGCCCTCCGCGAGGCGCGCCGCCCGCCGCGCCCGGCGCACGGCCCACAGGAGGCCCGCGATCACGACCGTGGCGCCGGTCGCGGTCACCGCGAACAGGATCCACCACAGGTCCGCGATCTCCGCCGCCGCGGGCCCCGCCGGGGCGAGGATCGACGGCCAGGCGCAGCCGCCCGCCAGGACCGCCGCAAGGCACGCCCCGGCGGGGCGAGCGACCGACCCCGTCCGGCGCCGCCCGCCGCGGCCGGCCCGGCTCATTCGTCTCGGCTCCCGACCCACTGGAGGTAGGCCAGGATCTGCTCCAGCTCCTCCAGGGTCAGGATCTCGCGGTAGGCCGGCATGTTCCGGATCCCGTTCACGATCCGTACGGTGATCTCCTCCTCGGACATCCGGTTGGCCACGTCGGTGAGCTCCGGCCCGTAGTCCCCTCCTCGGTCCCCGACGCGGTGGCAGTACTGACACCCTCGCTCGAAGAAGGCGAGCGCGCCCCGGTAGATCGGGTCATCGGCCTCCCCGCGCACCTCCTCGGGTCTCGGCGGCTCGGTCGAGAAGCGGGGCACCCAGTGCGGATAGGTGCCCATGGCGGTGAGCGTGGCCCAGCCGAGGAAGAGCGCCCCGACCAGGGCGATCGCCCACGGGCGGCGGCTGGGCGCCCGCTCGCCCCGGTTCGACACGAAGGGGACGAGCAGGAGCGTGAAGCCGAGGAACAGCGGCATCCACACCATCACGAGCTGCTCGAGCCCGCGCGGCTTGTACCAGATGAGCGCGTAGTACCAGCGGAAGAACCAGTCCGGCCGCGGGTCCGCCTCCAGTTGCGTGGGATCGGGCGCCGGGCCCGGCCCGCGCGGCCCGAGCAGCAGGGCGAGCGCCACGATCGCCGAGAAGACGAGGACGATGAAGACCAGCTCGCGCCACGCGGCGTCCGGCCAGTAGCGCGCCTCCCCCGAGCGGACGAGCCCGTCGTACCACGCGCGGTAGGTCTTCGGGTCCACCCGCCGGCCGGCCTCCGGCGGCTCCGAGATCCCGTGGTGGAAGACGAGGTACACGTGCAGCCCGATGAGCCCGAACATCAGCAGCGGCAGGATGATGACGTGCAGCGCGAAGAAGCGGCTCAGGGTGGCCCCGCCCACGGACTGCCCGGCCAGGATGATCCCCATCAGGTAGTCCCCGATCAGCGGCACCCGGCCGGCGAACTTGGAGGCGACCATCACCGTCCACACCCCGTCCTGGTCCCACCGCAGGAGCTGGCCCGTGAAGGCCATGGCCAGCACGAGGAGGAGCAGGAAGGCGCCCGTCAGCCAGTTCAGCTCGCGCGGGAACTTGAAGGAGCCGGTGAGGAAGACCCGCGTCATGTGCGCGAAGGCGAGCAGGACCATCGCGGAGGCGCCGAAGAAGTGGAGCGCCCGGGTGAAGCTCCCGAGCCAGACCTCGTCGGTGATGAACAGCAGGCTCTCCCACGCCTGGCCGGGCGAGGGGATGTACTTGGTGGCCAGCGCGGTGCCCGTCACCACCTGGAGCAGGAAGGTGAAGACCAGGGCGTTGCCGAAAACGTACAGCCAGCCCTTGCGGGTGGTGTTCTCGGCCGGGATCCGGTGGTGGAAGATGTGCTCGACGAAGTGGTGCCAGCCGATCCGGTCGCCGAGCCAGCGTCCGGCCCGCCTCAGGGGGCGCACGCGGCCACCTCGCCTTCCCCTTCCTCCGCCCCCGCGGCCCCGCTCAGCCCGCGGGCGCGCCCCGCGGGCGCGGGACGCCCAGCGCCTGGATCTCCACGAAGCCGTCGCGGATGCGCGTGGGGAAGCGGTCCAGCGGCCGCGGGGGAGGACCCGCCGCGACCGCGCCGTCCTCGTAGAAGGCGCCGCCGTGGCACGGGCAGAGGAAGAGGCGGGCGCCCTCCCGCCACCGCACGGGGCAGCCCACGTGCGTGCAGTAGCTGGTGAAGGCGACGATCGACCGCTCGGACTCGCGGCGCACCCAGGCGGCGCTCTCGGCCGCGAAGCCCGCCCAGGGCAGGGTGGCCGCCTCGCGGTACGTGACCTTCACGGTCCGGCCGACCGGGAAATCGGACAGCGCCCCCACCCGCCGCCAGGCGAACGGGTCCTCCCGCCGGACCGGCGAGAGCAGGAAGGTGATCCAGGGGAGGGCGAGCAGGCCGCCGACGGTGGCGCTCAGGCCGACGGTGAGCCGGTGGAGGAAGCGCCGCCGCTCGGACGAGGGCCCGCCCGCCTCCGGGCGCTCCCTGCTCCCGCCGCGGCGCGCGCCGCCGGGGTCGCGGCGCTCTCCGTCATCCGCTGGCATGGGCCCTCCCGTCGAGCTGCGGCGCCGGAGATGCGAGCGAGCCCTGCCGGCCCGCCCGAAAGGGAACGGACGCCGAGCAGCCGGAGCAAGAAGCTCGCCATCCGGGGGCCTCGGCCGGCAGGACGCTCGTCGCCCCGTGGCACGGTTCGTGGAGGCGATGGGCCCGGGCGTGCACGGACACGGGACGAGGGCTCGGATGCGGAGCGGAGCGGTCGAACGAGAGGTGGAGGCGGCGGTGCGGAGTGCCATCCCGGAGCCGGTCGCCTCGCCTGATATGCCGGCGGGCCGCCGCCCCCCGCGGCCCGACCCGCTGTGGCGGCTCGGCGTGCTCCTGCTGGCGCTCGGAGGCGCGGCCCTCCTGGGTTGGGAGTGGTACGCGGACCGGGTGGCCGCCGCCTTCCGGGAAGCGCGGGACCGTGCGCCGAGTCACATCTACGCCCCGCCCCTGGCGCTCCGGCCCGGCGGGCCGGCGGATCCCGAAGCCGTGGGGGCGCACCTCTCCATGGCGGGCTACACGGAGGCGGAGCGGGTCGAGGCGCCCGGCCAGTACCGCCTGGAGGAGCGCCGCTGGTGGATCCATCGGCGGGCGCACCGCGTGGGAACGCGGCTCCGGCCCGAGCGCCGTCTGATCGTCACCCTGGACGAGTCGGGCGCGGTCGCCTCCGTCCGGCGCCCGTGGGGCGCCCGCCTCCCGAGCGCCTGGCTGGAGCCCCCGCACCTGCGGCCGGTGGACGGCCCCGGGGCGTCCGACCGCATCCCCGTCGCGCTGGAAGAGATCCCCGCACACCTCACGGCGGCGGTGCTGGCGATCGAGGACCGCCGCTTCGAGGCCCACCACGGCCTGGACCTCCGGAGGGTGGCGGGGGCGCTGTGGGAGAACGTGCGCGCCGGGCGGGCCAAGGAGGGCGGCAGCACGATCACGCAGCAGCTCGTCCGCACGCTCTTCCTCGACCGGGAGCGGACGCTGGCGCGGAAGGCCCGGGAGGCGCTCCTGGCGCTCGCCCTGGAGCGGCGGGTCGGCAAGGAGGAGATCCTGGAGGCCTACCTGAACCACGTCTACTTCGGGCACCGGGACGGACGGGCGATCCACGGCGTCGGGCGGGCGGCGCGCGCCTGGTTCGGGAAGGACGTCACGGCTCTCGGGCTGGAGGAGTCCGCGCTGCTCGCCGGCCTGGTCCGGGCGCCACAGCTCTACGCGCCGCATCGGGACCCGGCCGCGGCCCGGATCCGGCGCGACCTCGTGCTGCGGATCATGCGGAGCCTGGGCGCGGCCCCGGAGGCCTCCATCGCCCGCGCCCTCGCCACCCCGGTCCGGGTGGCGCCGGAGGAGGCGACGTCGCGGCCGGCGCCCTGGTTCGCGGACTTCGCCGCCCGGGAGGTGCGCGCGGGGGAGGTGCGCGCGGGGGACGTGCGCACCCGCCCGCCCGGTCGGACGGTGATCGCCACCCTGGCGCCGGAGCTCCAGCGCGTGGCCGAGGAGGCGGTGGATCGCGGGCTGCGGGAGCTGGAGCGGGCCTACCCCTACCAGGTGGCCGACGGACCGGCCCCGCTCCAGGCGGCGCTCGTGGCGCTCGACCCCACGACCGGCGACATCCTGGCCATGGTGGGCGGCCGGAACTACGGGGCGTCGCAGTTCAACCGCGCGGTCGATGCCCGGCGGCAGCCCGGAAGCGCCTTCAAGCCGGTGGTGGCGCTGGCCGCCCTGGCCGGGGTCGGCTTCGCCGAGCCGCATTCCCTGTCCAGCCCTCTCCGGGACGCGCCGCTCCGCGTCGCCACCGACGAAGGACCCTGGCAGCCCGGGAACATCGACGGCCTCTTCCTCGGAACGGTGAGTTTGGCGCGGGCCCTGGAGCTCTCGCGCAACGTCCCCTTCGCCCGTCTCGGAATGGAGCTCGGCCCGGGCCGGATCGCGGCCACCGCCCGGGCGCTCGGGATCCGGAGCGAGCTGCACGCCGTCCCGAGCCTGGCGCTCGGCTCCTCCGAGCTGTCGCTCCTGGAGCTCACCGCCGCCTACGCGGTGTTCGCGGCCGAGGGCGTGCGGGCCGAGCCGCGCGCCGTCCGCGAGATCCGCGGCCCCGAGGGGGCGCTCGAGGCGCGCCCCGCCCCGGCGCGGGTGCGCGCCTTCCCCGGGGAGTCCGTGCGCCTGCTGCACGCGGCGCTCGAGGGGGTCGTCCGGCGGGGCACCGGCTCGGGCGTGCGGGCCCGCGGCTACCGGGGCCCGGTCGCGGCCAAGTCCGGCACCAGCGACGAGTACCGCGACGCCTGGTTCATCGGCTACACGCCCGAGCTGGCGGTCGGGGTGTGGGTCGGGTTCGACGACGGCCGCTCGCTCGGCCTCCCCGCCAACGTGGTCGCCCTGCCGATCTTCGTCGACTTCCTGCGGCGCGCGTCCCGCTGAGCGTCGCGTCTCCCTGAGCGCGCGCCCCGCGTGGGCCGTCGGGGTTGCGAGTCGGAGGCGGACGCCGGCGGGTCCGCATCCCCGCTCCGGCCCGGCGTGAAGCCGTTCTCCCCGTCTCCGCTCGTTGGATCCCTGAAACCCGCGCCAACCCTTTTCGCGTAGGGTGCGTCACATGGGGCGACGAGCGTCCGACGACCACGACCACCACGGCTCCGGGAAGCCCATGTCGAAGCCCATCGCCGCACGCAGCCCGCGCGTCGCGCGCCGGCGTCCCGCGGGCCCGAGCGCCCGCCGCCGCGGCGCCGCCGCGTGGGTCACGCGCGCCCTCCTGGCGGCCGCGCTCCTCCTGCCCTTCGCGCCCGAGCTGAGGGCCCAGACGCAGGACGTGTCCGAGTTCGTGCCGACGGCGGCCGAGCGGGCCGCCGACGCCGTGGTCACGCCGCCGGCGGGCACGCCGGAGCACGAGCGCCTCGCGCCCCGCGCCCGGGCCGTCCCGCTGGATGGGGAGATCGAGCTGGACGGCGCGCTGGACGAGGCGGTCTGGAGCCGCGCGCCCGCGATCGTGGACTTCTGGCAGCGCGAGCCGGAGGAGGGCGCGGCGGCCAGCCAGCGGACCGAGGTCCGCTTCGTCTACGACGGCCGCACCCTCTACATCGGGGCCCGGATGCACGACGAGCGGGGCGCCGAGGGCGTGACGTCGCGCCTCGTCCGTCGGGACGGGGACGTCCAGAGCGACGAGCTGCGGGTGCGGTTCGACACCTATCTCGACCACCGCGGCGAGACCTTCTTCGCGGTGAACCCGGCGGGGGTGCGCCGGGACGCCGACGCCCCGAGCGGCTCGAACCTGGACTTCGGCTGGGACCCGGTGTGGCGGGCCGCGGCCCGGGTGGACTCGCTCGGATGGACGGCCGAGATGGCGATTCCCTTCGCGCAGCTCCGCTTCCGGCAGGGCGAGGCGCAGCGCTGGGGCCTCCAGGTCGAGCGCACGGTGAAGCGGCTGAACGAGGAGCAGCGCTGGTCCTTCTGGCCGCTGAACGAGCAGGGCGGCCCATCCCGCTACGGCCACCTGGAGGGGATCGCCGCTCCGGCGGTCCGGACCAACCGCCTGGAGGTCCTGCCGTACGCGGTCAGCCAGCTCGACGTCTCGGGCGAGGTGGAGGCGGAGAACCCGTTCGAGCGCCGCACGGATCCCACCTACCGTTTGGGGGCCGACCTGAAGTACCTGGTCACCTCCAACATGACCCTGAATGCGACCTTCAATCCGGACTTCGGGCAGGCCGAGGTGGATCCGGCGGTGGTCAACCTGAGCGCCTTCGAGACCTTCTTCCCGGAGAAGCGCGAGTTCTTCATCCAGGGCAGCGGGGTGTTCGGCTTCGGCTCCTTCTGGTGCCGCTTCTGCAGCAACGTCTCGTCGCTGGACCTCCTGTTCACCCGCCGGATCGGCCGCAGCCCGCAGGGCGCGGGGCTCGCGCGCGCGGCCGGCGAGCACGCCGAGGTGCCCGAGGCGACGACCATCCTCGGCGCGGCGAAGCTCACCGGGCAGCTCGGCGGCGGTACCTCGATCGGGGTGCTGAACGCGGTCACGGCGCGCGAGCACGCCCGCGTGGCGGCCGGTGCGGAGCGCTTCGACCAGGAGGTGGAGCCGCTCGCCAACTACTTCGTGGGGCGGGTGAAGCAGGACTTCATGGACGGCGATCTGCAGGTCGGCGGCATGCTCACCTCGGTCGTGCGGGACTTCGAGGATCCGGCGCTGGAGGACGCGCTGAACCGGGACTCGGAGAGCGTCGGGGTGGACGCGGAGTACTGGTGGGGAGACCGCACCTACCACGTCCTGTTCAGCGCCGCCGCGACGCGGATCGCCGGGACGGAGGCGGCGATCCACCGGGCGCAGACCTCCAGCGCTCGTTACTTCCAGCGGCCGGACCGGGAGGGGGGCGGCAACGGCCTGTTCACGAACCGGTACGACCCGACGCTCACCGAGATGCGGGGCTACGGCCTCTATAGCCGCGTGGCGAAGGATGCGGGGGACTGGCTGTGGGAGGGCGCGCTCAACGTCCGGAGTCCCGGCTTCGAGAACAACGACATCGCGTTCCTGACCCGCACGGACTTCATCTGGATGAACGCCAACCTGGCGCGGACCTGGACGACTCCCACCGACTGGTATCGCCAGCTCTCCGTGACCGCGGGCGCGCAGCAGGAGTTCAACTTCGACGGGGACCTCACGCAGCGGCAGCTCCACGCGCACACCTTCCTCCAGGCGCCCTTCTGGTGGAACTTCAGCGCCTTCGTCCTGTTGCGCCCCGAGACCTTCGACGACCGTCTCACCCGAGGCGGTCCGGTGGTGCGGCGGGCGGGCGTGACCTTCGCCTCCGTGTTCGTGAGCACGGATGCGCGCCGTCCCTGGGTGATCGACGTGAATCCGTCGGCCGGATGGGCCGCCGATGACGGATACGAGTGGAACCTCCAGGCGGGCCTCACCCTGAAGCCTCGGCCGAACGTCTCGCTACGCCTCGGGCCGTCCTACCGGGCGTCCCGCTCCACGGCTCAGTACGTGACGGCGGTGGCGGACCCGACCGCGGAGGCGTTCGGGGGACGACGCTACGTCTTCGCCGACCTGGAGCGCCGCAGCCTCTCCATGAGCACCCGGCTGAGCTGGACGTTCCGCCCCGGCATGTCGCTCGAGCTGTTCGCCCAGCCGCTCATCTCGGCGAACGACTTCTCCTCTTTCAAGGAGTTCTCCGCCCCGCGCGCGCTGGAACGGTCGGTGTACGGCCGGGACGTGGGCACCATCCGGACGGAGGGGGAGGGCTTCGACCGGGTGAACTTCGTCGATCCGGACGGGGACGGGCCGGCCGAGGAGTTCTCCTTCGGGCACCGGGACTTCACCTTCCGCTCCTTGCGCGGCAACGCCGTGTTCCGCTGGGAGTACGTGCCCGGCTCCACGCTCTTCCTGATCTGGACGCAGGACCGGAGCGCCACCGATCCCGCCGGCGACTTCGCGTTCGGCCGGGACGTGGAGGGGATGTTCGAAGCTCCGGGGAACCATTCGTTCATGGTGAAGCTGACCTACTGGCTGGGCCTCTGACCTCGATGGCGGGCGCGGCCGGGCACGATCCTTCCTCCCCGGCCTCCGCGAACGCGCCGACGCGCTGACCGACGCTAGGCGGCGGAGTCCACGCGGCTCCGGCGGATCTCCGTTCGCCTGCGGAGGGCGCGCGTCGATGCCCACGCCTCCCGCCGGAGGTGGCGCATGGCCGGTTCGGACGCGAAGAAGGGGGAGTGGTCGTGCGGGCGCTGAACCTGGCGCTCGCGCTGATCGGCCTCCTCGTACTCCTCTTCGGGCTGGGCGCCGGATTCCTGCGCAGCCGGATCCGGATCCTCTCCGAGCCGCTCGTCGCGCTCGGGGTCGGCGTCCTGGTCGGCCCGGCCGTGGGAGGCCTCCTCGAGCTCTCGGACTGGGCGCCCCCTTCCCCGGTGCTGCAGGAGGTGGCGCGCCTGGCGGTCGCCTTCGCGGTGACCGGGGCGGCCCTGCGGCTTCCGGACGGCTTTTTCCGCCGCCGGGCGCGCTCGCTGGCGCTCCTCCTCGGGCCCGGCATGCTCCTGATGTGGGCCGCCGGGAGCCTCCTGGCCTGGACGATCCTCGGCCTCGATCCCCTCGTCTGTCTGCTGATCGGCGCCGTCCTGACGCCGACGGATCCGGTGCTCGCCGGATCCCTGCTGGCGAGCCGCTTCGGCCGCGAGCGGCTGCCCGCCGACCTCCGCCACACCCTCTCCGCGGAGGCGGGGGCGAACGACGGCCTGGCCGTCCCCTTCGTGATGCTCGCCGTCCTCCTGCTCCACCACCCGCCCGCGGCGGCGCTTTCGGACTGGCTCGGCGACGTCCTGCTGCGCACGGTGGGACTGGGGATCCTGTTCGGCCTGGCGCTCGGATGGGCCGCGGGGCGGCTGCAGCGCTGGTCGGAGCGGCGTCCCTGGTCCGAGGACGTGGACCTCCTCACCGTCACGCTCGCCCTCACCCTGGGGGCGCTCGGGGGCGCCGCACTCCTCGGCGCCGAGGGGATCCTGGCCGCGTTCTTCGCCGGCGTCGGCTTCAACGAGGCGCTCGGGCCCGATCCGGAGGAGGAGGAGCAGCGGGCCGTCCAGGAGACCGTGCACCGCCTCCTCACCGCCCCGGCCTTCCTCCTGTTCGGGATCGCCCTGCCGTGGGACGAGTGGGGCGCCCTCGGATCCGGCGCGCTCCTGTTCGCGGCCGCGGTGCTCCTCCTGAGGCGGCTCCCCGCCTGGCTCCTCCTGGGTCGTGCGGTGGACGCCTGGACGAGGCGGGCGGACGTGCTGTTCGCCGGCTGGTTCGGTCCGATCGGCATCGCGGCCCTGTATTACGCGAGCTACGCCGCCCGCCACACCCCCCACCGCGAGGCATGGCTGATCGGCAGCCTCGTCGTGGCGGTCTCGATCCTCGTCCACGGGATGACCTCCACCCCGTTCACGGAGTGGTACGCGCGCGCTACCGGCGCGGACCGGACGTCGGGCCCGGGCGAGGAGGGGGCCCCCGCGCTCGCGGACTCCGCCGGCTGAGGCGCCCTCCCGTCCGCGGGCGGCCGCCCGCGCCGGGAGGCGGCCGCCCGCGCGTGCCGCCATGCTTGCCGCGCCGTCCGGCGCCGCGCAGCCTTGTGCGCGGGGGCCGCCGTCGCGGTGGCCCGGAGCGCACACGCACAGGGGGAGAGACGGATGCGGGCACGATGCGGCTGGCGCCGGACGCCGAGCGCCCGGTGGCTGGCGGGCGCGGTGGCGGCGGCGGCCTGGGCCTGCGGCCCGGCGGCCGCCGGGAGTCCGGAGGCGCCGGCCCCCGACCGGGAGCCCGCGGCCGCCGTCGCGCAGGAAGCGCGCGAGGGCTCGGGCGGCGTGAACGCGGAGCGGCACCGGGACGCGCCCTATGTGATCATGATCTCCTTCGACGGCTTCCGGCACGACTACTACGACCGCTGGGAGGCGCCGAACTTCCGGCGCGTGATCCGCCGGGGCGCCCGGGCCGTCTCCCTGATCCCCGTCTTTCCGACCAAGACCTTCCCGAATCACTACTCGCTGGCGACCGGCATGTATCCGGCCCGGCACGGTCTGGTGGACAACTACTTCTGGGATCCGGAGCGGCAGGCCCGCTACGGCATGGCCGACCGCGAGGCCGTCGAGGACGGAAGCTGGTACGGCGGGGAGCCGATCTGGGTGACCGCCGAGACGCAGGGCATGGTGGCCGCCTCCTACTTCTGGGTCGGGACGGAGGCGGCGATCGACGGGGTGCAGCCGACGCACTGGTTCCGCTACGACGCCTCGGTGCCGAACGAGGAGCGGGTGGACCGCGCGCTGGAATGGCTCGCCCTCCCCGAGGCGGAGCGGCCGCACCTGGTCATGCTCTACTTTTCCGACGTCGATTGGCAGGGGCACGAGCACGGTCCCGACGCCCCCGAGACGGCCGCCGCCGTCCGCCAGGTGGACGCCATGCTCGGCCGCCTGCTGGACGGGGTGGAGGGGCTCCCGATCGCCGACCGCGTCCACCTGGTGCTGGTCTCCGACCACGGGATGGCCGCCGGAGACCCCGACCGGTTCACGCTGTTGACCGACGTCGTGGACCTGGAGGGCGTGGAGGCGGGGGGCGCGGGTCCCTACGTCACCCTCTACGTCGGCGAGGATCCGGAGCGCGCGGAGCGGCTGCGGGGGCAGCTCGCGGAGGCGCTCCCCCGCGCCTCCGTCCTCCAGATCGAGGAGACGCCCGCCCGCTGGCACTACCGGGACAACCCGCGCCTCGGCGACCTGCTGGTGCTCGCCGAGCTCCCCTGGCTGGTGGGCGTGGATCCGAGGGGGGCCGAGTGGGCGGAGGGCGGCCACCACGGCTGGGACCCGGCGCACGAGGCGATGCACGGGATCTTCGTGGCGGCCGGGCCGGCGATCCGCCGGGGCGTCCTGATCCCATCCGTGGAGTCCGTGCACGTCTATCCGCTGGTGGCGCACATCCTCGGCCTGGAGCCGAACCCGGAGGCGGACGGCCGGCTCGAGGAGCTCCGGCCCATCCTGCGGTGAGCGGGCGCGGGCGGTGACCGGGATCGGCCGCGCGCGGCAGGCGGAGATCTTCCTCCGCGGGCTCGCCGGCCGACGCCCCGGGGTCCCGACGGCGCCGGACCGCCTGGAGGAGGCGGCCCGCCGGGCGCTCTCCGAGGAGGCCTTCGCCTATCTGGCGGGGGGCGCGGGCCTCGAGCGGACGATGGCCGCCAACCGCGACGCGTTCGACCGGTGGCGGATCGTCCCGCGCGTGCTCCGGGACGTCTCCCGCCGCGACCTGTCGATCGAGCTGCTGGGCGAGCGCCTCCCGACGCCCTTCCTGCTGGCGCCCATCGGGGTCCTCGAGCTGGCCCACCGGGAGGCGGACCTCGCCGTCGCCCGGGCGGCGGCGGCCGAGGGCGTGCCGTTCGTGCTGTCCAGCCAGGCCTCGGCGCCGATGGAGTCGTGCGCGGTCGCGATGGGGGACGCCCCCCGCTGGTTCCAGCTCTACTGGAGCGAGTCCGACGAGGTGGCGGCGAGCTTCCTCCGCCGGGCGGAGGCCTGCGGCTGCCGCGCGATCGTGCTCACCCTGGATACGACGCTCCTCGGGTGGCGCCCGCGCGACCTGGACCTCGGGGCCCTCCCTTTCCTGCGGGGCCGCGGGATCGCCCAGTACACGAGCGATCCCGCCTTCCGCGCCGCCCTGGAGCGCGAGGGGGAGGGATCGGCGGACGCCGCGGATGCTGTGGACGCCTCCCGACGTCCCTCGGCGGCGGAGGCGGACGGCGCGCCGCGCCCGCCGGCGACGCCCGCCTCCCTCCGGGCCGCCGTCGAGCAGGCGCGCCGCCACCCCGGCTCCTGGTGGCGGAACCTGCGGACCGGCCGGGCGCGCCGCGCCGTCCGCCGCTTCATCGCGACCTACTCGAGGCCCTCGCTCACCTGGGAGGATCTGCCGCGCCTGCGCGCCATGACGCGCCTTCCCGTGCTCCTGAAGGGGGTGCTGC
>CAZTGV010000013.1:17685-38646 GCA_964613475.1 uncultured Gemmatimonadota bacterium
CTGCCGCGCCTGCGCGCCATGACGCGCCTTCCCGTGCTCCTGAAGGGGGTGCTGCACCCGGAGGACGCCCGGCGGGCGAGGGACGGCGGGGCGGCCGGCGTGATCGTCTCCAACCACGGCGGCCGCCAGGTGGACGGGGCGCTCGGGGCGCTGGACGCGCTACCCGGCGTGGTGGAGGCGGTCGAGGGAGAGATCGCGGTGCTGTTCGACAGCGGCGTGCGCGGCGGGGCGGACGCCTTCAAGGCGCTCGCGCTCGGGGCCGACGCCGTGTGCATTGGGCGTCCCTACGCGTACGGCCTGGCGATCGGGGGCGAGGAGGGCGTGCGGGCGGTGATCCGGAACTTCGCCGCGGAGCTGGACCTCACGCTCGCGCTCTCGGGGCTCACCCGGATCGGCGAGGTCGGGCCGGAGGCGCTCGTCCCCGCCGATCCGGCCCGGCGCTGACCGCCCCCCGGCCGCTCCACGGTCCCGCTCGTCTCGACGGCACGGAACGTTCGGTCACGTGTGGCGGGAGGTCGCGCTGAACGACATCGGCCGGCCTCGCGAGGACTCCGAACCACCCTGGCCCCGGAGGCTCCAATGAGAGGACCCGACCGTCACGCGGCCGACCGCCCCCGCGCGGCCGGCCCGACCTCGACCCCGGCGCGGCCGGCGCGCCCCGCCCGCGGCCTCACGGTCGCGCTCCTCGCGGGGGCGCTCGCCGCGACCGCCCCGGCCGGTCCCGCGTCCGGCCAGGCCTTCGTCCCGGCCGAGGCGTTCCGGCAGAGCTACACCTTCCTCGGGGATCGGCTCGAGATCCGGGTGGAGGGCGTTCCGTCCGGCAGCCTGCGCGTCGTGCGGGGCGGCGCGGGCGCCCTGGAGGTGGCGGGCCGCGCGCCGGAGGGGATCGCGGGCGCCGCGCGGGAGCGCGACGGGTCGGAAGTGCTCACCCTGACCGCGGTCGGCGCGGAGCGGGCCGTGTTCCTGGTCGTCGTCCCGACGGACGCGATCGTGCGGCTGCGGCTGCCGGGCGAGGAACGCCCGCTCGGCTTCGACCCGCCGCGGGCGTCCGACCAGTGGGAGTGGTCCGCGCCCGCGCCCGAGAATTCCGAGGATGCGGAGGATGCGGAGGATGCGGAGGATGCGCCCGAATCTCCGGAGACGGGCGCGGCCGACCCTCGGCCCTGAGGATCTCGCCCGAGCCTCCCCGGTCGCGTCTCGCGGGAGGCTCGGGACCGGAGGAATCGCGTTCGCCGCCTCCGCGGGCTCAGAGGCGGAGCAGCCGGTCGAGCAGCTGCCGATATCCCTTCAGCGCCTGCCGGTACTCCTCGGTGGAGACGTCCTCCACCCCGCGGTCCCAGCGGCGTACCAGGCCGTCGCGCTCCGACCGGAGGTCCTTGGTGAGCTGCTGAAGGCAGGAGTCGACGAGCTGGTCCGCCTGCTCGACGGCCCGCCGGGGCTCGTCCACGAAACCGCCCTGCACGGACTCCCAGCGCTCGCGGAAGGAGTCCGCCTCCTCGGTGCTCAGGAGCCGCTCGCGCCCGTTGCCGCGGGGGGAGTCCTCCGGCTCCGCCCCGTCCGCCCCCTCCACGAACTCGGCCAGCTCGCGATCCATCTCCCCGAGGTCGAAGTCCGCGTCCTCCGCAGCGTTCCGCATCGTCTCCCGCCTCCCTGCCGCATCCCGGATGTCTGCCGCGCGACGGGCCGCCGCGCGTGGCCGTGGGAGCGGGGCAAACGAAATGCCAGGCGCGCCGCGCCCCCCGTCGGCCGCGCGGCGGCGGCATCGCGGCCCCGCTCGGGCTGCCGTCGCCCGCGCCGGCCGCTCCCCGTCGGTCCGCGCAAAAGCGCACGATGTGTGGCGAAACGCGGGAGCGGCCGCGTGTCCCCGATCGGCCCGCCTGGAGCCCCCGCACCCTCAGGTCGGTCACTCGCAAGCGGTTGCGGCGGCTCGGGAAACGGAGGACGAGCGGGGCGCGGCGCCTGCAATGCCACTCTGTCGCCGGGTGCCGCCACGCGCCGAGGTCCGCCCGGCGGGCGCGCCACGGCTCCGAGCCGGCCGCGAGGCGGGCGTACGAGCCGGGTGCCGGGAACTCCGAGGCGGCGCGCGAACGCTGTCGGGAGTGAAGGATGGACGAGGAGCTCCACGCCAGGCTCAGACGGTGGCTGCGGGCGGAGAGCGCTCCCGCGGCCGCCGTGGCGCTCGCCTACCTGGCGTTCGGAACGATCTGGATCGTGGCCTCGGACCGGGCCGTGGCGGCCCTGGTCGCCGATCCGGTCCAGCTGACGGCCGTGCAGACCTACAAGGGCTGGGCGTTCGTCCTCACCACCTCGCTGTTCCTCTTCTTCTTCGTATGGGCCGCCTTCAAGCTCCGGACGATCCACGTCGAAACCGAGGCGGAGGTGAACCGCTTCCTTGGAACCCTGCTGCGGAACGTGCCCGGGATGGCGTACCGCTGCCGGAACGACACGGAGTGGAGCATGGAGTACGTGTCACAGGGGGTGGCGCCCCTGACCGGCTACTCGAGCGCGGATTTCATCGAGAACGGCCGCATCAACTGGGCGGAGCTGATCGAGCCGGAGGACCGCGAGCGGGTGTGGGAGGAGGTGCAGGAGGCGCTGGAGCGACGCGGGCCCTTCCGCCTGGAGTATCGGATCCGGTCGCGCGGCGGACAGCGCAAGTGGGTGTGGGAGCAGGGGCGCGGCGTGTACGCTCCCGACGGCGAGCTGGTGGCCCTGGAGGGCTACATCGCCGACATCACCGCCCGCAAGGAGGCCGAGGAGGAGGCGGGCGAGCGGTTCGCGCGGGCCCCGCGCCCGCCGCGTGACGGCTCGGGGCGGGCGCCCGGCACGCGGGCGCCCGGCACGCGGGCGCCCCGCGCGACCTCCGAGGAGGCCGACGCGCTCCCCGAAGCCCGGGAGGCGGCCGGGAGCTGAGGGAGCGCCGGGGCCGAGCGCGCGCCGCCGCGGCCGGGCCTACGGGTGGCTCGAGAAGACCCGCGATCCTCCGTCCTCATCGAACGCCACCACCTCGTACGCGTCCCGGCGGTCGCCCATCTCCATGCCGGGCGAACCCACCGGCATCCCGGGCACGGCCAATCCGCGAACGTCCGGATCCTCGGCGAGCAGTCGTCGGACGTCCTCGGCCGGGACGTGCCCCTCGAGCGCGTAGCCGTCCACCACGGCCGTGTGGCACGACCGGAGCTCGACCGGCACGCTTTCCCGGCGCTTGACCAGGATCAGCTCGCGATCGTCCACGTGGCGGATCTCCACCTCGAAGCCCGCCTCCCGCATGTGGTCGACCCAGGCGGCGCAGCAGCCGCAGGTGGGCGTCTTCCACACGACGACGCTGGCCGGGTCCGCGCGCGCGTCCCCGGCGAGCTCGGCCCCGCCCGCCGCCAGCGCCCGGCCCGGCGCGCCGTCGCTCGCCGTCCCGTTCAGGGCGAGCATCGCCGCGCCGGCGGCCGCCGCCACTCCCGCCATCGTGCCACCGACCTTCAGGGCCTTCCGCATGGGCCGTCTCCTCGCTGATCTCCCGGGGTCCCGGCGGGCGCTCCGCCGGGGTCCCGGAGGGCGTTCCGCCGGGGTCCCGGAGGCCGTTCCGCGCGCCGTCCCCCTACCCCGCCACCCCCGGCCAGGCTCCGTCCGCCCGCCGTCCTCGCCCGCCCGGCTCCGTCGGCCGTCCCCGCCCCCCGTCCACGATCGGCGCCCCAGGCTCCCGACGCGGTCGGTACGCTCCCTGCGGCGCCTCTCCTTCCGGCGCTATCTTGTTCTCGGCATCTTCCGATCACATCAAGCGGGAGCCGGCGATGCGGTCCAGGCACGTTCGTCCCCTTCTCCTCCTCCTGGCCGCCCTCGCGCTCCTCGACCTCTCGGTGGCCGCGCCCTCCGCGGAGGGGCAGTACTTCGGCCGCAACCAGGTGCGCTACGAGACGTTCGACTTCCGCATCCTGGAGACGGAGCACTTCGACCTCTACCACTACGAGTCGCAGGGGGAGGCGGCGATCCACAGCGCGCGGATGGCCGAGCGCTGGCACGCGCGCCTGGCCCGGCTGCTGGATCACGAGCTGGACGGACAGCCGTTCATCCTGTACGCGAACCACCCGCACTTCCGCCAGACGACGGCCCTGACCGGGCGCGTCGGGGAGGGGACGGGCGGCGCCACGGAGCCGTTCAAGCGCCGGGTCGTCATGCCGATGGCCGGTCCGCTGGGCGAGACGGACCACGTGATCGGGCACGAGCTGGTGCACGCCTTCCAGTTCGCGCTCACCGGAGTCAATCCGACCTCGCCGCTGGTCGGCGTGCCGGCGCTGAGCGGGCTCCCCCTGTGGTTCGTGGAGGGGATGGCCGAGTACCTGTCCGTCGGGCCGCGCGACGCGTTCACCGCCCTGTGGCTCCGGGACGCCATCGCCTCCGAGCGGCCGCTGCCGAGCGTGGGCGACCTGGCGAACCCGAACCGCTACTTCCCGTACCGGTGGGGTCACGCGCTGTGGGCCTACATCGCCGGGCGATGGGGCGACGAGCGGGTTCGCGAGCTGCTCCGGGCCGGCATCCAGTCGGGCAGCGCGCGGCGGGCCATCCCGGCCGTCCTGGAGATCTCGCCGGACACGCTCGCCCGCGACTGGCACGAGGCGATCCGCGAAGCCTACGGCCCGGCGGTGGCCCGGACGCGTCCGGCCTCAGACTTCGCGGACCCCCTGATCACCGAGGACCGCCACGGCGGCACGGTGAACGTGGGTCCGGCGCTCAGCCCGGACGGCGGCCGGCTCGTGTTCCTCTCGGAGCGGGGTCGCTTCGCGATCGACATGTTCCTGGCCGATGGGCGGACGGGCGAGGTGCGGCGCCAGATCACCCGGCGCGCGCTGGACGCGCACTTCGAGAGCCTGGAGTTCATCAACTCCTCCGGCGCCTGGTCGCCGGACGGACGCTGGTTCGCCTTCGGGGCGGTGAGCGCCGGGCAGCCGGTGCTCACCATCATCGATCCGGAGTCGGGCCGGGAGGCGCGCCAGATCCGGCTTCCCGGGCTCGGTGAGCTCTTCAACCCCACCTGGTCGCCGGACGCGCGCCGCATCGCCTTCGCGGCGAACGAGGGCGGGGTGCTGGACCTCTTCGTCCTCGACATCGAGAGCGAGGAGCTGCGGCGGCTGACGGACGATCCCTTCGCCGTCCTCCATCCCGCCTGGTCCCCCGACGGGCGGCGGATCGCCTTCTCCACCGACCGGTTCACCAGCGACCTGCAGGCGCTCCGCTTCGGCGACTACCGGCTGGCGGCGATCGACGTGGAGAGCGGGCGGATCGAGCCGCTCCCCTCCCTGGAGGGGGCGAAGAACATCGATCCGCAGTGGGGCCCCGGCGGCGACTGGCTCTACTTCATCGCCGACCCGGGCGCCGTCCCGAACCTGTACCGCGCGCGGCCGGCCGGCGGCGACATCGAGCGCCTGACGGACCTGCAGACGGGAATCGTAGGCATCAGCGCCCTGAGCCCGTCGCTGGCGGTCGCTTCGGAGTCCGGGGACATCGTCTTCTCCGTCTTCGAGGACGGCAACCAGCACCTGTACCGGATGGACGCCGAGCGGGTGCGGCCGCTCGGCACGCTGCTCCCGGAGGTGCCGGGAGACCCGGCCCTGCTCCCGCCGCCCCGGCGTATGAACGCGCAGGTGGCGGAGCTGCTCGCCGACGCGCGGCTCGGGCTTCCAGACCCCGCCACCTTCTCCATGCGAGACTATGGCGCGGGGCTCGGGCTCGACTACATTGCCCAGCCGAGCCTGGCGCTCGGCATCAGCTCCTTCGGGTCCTTCGTGGGCGGCGGAGCCGCGCTCTTCTTCAGCGACATGCTCGGCTACCACTCGCTGGCCACCCTGCTCCAGCTGCAGGTGATCGACGGGAACGTGCTGAACGGGATCGGCGCGCTCGGGCAGTACCTGAACCGCAGGACCCGCGTGTACTGGGGCGCCGTCGCGGGGCAGGTCCCGTCCCTCACCCGCGGGTTCCAGCAGGGGCTGGTGGACGTGACCGGCGACGGCGAGCCCGAGGTGGTGACGCAGGAGGTGCGGTTCTGGCAGCTCGAGCGCCCGCTGCTCGGGGTGATCCAGTACCCGTTCAGCGAGACGTTCCGGGCCGAGCTCAACGCGGGCTTCCAGCAGACGGCGTACGACCTGGAGATCCGGGAGCAGGTGTTCGACCGCCTCACCGGACGTCGGCTGGCGGACCGGACGGTGGACGCCCCGGACTGCGAGGACGACCGCGACTTCCGCACCGAGTTCTGCCAGCCGAGCGCGCTCAACCTCTTCCTCGGCTCGGCGGCGCTGGTGTTCGACAACGCGGTGCTCGGCCCCACCGGCCCGGTGGTCGGGCAGCGCTATCGTCTGGAGGCGACGCCGCACGCCGGAACGATCCAGCTCCTCACCGCGCTCGGCGACTACCGCCGCTACGTGATGCCCTTCCAGCCGGTGACCCTGGCGGGTCGGCTGCTGCACTTCGGGCGTTACGGCGGCGATGCGGACGACCCGCGGCTCGCGCGCCTCTTCCTCGGCTTCCCCTCGCTCGTGCGGGGCTACGACGGCGGCTCCTTCAGCCTGCGGAACTGCCCGCCCACGTTGCCGGTCGAGGAGTGCTCGGAGCTCCAGGTGTTCCAGGAGCTCTTCGGCACCCGCCTGGCGGTCGGGAACCTGGAGGCCCGGCTACCGCTCTTCGGCCCGCTGGGGCTCCTGAGCACGGCACGAGACATCCCGCCGCTCGACCTGTTCGGCTTCTTCGACGCGGGAGTGGCCTGGACGTCCGAGGAGGAGGCGTCCTTCCTCGGCGGCGACCGCGAGCCGATCGCGTCGGCCGGGGTGGGGCTGCGGGTGAACCTGTTCGGCTTCGCGGTCGGCGAGCTCGATTGGGTGCGGCCCTTCGACCGGCCGGACCGGGGCTCGTACGTGACCTTCTACCTGACGCCCGCCTTCTAGCGCGCGCCGTCCCTCCGGAGCCGCGCGTCCGCGCCGGGCGCCGGGCCGGGGCGCTCGGCGCGCTCCGCCCTTCCCGAGCGGGGGTCAGCCGCTCGTCGCCACCAGCGCGCCCAGGAATCCCGCGTAGCCCATCAGGAGCAGGGCGCCCTCCCAACGCTGGAGCTCGAACCGGGTCCAGGCGAGAGGGAGCAGGAGCGCGGCGGCGCCGAGCATGACGGGACCCTGGAAGGTCAGCAGCTCGGGGGCGGCCGGCAGCGGACGGACGAGGGCGGCGGAGCCGAGGATGGCCAGCAGGTTGAAGAGGTTGGAGCCGACCACGTTTCCGACGGCCAGATCGGCCTGCCCCCGGATCGCCGCGATCGTCGAGGTGGCGAGCTCGGGGAGGGAGGTGCCGACGGCCACCAGGGTGAGGCCGATCACCAGGTCGGAGATGCCGACGCGGCGGGCGAACCAGACGGACGACTCGATCAGCAGGTGGGCCCCCGCCAGGAGAGTCCCGAGCCCCACCAGGACCAGCAGGATCGCCGCCCACGGCCGTCCGCCGCGCGGGCCGTCCGGGACGGCGCCGGGCAGGGGATGCGGCAGCCGCCCGGGCGGGTCGCCGGCCGCGTCCGGGGCCCCGCCCATCTTCGGGTCCCCGGCCGCCTCCCGGTTACCGGCCGGCTCCGGGGCGCGCGTCCGCCGCGCCGCCCACAGCACCGCCCCCAGGTAGCCCACGAAGCCGGTCAGGAGCAGCGCGCCGTCCACCCGGCCCACCCGCCCGTCCACCAGCATGAGCAGGAAGGCGGCGCTCACCACGATGACCAGCGGGATCTCCCGGGCCACCACGCGCGATTCCACCCGGAGCGGGGAGAAGACGGCGGCGAGCGCCAGGATGAGGGCGATGTTGGCGATGTTCGACCCGACCACGTTGCCGACCGCGACGTCCGGCGTTCCCGCCAGGGCGGCCAGGACGCTGACCACCAGCTCGGGGGCCGAGGTGCCGAAGGCGACGACGGTGAGCCCGATCACCAGCGGGCCCAGGCCGACCGCCCTCGCGAGGCGGACGGCGCCCGCGACCAGCGCCTCGGCCCCGCCGTACAGGAGCGCCAGGCCGCCGAGGAAGAGCAGCGCTTGGATCGTCATCTCGGTGCGTGCACGGTCCCCGCGTCCCTCCTTCCGGCGGCCCACCCGAGCGCCCGACACGGCCGTGGACGGCTCCTCCGGCCCGGCGGGCAGCGAATATGCCACCCGGCGCCGGCATCGCGCCAAGGGGCGGCGTCGCCCATCATGAAGCGATGCGACACGCCGTCCTCCGCCCGCTCGCCGCCAGCTTCGTCTCGCTCCTCGCCGCCGGGGCGGCGGCAGGGCAGGAGCGGCCCTTCCTCGACCCGGAAGCCGAGGAAGCCTCGGCCCGAAGCGCGCTGGGGCGGTGGCCGGCGCAGTCGCTGCTGGTCCTCCGGGGCGCCACGCTCATCGACGGCACCGGCGCGCCGCCGCGTGAGAACGCGACCGTGGTGGTGGAGGAGGGGAGGATCGTGGCGGTGGGCGGGGCCGAGGTCATCTCGCCGCCGGAGGGGGCGGAGGTGGTGGACCTCGCCGGCCGCTGGCTCCTTCCCGGCTTCGTGGACGCGCACGCGCCGCCGGCGGGGCCCGAGGGTGCCGGTCGGCTCCTGGCGGCCGGGATCACGGCCGGCCGCGCGGGCACGGTCGGGGCCGGGGCGGCCGTCGGCGCGGGCGAGCCGCGCCCTCGGCTGCTCTCCGGCGGCGCGGTCGTGGAGGCCCCGGGCGAGGGCGCCGAGGAGGCGGAGGGGGTCCGCCGGGCCGTCCGGGAGGCGGTGCGCCGGCGCGTGTCCGAAGGGGCGCAGTTCCTCCGTCTCTCCGGCAGACTCTCCGTGGAAGCGCTCGCCGCGGCGGCGATCGAGGCCCGGCGCCTCGGGGTGCGGACGGTGGCGACCGCGGGCCTCCCCGGCTGGGCCGACGCGGCGCGGGCGGGCGCCGACGGAGTGGAGGGCCTGGCGGGGCCGCCCGACGACGCCATCCGCGCCCGCGTCCGGTGGTGGGCGGCCCTCGAGCCCGACGGGGAGCTGGCCGATCGGGTCCTGAACGGCCTGCTCGCGCGGGACGCCTCGGTGACGCCCCTGCTCGCCTCGCTCGAGTGGAGCCTGCTGTGCGGGGACTCCGCCTACGCCGCGGAGGCGCTCGGGATGGGCTTCCCCGCCGGGGTCCGGGCGGAGCGGATGCCGCCCGCGCGCGAGGAGGCGGCCGGCCCGCCCGGGGAAGGGGCGGGGAACCCGGCCGCGGCCGAGGCCGCCGGCCGGGCGTCCGCCCCGGGCGCCGCCGGCTGCCCGCCGGCGGCGTCGGACCCCGACCTCCGCGCCGACGCGCGCGAGGGTCTGGCCCGGGCCCTCCGCCTCGTCGGCCGGCTGCACCGGCACGACCTGCTCCTGGTGGCGGGCAGCGGTCCGCCGGAGGCCGCGCCGCCGCCGGGCGCCGCCTTCCACCGCGAGCTCGAGCTGCTCGTGGAGGCCGGTCTCTCGCCCGTCGAGGCGATCCGGGCGGCGACGCGGAACGGCGCCATGGCGCTGGGGCTCCTCCTGGAGGCGGGGACGGTGGAGATCGGCAAGCGGGCGGACCTGGTCGCCCTGACGGCCGATCCGGTGGCCGACGTGCGCAACGCGCGCTGCGTGGCCTGGGTGCTCTCGGGGGACGCCTTCTACGTACCGAGCGGCTCCGCCTGTCCCTCCGGGACCGCGCCGCGGCAGTAGCGGTCGCGACGCCGGGTCAGATCCCGGACCACGGCGGCCCGGAAGCCCGCCCGCCCCTCCACGTCCAGCATCCGGTTCCGGTACTCCGCCAGGTCCAGCGACTCCAGCCGCAGCCGCACCGTTCGGAAGGGGCGCGGCCAGCGGTCGCCCGGCGCGTGCACGTGGTGCAGCCCCCCGCTGTAGGCCAGGAGCATCCGTCCGGCGGGGATCGCCAGCAGGATGTCCGCGATCCCTCCCCGCACCGTCATCGGCTGCCCGTGGGCGTCGAGCCCGGTCCGCCGCATCATGCGGCCTTCGGGAAGGATGATCGCCATGGCGCGCGGGTCGTTCACCTTCGAGAGGACCTCCTGCCAGGTGCGGTCGCGCTCGCGCGTGATCGGCACCACGTGCCCCGCCACCAGCCGGAAGAAGGCGCCGACGAGCGGGCGCGTGGCCGTCTTGCGGGCGATCGGCACCACCCCGTGCCGGGCCACGTCCCGCAGCAGCCGGTTGGGCGCGGCCGCCGCGAAGATCGGCTCGTACAGGCTGGTGTGGTGGAGGAGGGCGATGATCCGGATGTCGGACCAGGGATCCGCGGGCGGCTTCCGCACCCACCGGACGTCGTGCTGGAAGAGGAGGCGGCTCACGCCCTTGATCGCCAGCAGGAGCAGGAAGACGAGGTGGCTCCGCATGTCCGGATCCCGCGGGTCAGAACAGGGCGACCAGGCCCTCCCGCGGCCCGGCCAGCGCCAGGGCCAGGGTCGCCAGCACGCCCGCCCAGATGGCCGCGTACAGCGGCACCACGAGCTTCCGCCGCTCGAGCATCTGCGGGAACCGGATCGGCATCCCCGCGAACTTGCCGCGCGGCTCGTTCGGGAAGAAGAAGGTCTTGTAGGTCTCGATCGTGGCCACCGTGAAGCCGGTCGCGGCCAGCACCACCAGCAGGTAGCTGTTCGTGAGGTGCCCCAGCAGGAGGGCCCAGGCCAGCGCCACCAGCGGGCTGCGGAAGAACTTCAGGATCTGGAAGCCCTCGATCGGGCCGTCCTTCCAGGCGCCCCCGAAGGCGGAGATCCAGCCGCCCACGCTGCCGAGCAGGAGGACCGCCACCAGGCCCGGGAGCTCGGGGCCGGCGCGGTCGAACCACCACACCCCACCGATCACCGCCAGCACCCCGACCAGGTAGGCGCCCGCGACGGCGAGCCGCTTCCCCCGGTCGTGGACGACGCGCCCCCCGACGTGGAACTGCATCGGAATGAAGTACTTGGACTGATCCTCCTCGCGGAGGAACGTCTTGTAGTACTCGAGGATGGCGCGCTCGACCACGTACACGAGGCCGAAGAAGAGGACCATCCCCGCCGGCGTGCCGAGGTCGAGGCCCGACAGCGGATGGGCCGCCAGCGCCACGATCCCGCTCAGCACCGGGCTCCGCAGATACTTGGGCCACGTGAAGCCCTCGTGCGGGGCGTCCTTGAACATGCCCCAGCTCGCGCTGTGGAGCCCGGCCAGCACGCCGATGGTCACCGCGATCGCCTGCTCCACCCGCACCCTCCCTCGCCTGATCCGATCTCGGCCGCTCCGGACTCGCCGGGGAGCGGCACCTCCGCCGCCCGGTAGGCGGCCTCCACGATCTCCACGTCGCGGCGCGCCCGCGCCAGGGTCATCGCCGGCTCCCGACCCGTTCGCAGGGCGTCCAGAAGGTCCTCGAACATGGCCCGGTAGCCGGAGATGTCCCGCAAGCCCGGAAAATAGAGCCGCTTCCGCCGTCCCCACACGCCGACGAACAGCCCGTTCGACTCGAAGCCGATCGCCCCCTCGGTCCCGTAGATGCGCGACATGCGGAGCCCCTTGAGCGGGGAGGGCACCTCCCAGGAGTAGAGCAGCACCCCGGCGGCGCCTCCCTCGAAGGCCAGCGCCACCTGCATGCTCCGCTCGGGCCCGTCCCCTCCTCCCGCCCGGATCCCGTGCGCCGAGCGGACGGCGGGCCCCAGGCTGGCCGCGAAGTCGATCCAGTGGATGCCGCCCTCGAACAGCGCCCCGCCGCCCGCCAGCCCGAGCTCGTCCCGCCAGTCCCCGGTGGGCTGGCGCTTCACCGCGTTGAACAGGAAGAAGAGCGGCCGGCCGATCGCGCCCTCCTCGAGCAGCGCCCGCAGACGGACGGCCAGCGGCTTGTAGAAGTAGTTCTCGGCGACCAGGACACGGCGGCCCGCCTCCTCCGCCCGGCGCGCCACCTCGTCGAAGTGCGCGGCGCGCAGGAAGGGCGGCTTCTCCACGATCACGTCCTTGTCCGCCCGCAGCGCCCGCCGGGTCAGCTCGAGGTGGGTGGAGGGCGGGGTGGCGATCAGGACCACGTCCACCTCGGCGGCGGCGAGCGCGGCGTCGTAGGAGCCGAACGCGCCGGCGCCCTTCTGCTCGCGGGCGAAGGCCTCGGCCCGCTCCGGCGTCCGGCTGGCGTAGAACCGGCGCACCGACGGGTCCAGTCGGCGCAGGGTGCGGCCGTGCATCCGGGTCGCCCCCCCGCAGCCCAGGAAGCAGAGCCCGAGCGGCCGCGCGTCGCGCGCGCTCACCGGGCGTCCTCCTCGAGCGAGTTTCCCGAGGCGGGCGTCCTGCCCCTCCACGATCCGTGCGCGCTCACGCGGCGGCCTCCCGGGCGATCGCGGCGCCGGAGCGCAGCGCCAGCGCGGCGATGGTGAGGCTCGGGTTCAGGCCGGCCGAGGTGGGGAGGACGCTCCCGTCCACCACCCACAGGTTCCCGATCCCCCGGTAGCGGCCCTCCGGGTCCACCGGCGCGCGCTCCGGCTCCGCCCCCATCCGCACCGTGCCGACCGCGTGCGAGAAGGTGCGGATCCGGTGCACGTAGAAGAACAGCGCGCCGGCCTCCCGCAGGACGCGCTTGGCCGAGCGCACGAGCGCCCGCCCGGCGGCCCGGTCGCGCCGCGAGTAGCGGTGCGTGAGGGTCGGGCGAGGGAGGCCGTACCGGTCCGCGCGTGCCGGGTCGATCTGGAGCCGGTTCTCCGGACGCGGTTGGTCCTCGGCGATGACCAGGAGCCCGCCCAGGTAGTCGACGCGCGGGCTCATGAGCTGTGAGAGGAGGGCCGGCATGTGCTCGCGGACGAGCTGGATCGGAGGCGTCTGGACCTGCTGGATCGCCCCGAGCTTCCGACGCCCTCCGCCGTCGGGACCCGAGGGGGCGAAGTAGAAGTCGTGCAGGCCGAGCTGCTTGTGGAACTCGCCGACCGGGTCGGTGGGTCGCGGGAAGACGCCGAACACGATCGCGTTCCAGTGCCGCATCAGGTGGCGGCCCACCGCGTCCCCGGCCGGGTTCGCCCGCTCCAGGCCGGAGGCGAGCAGCAGGTGCGGGGTGGCCAGCGCCCCGGCGGCCAGGACGACCCGCCGCCCGCGGAGCACGAGCCGGCGGCCGCTCTCCCGCTCCACGCAGTGCACGGCCCGCACCCGTCCCCCCTCGGCCTCCAGACGCACCGCCACCGTGCCCGGGCGGAGCTCGAGCCCGCGACGGAGCAGGGCGGGGAGGACGGTGGTCGCCAGGTCGTTCTTCGCCCCGACCGCGCAGGCGAACGTGTCGCAGGTCGTGCAGCGGACGCACGCACGGCGCTCCTGGCCCTCCGGCTCGCGGTAGTTGATCGCCAGCGGCAGCGGGAAGGGGGAGAGGCCCAGGCGGCGCGCCGCCGCGGCGATCCGCCGGGACGCCTCGGACAGCGGGGGAGGCCGCTGCGGGTAGGGCCCGCTCCGTGGCGGCTCGGTCGGATCCGCGCCGGCCTCTCCGGCCACGTCCAGCAGCCGCTCGGCCTCCGCGTACCAGGGCTCCAGCTCCTGGTAGCCGAACGGCCACCGCGCGCCCGCGTCCGCCGTGATCTCCGGATCGGGGTGGAAGTCCGCCTCCCGGAAGCGGAGGGAGACGCCGCCGTAGAACACGGACGGCCCGCCCACGCAGGCGTAGAGCCCGACCCGTCCGCCGTTCGCGGCCGACCGCGTCCCGTTCGCGGCGGACCGCACCCGGTAGGAGGTCTCCGTCGTGTAGTGGGGGGTGAGGTCCACCGTGCCATCGGGGTCCCAGTTGTGCGGCCCTCGAGAGACCCAGTCGCCCCGCTCCACCATGAGCACGCGGAGGCCGGCATGGATCAGCTGCCGCGCGGCCATCGCGCCGCCGAAGCCGCTGCCGATCACGACCGCGTCGTACGGGTCCGAGGAGGTCGGCGGAGGGAGGTCGGTCATGGGCCGGGAACCTGGCCGCGGGACGGGAGGCGGGCAAGCCGGCCGGGCGTCGAGGTCGCTGGCGAAGCGGCGGAACGGCAGGCATCTTGGGCTCCCGCCGGCCGGCCTCGGAACGCCAGGCGGGGCCCGTGTACCATACCCGAGCCGCCGCGCCGGCGGGCACGCCGGCGGGCGCGCGCTGAGCAGGTAGGACGAGAGGAGACCTTGGACGCCGAGGAACGAGAGGCCGAGTCCCGGGAGGCCGGGGGCGCGGCCTTCCAGGCGGATGGCTACAACGCGGGCTACGCGGACCGCCTCTACGAGGGCGCGCTTCGGGAGCGCGGGATCGTGCCCCCGTCCCTGGCGGCCGACTGGGCCGGGGACGGCGCGGTCGCCGCGGCGGCCACCCTGCCGGCCGCCCCCGAGCGCCCGGCCCGCCTCGCCGAGCCCGACGCGGCCGCGCTCGCCGCCGCCGCCCGCGCCGCCGACCTGGTGCGGGCAGTGCGCGAGCAGGGCTACCTGGCCGTCCCCCTCGACCCGCTCGGCGCGCCACCTCCCGGACACCCCTCCCTGGATCCCGCCTTCCACGACCTGGACGAGGCGCGCCTCCGGGCGCTCCCGGCGGCGGCGCTCGGCCTGGAGCGGCTGGGAGACGCGGTGGCCACGGCGCTGGCGGCCGTGCGGGAGGTCTACTGCGGCCGGATCGGCTACGAGCTGGAGCACGTGGACGATCCCGAGCGGCGGGACTGGCTGGTCGAGTACATCGAGTCGGGGCGGCACTGGGCACCGTTCGAGGCGGAGTCCGCGCGTGCCCTGCTCGAGCGGCTGACCGAGGTCGAGGGGCTCGAGCGCTTCCTCCACCGGGCCTACCTGGGGAAGAAGCGCTTCTCGATCGAGGGCCTCGACATGATGGTCCCGATGCTGGACGAGGTGCTCGCGCGCGCCGCCGCCCACGGGACCCGCGCCGCCTACCTCGGCATGGCGCACCGCGGGCGGCTCAACGTGCTGGCCCACGTGGTGGGCCGTCCCTACGAGCAGATCGTGGCCGAGTTCGAGGGCGCCATGGACCGCGGGGTGCAGGCGTCGGTGCCGCCGGGCGGGGCAGGCGACGTGAAGTACCACATCGGCGCGCGCGGCGTCTTCCGGCGCGGTGACACGGAGCTGCCGATCCATCTGGCGCCCAACCCCAGCCATCTGGAGCACGTGAACCCGGTCGTGGAGGGGATGGCGCGGGCCGCCCGGGACCTGGAGGAGGGGGACCGGGACTCGGTGCTGCCGATCCTGATCCACGGGGACGCCGCCTTCATGGGGCAGGGAGTGGTCGCCGAGACGCTCAACCTCTCCCGGCTGGAGGCGTACGAGACCGGCGGCACCATCCACCTGATCGCCAACAACCAGCTCGGCTTCACGACCTCGCCCGAGGAGGGGCGCTCGACCCGCTACGCGAGCGACCTGGCGCTCGGCTTCCGCATCCCGGTGCTGCACGTCGGCGCCGACGATCCCGAGGCCTGCCTGGCCGCCGTCCGGCTGGCCGCCGACTTCCGGCACGCCTTCGGCCAGGACCTGGTCATCGACCTGGTCGGGTACCGCCGCTACGGCCACAACGAAGGGGACGAGCCCGGCTACACCCAGCCGGCCATGTACGCGAAGATCGAGGAGCATCCGAGCGTCCGGACGCTGTGGGCTCGGCGGCTGGCGGAGGAGGGGGTCGTCTCCGAAGAGGACGCGTCGGCGATGGAGGAGCGCGTGGCCGACCGGCTGGCCGAGGCCCGGGAGCGGCTCCGCGAGGAGACGGCCGAGTCCGGGCCGGGCGGCGGCCCGGGGCAGGGGGGGACCGGCTGGGCCGGCACCTCCCTCACCGAGCCGGGCGAGGAGGAGGCGCCGGACACGGCGGTCCACGAGGAGCGGCTTCGCGCGCTGAACGGCGCGCTCCACGCGCTGCCCGACGGCTTCGAGCCGTACGCGAAGCTCGGCCGCCAGCTCGCGCGACGCGCCGAGGCGCTGGACGACGGCCTGGACTGGGCGCACGGGGAGGCGCTCGCCTTCGCCTCGATCGTGACCGACGGGATCCGGGTGCGGCTCACGGGCGAGGACACGGAGCGCGGCACGTTCAGCCAGCGGCACCTGGTCCTGCATGAGGCCGACGGGACGGGGACCCACATCCCGTTGCGGCACCTGTCCGAGGACCAGGCCCCGTTCGAGATCCACAACAGCCCGCTCTCCGAGGTCGCGGCGCTCGGCTTCGAGTACGGCTACAGCGCGGTGGCGCGCGAGGCGCTCGTCCTGTGGGAGGCGCAGTTCGGGGATTTCGTGAACGTCGGCCAGGCGATCATCGACCAGTTCGTGGCCTCCGGCCGCTCCAAGTGGGGGCAGGAGTCACGCCTCACGCTGCTCCTCCCGCACGGCTACGAGGGGCAGGGCCCCGAGCACTCGAGCGCGCGCCTGGAGCGTTTCCTCCAGCTCGCGGCCGAGGAGAACCTGCGGGTCGCCAACTGCACCACGCCGGCGCAGTACTTCCACCTCCTGCGGCTGCAGGCCCTGCGGCCGTCGCGCCGCCCGCTGATCGTCATGACGCCGAAGAGCCTGCTCCGTCACCCCCGCGCCCGCTCGGCCCTGGCCGACCTGAGCGGCGGGCGCTTCCGTCCGGTGCTCCAGGATGAGGGCGCGGCGGCGGAGCGCGCGCAGGCCGTGACCCGGGTCGTCCTGTGCAGCGGCAAGGTGTACTACGACCTGCTCGGCGCGGACGCGGCGGAGGGCGCCGGGGAGACGGCGGTGGTGCGCCTGGAGCGGCTCTATCCCTTCCCGTCCGAGGCGCTGGACGAGGCCCTCGCGGCCTTCCCGAACGTCCGCGAGGTGCGGTGGGTGCAGGAGGAGCCGGCGAACATGGGGGCGTGGCGCTTCCTGCTGCCGCGATTGCGGGGCCGCCTCCCGGAGTCGGTCGCGCTCCGTTACGTGGGACGGCCCGAGATGGCGAGTCCGGCGGACGGATACGCCGCCGCGCACGAGTCGCGTCAGGAGCGGATCGTGACCGAGGCGTTCGCGCCGGCCTGATTCGGGATCGGCGGATCCGCCGGGACCGACGGATCCGCCGGACGGCGGGTCAGTGGATGCGGCGGTCGATCGTCTTGTTCATGTCGGAGAGATCGCTCACGATCCGCTGGTGCAGGCGAGTGATCTCCTCCGAGTTCGCCGCGCCGTTCCGGCGCAGCTGGCTCAGGCGCTCGGACGCTTCCTCGTGCTTCTGCTCCAGCCGGGCGACCATGGCCTTGATCTGCACCTTCGTGGCCGCCCGGGCGTCGGAGAGCTCCCCCCTCAGCGACTCGGCCTTCTCGCGGAACTTCTCGAGGGTCGCCTCGGTCCGCTCCACGAGCTGCTGATACTCCTCCGTCGTGTCGGTCGCCATACTGTTCCTCTCAGCGGGAAACGGCTGAACGGCGGACTCCGACTCCATCGAATGGAGCCGGCGCGCCGAACCGTGCCGGCGCGATCTCGGCCGCGCTCCAACGCTGTAAGATGGGACCGTCTGGACCGCGCCGACAGCCCGCGGAGGTCGGGCCCCCGCAACGGGGGCGCGCGCCCCCGACGGGGTCAGGGCCCCTTGCCGGCCGTCCCCACCGCGATCGTCTCGCGGATCGGCACCTTCGGGAAGGTGGTGGACCACGCGGCGTAGCAGAGCGCGAACAGCCCGGCGAACCCGAGGGTGATCGTCAGCTCCGGCCATCCGAGCGGGATCCCCTCGCCCCGCCAGACGGCGGGCACGACGAGGTTGTAGCGCTCGATCCAGAAGCCCACCAGGATCAGGCAGGACACGAAGGCGAGCCAGGCCGGGTTCATCTTTGGCTTCCGTCCGAGCAGGAGGACGAAGGGGAGCCCGAAGATCAGCACCATCTGCAGCCAGTAGATGCCGGCGAACGTCTCGGCGGAGCGCGGCACGAACCACTGCACCTCGTGCGGCAGGTTGCCGTACCAGATCACCAGGTACTGCGAGAACCAGAGGTACGTCCAGAAGATCGAGAAGGCGAAGATCAGCTTCCCGAGGTCGTGGAACTCCCACCGGTCCCAGAGCGGGGCGCCGCCGTTCTGATAGCCGTTCGCCACGACCGCCACCAGCGCCAGCATGGCCAGCCAGCCGCCGACGAAGAAGTAGGGCCCCCAGATCATGCTGAAGAAGCCGGGGGTGAGCGACATCGCCAGATCCACCGAGACGACCGTGTAGACCAGCGCCCAGCCGAGGATGAGGACGGGCGACAGGCGCGCGATGATCCGGCGGCAGCGCGCCACCTCCTCCTCGTCGCCGCGCCAGCCGCGCGACAGCAGGCGGGCGAGCCCGCGACGCCAGCCCCCGTGCCGCTCGGCGATCAGGGGGGCGTCCGCCCGCGCCGAGTACCAGAGGAAGGCGAAGGCGAGCCCGTACAGGGCGATCAACAGGCCGCCGTCCCGCCACACCATGGTGTCCAGGTCCAGCCACGCCCGGTTCAGGTGCACCTCCACCTCGCCGAGCCAGGGGAAGACGTGCTCGGCCCCGATCGTGAGGAGGAGGAAGAAAAGGACGAGGGAGGCGGGCAGGAACGCGCCGGCGGCCTCGGCCAGCCGGCGGAAGCCCTTGCCCCAGTGCCCCTTGGCGGCCGAGAGCACCGCCCCGAACACGACGCCGGCGATGGCCACGGAGCTGAAGAGCAGGAAGTTCATCCACACGCTCATCCAGGCGCGCCGCGGGTCGGCGCCGACCGCCAGCCAGAAGCCCGCCGCCCCCACGCCGAGCGCCAGGAGGCCTCCCGCCAGCCAGAGGAGGGGGATGCGGCCGGAGGCGGTCTCCAGGGCCCGCTCGGGGCGACGCCCTTCCGGGAGCGGCCGGCCGGCGGCGCTCACGGCGCGCCTCCCGCCGCCGTGGCCGCCCCCTCGCCCTCCGCCCCTGCGCCCTCGGCGCCGCCGCCACGGTCCGAGCCCGCCGCCGTGGCCCCCTCCTCGCCCTCGGCGCCCCGCGCCTGCAGCGCTCGCACCCAGGACACGATGTACCAGCGGGCGTCGGGCGGGATGCGGCGGTAGGAGGGCATGAGCCCGCGCCCCTCGGTGATGATGCCGAAGATGTAGCCGTCCGACAGCGCCCGCGCGTTCTCGCCATGGAGGTCCAGCGCCGGCGTGAACGGGATCCCGCGCGCCTGTTGCGGCATGACCACCCGTCCATCGCCCTGGCCCGTCGGCCCGTGGCATGGCGTGCAGAACTGCCCGAACAGCCGCTCGCCGCGCGCGATCTCCTCGTCCGTTCCGGCCAGCGGGTTGGAGAGGAGCGTGTCCGCCTCCAGGAGGCCGTAGCTCCGCTCGCCGTCCACCGGAACGGTCCCCTCGACCGGTGGCCGGGGCTCCTCCTGGTAGGTCTCCACCGACGACTGCTCGCTCATGTGCGAGAACCAGGGGACCCATTTCATCTGGTCGTCGCACCCCGCCGCGGCCAGGATCAGGGCGAGCGCCCCGAGCGCCGCGCGCGCCGGGCCGACGGAGCGCGCACCGTCCCGCCTCGCGGCCGCCACGCCACGGCACCGCTCCGCGGCCGCCACGCCCCCGGGCCGCCTCACGGCCGCAGCTCCACGGAGACCGCGCCCGCCTCCCGCGCGATGCGCTCCGCCTCCCGCCGGCGCTCCCCGTCGGCCGGGATGAAGATCCCCCACCGGTCCACCGAGAACTCGGGCCGGTAGTTCGGGGAGAGGGCGAGCGTCGGCCGCCGCGCGTGGGTGAGCATGGCGATGAAGGCGAAGATCCCGGTCAGCAGCACCGTGAGCTCGAACATCACCACGATGAAGACGGGGATGGCCAGATGCGGCTTGCCCTGCGTGATCAGCGGGTAGGCGAGCGAGGTGCCGGACGCCAGCAGGAAGGCCGTCGTGCAGCCGGTGATCCCGCCGATCAGCGCCCACAGCCCCACGGGCGAGGAGTGGATGTCCATCGCCTCCTCCAGCTCGGGCGATGGGACGGGCGAGAAGACCTCGAGCTCCAGGTGTCCGGCGGCGCGCAGCCGCTGGATGGCGCCCACCGCCTCGTTCACCGAGCCGTAGTGCGCCAGCACGCCGCTCACCGGTCCGCCCTCCGCGGTCCGCCGGGCCGCCTCACGGCCCCACCTCCGCGCGGCCCTCGTGCCCGTGGCCGTGCGCCAGGTGCTCCTTCACCTCCGCGATGCTGATCGTCGGCAGCGTGCGCGCGAAGATCAGGAAGAAGAGGAAGAACCAGGCGAAGCTCCCGACCAGGATCGACAGCTCCACCCAGGTCGGCGTGTACAGCCCCCAGGCGTCCGGCATGTACTCGTGGGCGAGCGAGGTGATGATGATCACGAAGCGCTCGTACCACATGCCGATGTTCACCAGGATCGAGATCGCGAACAGCGCGGGCAGGCTCCGGCGCACCCGCCGGAACCAGAGCGTCATCGGCACCACCACGTTGCAGAACACCATGATCCAGAAGGGCCAGGAGTAGTGGCCCCGCGCCCGCCACAGGAAGCTCTCCTGCTCGACCGGCTCGGCGGAGTACCAGGCGAGGAAGTACTCGACCGCGTAGGCGTAGCCCACGATCAGGGAGGTGAGCAGGAGGAGCTTCGCCATGTTCTCGAAGTGGTACTCCGTGACGTAGTCCTCCAGGCCGAACGCCCAGCGGAGTGGGATCATCAGGGTGATCACCATGGCGATCCCGGAGAAGATCGCGCCGGCCACGAAGTAGGGGGCGAAGATGGTGGAGTGCCAGCCCGGGACGATGCTGAGCGCGAAGTCCCAGGAGACCACGCTGTGCACGGACAGCACCAGCGGGGTGGCGATCGCCGCCATGTAGAGGTAGGCGCGGCGGTAGTGCCGCCACTCCTGCACGCTCCCCTGCCAGCCGAGGGCGAGCAGCCCGTAGATCCGGCTCTTCCAGCCGGTGAAGCGGTCCCGCAGGACCGCCAGGTCGGGGATCAGCCCCGTGTACCAGAAGATCGCGCTGATCGTGAAGTAGGTGCCGACCGCGAACACGTCGAGCACCAGCGGCGAGACGAAGTTGGGCCAGATCTCCCGCTGCGACGGGTAGGGCAGCAGCCAGTAGAAGTACCACACCCGCCCGAGGTGGATGAGCGGGAAGAG
>CAZTGV010000014.1:0-18767 GCA_964613475.1 uncultured Gemmatimonadota bacterium
TGCTCTTCCGATCCCTCGCCCTCCCCCGCGCGCCCCGACTGCCCTCCCCCACCCCTAAGCGCGGCCGCGTTCCCGGTCTCCGGCCGCGCCGGGCCTCCGGTCATGTAGCGGCCGAGCGCCGCCGCCGCCCGCCGCCGGGCCGCCTCGGCCAGCGCCCGGAACGCGGCCTCGGCGGCGGCGCGACGCGCCACCGCCGCGACCGACGCCTCCAGGTCGTCCGGGTAGAGCAGCAGGTCGCACCCGGCCTCGAGCGCGCGCACGGCCGCCCGCCCCTCCGTCCCCTCCCCATCGGCGCCCCGCCGGAAGCCCTCCATGATCATCGCGTCGGTCACCACCAGGCCCCGGAACCCCAGCGTCTCGCGAAGCAGCCCGCGCAGCAGGACGGGCGAGAAGGTGGCCGGGCCTTCCGCGCCGAGCGACGGATAGGCGACATGGGCGGTCATGAGGGCGGTGGCCCGGTTCGCCACGGCCTGGAACGGGGCGAGGTCCTCCTCGAGCGCCGCGCGGTCCACCTCCACCCGGGGAAGCTCGCGGTGCGAGTCCGCGACGGTGCGGCCGTGGCCGGGAAAGTGCTTGCCGCAGGCGGCGACCCCTTCGGCCTGGCAGGCCTCCACCCAGGCGCGGCCGAGCGCGGCCACCCGGTCGGGCGCGCTCCCGAAGGCGCGCGTCCCCACGATCGGGTTCCTCGGCTCCACGTCCAGGTCGAGGACCGGCGCGAGCGCCCAGTTCACCCCGAGCTCGCGCGCCTCCCGCCCGGTCAGCGCGGCGGCCATCCGGACGGCGCGCCCCGGCTCCGGATGCGCGGCCAGCGCCGCCGGTGGCGGGAGCTCGGTGGCGCCCCGGAGCTGCTGCCCCACCCCGCGCTCGAAGTCCGCGGCGATCCACAGGGGACGGCCGGCGGTCGCCCGCAGCTCGTCCAGCAGCGCTCGCACCTCGGCCGCCTCGCCTCCGAAGAGCAGGAAGCCGCCCACTCCGTGGCGCAGCGCGCGGAGCGCCCGTGCGCGCACGGCCTCGGAGGGCTCGCGGTCCGACCGGAGGGCCTCCAGGAAGAGGGTGCCCCACCCCCCGGCGGGAGCCTCCTCGCCGCCGCCGCCGGAGGCACCGGCGTCCGCCGCGCCCGCTCCGACCCGGCGCTCGGCGGAACCGTTCACGCGGGCACCCACTTCCCCAGCCGGCGCGGGCCGCGGGCCCCGGTCGCCCACCCGAGGTCGACCGGGATGCCGAGATGATGCTGCCGCGCCAGCAGGGCGAAGGCGGCGGCCTCGCGGGCCTCCCCGTCCCACCCCAACGACTCGACCGTATCGACCGCGACGGGGTCCAGCCGGGTCCGAATCCGCTCGACCAGGGCGGGATTGCGGGCGCCGCCCCCGCACAGGAACACGGCGTCCAGCGGGAACGGCACCCAGCGGGTCGCCCGACCGACCGCCCGCGCGGTGAGCTCGGTGAGGGTCGCCACCAGGTCGTCCGCCGGAAGCTCCTCGTGGCGCTCCAGCCAGGCGTCCAACCGTGCCTCGCTGAAGCGCTCGCGCCCGGTCGACCGGGGCGGCGCCGTCTCGAAGAACGGATCGTCGAGCCACGCCGCGAGGGCGGGCTCCACCACCCGCCCGCGCGCCGCCCGGGCCCCGCCCGCGTCGAACGCCTCGCGGCCGCCGCTCAGCCGGTGGACGGCCGCATCGATCAGCGCCACCCCCGGCCCCGTGTCGAAGGCGATCGGAGATCCGGGACCGTCCCGCCGCGGGAGCGCGGTCAGGTTCCCCATGCCGCCGAGGTTCTGGATCCCGCGCGCTTCGGTCTCGCTCGACAGCAGCAGGCGGTCGAAGTAGGCGGTGAGGGGCGCGCCCTGTCCGCCGGCCGCCACATCCCGCACCCGGAAGTCGGCGACCACCGGAATGCCGGTCGCTTCGGCGATCGCCGCCGCCTCCCCGATCTGCAGGGTGCTGCCGGGCCCCTCCCCCGGCGGATCGTGCCACACCGTCTGGCCGTGGCTTCCGATGCAGGCCACGTCGGCGGGGGAGAGGCCGAGCGTGTCCAGAACCTCCCGCACCGCCGCGGCGAACCGCCGGCCGAGCTCGAAGCCGAGGGCGCAGAGGTCCGCCCCGCCGGCTCCCGCCCCCTCGCCGGCGCACGCCGCGCGCAGGCGCGCCCGCAACGCCTCCTCGTACGGCACCGTCCGGAACGCCTCGAGCCGCGACGCGGCCGGCCGCTCCTCCTCGCCCTCGAACGTCACCACGGCCACGTCGAGGCCGTCCAGCGACGTGCCCGACATCAGGCCGAGGTAACGCGGCACGCTCAGCCGTTCCATCCCTCGAGCAGGGCCGGATGGACCCGCTCGGTCATTCGCTGCAGGTGCGCCCGGTCGTGGTGGGCCACCCCGCGGAGGAACTGGTAGAGGGTGACCGCCTCCTCCCCGATCCGGAACCGGCGGCGCCACGCCGGCTCGCCCTCGGGAAGCGCGGCCAGCGTGCCGGCGCGCGCCTCCGCGAAGCGGGCGGCGAGCTCGTCGGCCGGCCGCTCGGCGAGCGGCGGGGGATCCGAGGCCGACCAGTCCGCGAACTCGAGGCTCTCCGCCGGAGCCGCCTCGCGAAGGCGCTCCATCCGCGGCCGGATCGCCCCGGACTCGAACTCGAGCAGGTGGGCCACGTGCGCCCGGGGCGACCATCCCCGCGCCGGAGCGGCGTCGGAGGCGGGCCGCTCGGCCGGGACGAGCGCCCGCCGAACGCGAGCGGGCCCGGCGCGCAACGCCTCCAGGACCCCCGGTCCGGCGTCGGGGCCCTCGGGCTCCTCCGGGTAGCAGGCGTACTCGCCCGGGCGCCCCCCCGACCGGTGCGCGTCCAGCGCGGCCCCGAGAAAGCCGCCGTGCGCGTCCAGCAGCCGCTCCGCCATGAACCGGTCCGCCTCCAGGCACGCCATGGCGATGGCCGTCTTGGCGGATCCGCCGGCCCGCACGAGCAGAGCCCTGGCCTTCTCCCGGTCCACCTCGGCGACCTCCTGAACGATGCGGAGGCTTCGGTCCACCAGCTTCTCGCTCACCGCGCGCAGGTCCACCATCAGGTTCCGGTAGACCTTTCCCAGCCGGATCATCACGGCGGTCGTGAGCGTGTTCAGCACGAGCTTGGTGGCGGTCCCAGCCTTCATCCGCGTGGAGCCGGCGATCACCTCCGGCCCCACCAGCGGGGTGACCGTGACGTCCGCCAGGGCCCGGATGTCGGCCGGAGGCTCCGTGCAGCTCAGGAACCCCACGCCGGCGCCGCGCGCGGCCGCCTCCTCGAGCGCCGCCCCCACGAACGGGGTGGTGCCGGAGGCGGCGATCCCGAGCACGAAGTCGCGCGCGCCCACTCCCGCCTCGGCGAGGGCGGCGCGCCCCGCCTCCCGGTCGTCCTCCACGCCCTCCCGGCTCCGGAGGAGCGCCTCCGGGCCGCCGGCGAGGATGCCCTGCACCAGCTCGGGGTCCGTCCCGAAGGTGGGCGGGCACTCGGCGGCGTCCAGGACGCCGAGCCGGCCGCTCGTTCCGGCGCCCACGTAGAACAGCCGTCCACCTCGCCCCAGCCGCTCCGCGACCCGCTCCACCAGGTCGGCGATCGGCCCCGCCTCCGCCTGCACGGCGATCGGCACCGCCCGGTCCTCGGCCTGGATCCGCCGCACGATCTCGCGCGGATCCGCGCGGTCGATCGCCTCGGTGCGGGGGTTCCGCGCCTCGGTGAGCCTGGGGTCGGACGCACGCTCGCTCATGGCCGGAGTTTCGTTGATCCTCCGGGGGGGTGCCGGTAGATTCCGCCGCGAAGCAGCCGGAAGCTAGGACCCGCGCCCGGACGATGACAGCCGTCCACGCGGCGCGGGGCCGCCGGCCGTTCCGGAGGCCCGTCCGACGCCGGGCCTCCTATCCCCTCCAACGGTGGAGGCGACGCGTGTCGCTGCTGGCCTTTCTCCTCCTGCTCCTCATCGCCGCGGTCTGCGGGGCGCTGGGTCAGGCGATCGCCGGCTATTCGCTGGGCGGCTGCCTGGTGAGCACGGGGGTCGGCTTTCTGGGCGCCCTGATCGGCATGTGGATCGCGGGAGCGTTCGAGCTCCCCCCCTTTTTCGTGCTGAACGTGGGCGGCGTCGACTTCCCCGTCGTCTGGTCGGTCATCGGCTCGGCGACCCTGGTCGCGCTCCTCGGCCTGCTCGGCGGTGCGCGACGCTGGTGAGCCCGGGACGGGCCGCCGCGTCCGTTCTCTGCTGGAGCGTCTGGACGCCCGCTTCGGGCCCGTGCGGAAGGAGCGGCGCGCGCCGCTGGACGAGCTGATCCTCACCATCCTGAGCCAGAACACGACCGACACGAACCGCGACCGGGCGTGGCGGCGGTTGCGCGCCGAGTTCGGGAGCTGGGACGAGGTGCGGGGCGCCGACCGGGAGCGCCTCGAGGCGGCGATCCGGGTGGCGGGGCTGGCCGGCCAGAAGGCGAGGGCGATCCAGGGCGTGCTTCGGGACCTCCACGCCGCGCGGGGAGAGGCGAGCCTCGAGCATCTCCGGGAGATGGCGGACGAGGAGGCGCTCGCGTACCTCGCCTCCTTCCACGGGGTCGGGGTGAAGACCGCCGCCTGCGTGCTCTGCTTCTCGCTCGGCCGGCCGGTGCTGCCGGTGGACACCCACGTGCACCGGGTGGCCGGCCGCCTCGGCCTCGCCCCGGCCGACGCGGGCCGTGACCGCGTGCACGAGGCGCTGAACCGGGACGTCCCGCCGGAGCTCCGCCGGCGGCTCCACCTGCAACTCATCCGGCTCGGGCGGGCGGTGTGCCGCGCCCGGCGCCCGGCGTGCGCGCGCTGTCCGGTGGAGGCGTCCTGCCCGAAGCACGGGGTGGAGGAGGAGGCGTGAGGGCGGCCGGACGCGGCGCGGGGCTCGCGCTCGCGGCCTGCCTGGCGCTGGGCGCCCTCGGCGTCGGGTGTGCGCCGGGCGTCCCGCGCACGCCGGAGGTCCCGGGTACGCCGGGCCTGCCGGGCCTGCCGGGCGCGCCGGGCGCCGGCGCGGACACGCTCCGCTTCCCGCAGGGCTGGCCGCTCCCGGCCGATGCCCCCCCGGTCCGCGCCCGCCGCGCGATGGTGGTGAGCACCGACTCGCTCGCCAGCGCCGCCGGGCTGTCGATCCTGCGCGAGGGGGGGAACGCGGTGGACGCGGCGGCCGCCGTGCACTTCGCCCTCGCGGTGGTGAACCCGCAGGCGGGGAACCTGGGGGGCGGCGGGTTCCTGGTGGCGCGGCTCGCCGACGGGACGGAGGCGGCGCTGGACTTCCGCGAGCAGGCGCCCGGCGCCGCGACGCCCGACATGTACCTGGACTCCGAGGGCCGGCCCACCGACGCGAGCTGGACCGGGTACCGCGCCTCGGGTGTCCCGGGCAGCGTGGCCGGCATGGAGGCGGCGCACCGCCGCTTCGGGTCGCTCCCGTGGGCGCGGCTGCTCGCCCCCGCGATCGCGTACGCGGAGGAGGGCGTCCGGGTGAGCCCGCGGCTGCACGAGGCGCTGGCGGGGCAGGCGGAGCGGCTGGGTCGTTTTCCGGGCACGGCCGCCGCGCTCCTGCCGGGCGGCGCCGCCCCGGAGGTCGGCACGGTGCTCCGGCAGCCCGACCTCGCCCGCACCCTGCGGGCGATCGCCGCAGGCGGCGCGGACGCCTTCTACCGGGGCTGGATCGCCGACTCGCTGGTGGCGGAGATGCGGCGCGGCGGCGGCCTGATCGACCGGGAGGACCTGGCGTCCTACCGGGCGGTGTGGCGGGAGCCGATGGTCCTCGAATACCGGGGCCGGCGCATCGTCTCCATGCCGCCGCCCTCGTCCGGCGGCGTGACGCTGGGGATCATGCTCAACATCCTGGAGGGCTGGGACCTCGGCGCGCTCGGCTGGCGCTCCCCGGAGGCGATCCATCGTATGGTGGAGACGATGCGCCGGGCGTACGCCGATCGGAACTTCTGGCTGGGCGATCCGGACTTCGTGACCATGCCGCTGGACCGACTGCTGAGCGCGGCCCATGCGGACTCCCTGCGCGCCACCATCGATCCGGAGCGGGCGTCGGAATCGGCGGCCTTCGGCCAGGTGCCCCGCGAATCGGAGCAGACCACCCACTTCTCCCTCCTCGACCCCGAGGGGAACGCGGTCGCCGTGACCACGACCCTGAACGGGACGTTCGGCTCCGGGGTCGCGGTTCGGGGCGCGGGCTTCCTCCTCAACAACGAGATGGACGACTTCACCGTGAAGCCGGGCGTGCCGAACGCGTACGGCCTGGTGCAGGGGGAGGCGAACGCGATCCGGCCCGGCAAGCGGATGCTCTCCTCGATGACTCCGACCATCGTGGTGGGGGCGGAGGGCCGCACGGAGCTGATCACGGGCACGCCGGGGGGCGGGACGATCATCACGACCGTCCTGCAGATGGTGACGGCCCACCTGGACTGGGAGGTCCCGCCGCAGACGGCGGTGAACGCCCCGCGCTTCCACCACCAGCACCTGCCAGACGTGATCCGCTACGAGCGCGGAGGGCTGGGGCCGGCGACCGCGGCCGAGCTGCGGCGGCGCGGCCACCGGCTGGAGGAGCGGGACGGCTTCTCGGGCGACGTCCAGTCCATCGCCGTGGAGCCGGGCGGCGGGCGAATCGGCGCCTCCGACCCGCGCCTCGGCGGCCGGGCCCTCGGCTTCTGACGACGGCGGCTACGACCTGACGGCGGCTACGACCCCCGGGGTCAGGACGCGGAGCGCTGCACGACCACCGGCTCGTCGAGCCGGATCGTCATCTCGGAGCCCTCGGGGAGCACGGCGTCCACATCCTCGGTCCCCATGGTGATCGCGGTCCCGGCGGCGGCCCCCACGGCCGCCCCCACCACCGCGCCGCGCGTGTCGCCGCCGATCACCCGGCCCAGGATGGCCCCGGCCGCCGCGCCGCCGCCGATCTTGGCCGCGCGCTCGCCGGTGCTGGTCCGCGAACGGCTCTCCGGATTCGCCTGCACGATGGAGGCGCGAAGCGGGTAGGTCGCCCCGTCCACGCTCACCTCGGAGAAGGCGAGCTTGAGGATCGCCTGCTCGCCGCGGTTCCCGGACTCCTGCACGGCCGTGACCTGCCCGCGCACGATCGCGCCCTCCGGGATCACGACCCGTCGACCGTCGGTGACGGCGTCCGCGACGCGCGCCGTGAACAGGTCCCCGGGCTGGCTCGTCCGGGTACTGAGCTCCTGGTTCAGCACGATGCGGAACGTGGACCCCTCCGGCGCCGACAGCGCGATCGTCTCGGGCTCGGCCGGCCGCTGCTCGCGGGGGGCCTCCGCCCGCGGCTCCTCCGCGGCCGGGCGCTGCGCTTGCGGCTGGCGCGCCCGGGGCTGCTGCGCCGCCGGCTCGTCCCGCAGCTCCGGCTCCGCCGCCGTGTCGCCCTCGAGCGCCAGATCCATCTCGCGGTCCACCTCCTCGCGCTCGTCCGCCTCGGGCGCCCGCTCGCACGCCGATCCGACGCCCAGCGCGAGCAGGACGGCCAGACCGGTCGCCATCGGAAACTTCGCCTGGATCCGTCGCATGTCCGATCGTCCTCCTGTCGGCGCCGCGGCCCGACGGCCCGCGGCGCGTCCGCCTTGTGCGCTCCGGCTGTGTCGCCCCGGACGATGCCTCGCCCGGCTCCCTGAGGGCCGTCGCAAGCACGATACCGCGCGACCGCCGGCTCCCTTCCGGACCCGTACCGCTCGGACGGGTGGTGAACCGACGCGGCCCGCGCGCGTATCAGAGACGATCCGCCCCCAGACCAGGTCACGACCCGGAGCGCGCCCCCGGATGCGAGAGCTGAAACACCTCCTCCCCTACTTCCGACCCTACCGTCGGGGGATGGCGCTCGGGCTCCTGCTCGTGGTGGTCAGCAACCTGTTCACGATCGCCGGTCCCTACATCCTCAAGATAGCCATCGACGCGCTCGAGCAGGAGCTCCGGATGGACCTCCTCCTCCGCTACGCGGGCCTGCTCGTCCTGGTCGCCCTGCTCGCCGGCGTGGCGCGCTACGGGATGCGGGAGCTGCTGAACGGGATCAGCCGCCGGATGGAGACGGACCTGCGGAACGACTTGTTCGACCACCTGCTCCGCCTTCCCTCCTCCTTCTACGACCGCTGGCGGACGGGGGACCTGATGAGCCGGACGACGAACGACGTGCTGGCCGTCCGGCAGGTCGCCGGCCCGGCCATCATGTACCTGGTCAACACCTTCACCATCTCCGCCCTGGCACTGGGGCTGATGATCTGGATCGACCCGCGGCTCACCGCGCTGGCCATGGTCCCGATGGCGCTGGTGCCTCCCGTGACCTTCGTCTTCGGCCGCCGGATCCACGAGCGCTTCGAGCGCATCCAGAGCCAGTTCAGCGAGCTCTCGAACTTCGTGCAGGAGAACCTGGCCGGGATGCGGATCGTGAAGGCGTACACGCAGGAGGATCCGCAGCGGCGGGAGTTCGGGCTGCGGAACGAGGAGTACCTGGACCGGAACATGAGCCTTGCGCGCGTCTGGGGCGCCTTCCAGCCGAGCCTCACCCTGCTCACCGGCCTCGGTGCGGTCATCGTGCTCTGGTACGGGGGACGGCAGGTGATCGCCGGGGCGATCTCGATCGGCGACTTCGTCGCCTTCGCCTTCTACCTCACCCTGCTCACCTGGCCGATGATCGCCCTCGGATGGGTCACCAACCTCTTCCAGCGCGGCTCGGCCTCGATGGGCCGCATCAACGAGCTGATGGCGATCGAGCCCGCGATCGCCGACCCGCCCCGACCGGTGTGGCGGGGCGAGCCCCGGGGGGCGATCGAGTTCGAGAACGTCTCGTTCCGGTACCCGGGGGCCGAGCACTGGGCGCTACGCGACGTCTCGCTCCGCATCGAGCCGGGGCAGACGGCCGCCGTGGTCGGCGCGACCGCCAGCGGAAAGACCACGCTCGTCCGTCTGCTCCCCCGGCTCTACGAGCCCACCGAGGGACGCGTGCTGCTGGATGGCACGGATGTCCGCGCGATGCCGCTCCGCACGCTCCGGCGGTCCATCGCAGTCGTCCCGCAAGAGGCCTTCCTGTTCAACATGCGGCTCCGGCACAACATCGAGCTGCGCCCGAGCGAGGGGGAGGCGGTTCCGGGGGGGCGCCTGGAGCGGGCGGTGGACGTCGCGCAGCTGCGGGAGACGCTCTCGGTGCTGCCGGAGGGGCTGGACACCCGGATCGGCGAGCGGGGGGTGAACCTCTCCGGCGGACAGAAGCAGCGGGCCACCCTGGCCCGCGCCCTGGTGCGCGACGCGCCGGTGCTGGTGCTGGACGACGCGCTCTCGGCCGTGGACTCGGTCACCGAGATGGCGATCCTCGAAGGGCTCCGGCGCTACATGGAGGGACGCACGGCGATCATCGTCTCCCACCGGGTCTCGGCGGTGCGGGAGGCGGACATCATCCTGGTGCTCGAGGAGGGACGGATCGTGGAGCGGGGCACGCACGCGGAGCTCCTGGCGCGCGACGGCGTCTACGCCCGCCTGCTCGAGCGGCAGCTCCTGGCCGAGGAGCTGGAGCGGGACCGTGCCGCCGCCGGCGCCTGAGGCCGGCGCCCCGAGACGCGCCGCGCCCCCCGCGGCCGGAGAGCCCTAGATCCGCTCGAGGATGAAGTCCGGGGTGAGGCGCGCGCCCCAGGCTGCCAGGGCGGTGAACTGCCCCGACAGGAGCAGCAGGCCGACCAGGACGAGCAGCGCGCCGCTCGCCCGCTCCACCCACGGGATCCAGTGCCGCATGCGCTGGAAGGTGGCGAGGAACCCGCTCACCGCCACCGCCGCTACCAGGAAGGGGACGGCGAGGCCGAGCGAGTAGAAGCCCAGTAGCTGGAGTCCCTCGGCCACGTGCTGCCGGGTTCCGGCGTAGGTCAGGATACCGCCCAGGATCGGCCCGATGCAGGGCGTCCATCCCGCGCCGAAGGCCAGCCCCACCGCGAAGCTGCCCCCGTATCCGAGCGGCTTGTCCTGGAAGTGGACCCGGCGCTCCCGCTGGAGGAAACGGAGGGGCGTGACGCCCAGCAGGTGCAGCCCGAACAGGACGACCACCGCCCCACCGACCCGCGCGATCCACACCTGGTGCTCGCGGAGGAGTTGGCCGAGGAAGGTGGCCGAGACGCCGAGGCCCATGAAGATGGCGGAGAAGCCGGCCACGAAGAGCAGCGCGTGGAGGAAGGCGACCCGCCGGACGTCCCGCCCCCCCGCCTCGAGCTGCTCGAGCCCCAGGCCGGTGACGAAGCAGACGTAAGAGGGGACGAGCGGGAGCACGCAGGGCGACAGGAAGGAAAGGACCCCCGCCGCGAACGCGACCCCGATTCCGATCCCGATCCCGTCCATGCGCCTCGCGTCAACGCCGGTCCGCGTGGAAACCGATCGCCTTGTACGCCAGCTTCGCCGCCACCACCGCCGAGGCCGGCGCGTCGGTGCGGGGCGCCAGCTCGACGATGTCGAGCCCCACCACCGTCCGGGAACGGAAGACCCGGCGCAGCAGTTCCGTCGCCTGCCACCAGTCGCCCCCGCCGGGCTCCGGGGTGCCGGTGGCGGGAACCAGCGAGGGGTCGAAGAAGTCCACGTCGACCGTGATGTAGACCGGGTCGCCGAGCGCGTCCAGCGCCCGGTCCATCCAGCCGGGATCGCGCATCTCGTGCGCGAACACGGTGGTGATCCCCCGCTCCCGGATGAGCGACCGCTCCTCCGTCGTGAGGGCGCGCACCCCGACCTGCACGATCCGGTCGGTACGCTCCAGGATGCGCCGCATCACGCAGGCGTGGCTCCAGGGCGTTCCGTCCCACTCCTGGCGCAGGTCGGCGTGGGCGTCGAGCTGGAGCACGGAGAGCCCCTCCGCCCGGTCGGCCCAGGCCGTTGCCGGCGCGCTGCTGATCGAGTGCTCCCCCCCGAGCGCGACCACCAGCCGGTCGCCAGCGGCGTCCAGCAGGTCGTCGTACAGCGCGCGCAGATCCGCCACCGCGGCCTCGGGCCCCGCCCCGGTCAGCTCGACGGGCGGCAGCGTCGCGATCCCGATCCGCCACGGCTCGGCGTCCAGCTCCTCGTCGTACAGCTCCACGTAGCGCGAGGCCTCGAGGATGGCGGAGGGCCCCTCGCGGGTGCCGGAGCCCCAGCTGGTGGTGGCCTCGTAGGGGACAGGCAGGATGACCGCGCCGGCCCGCTCCCACGACGCGTCGGCGGACTCGAGGCCGAGGAAGTTCCGGGGCGTCCCCCAGGCGTGCCCCTCGAGGCCGGAGGGGACGTCGGACCGCCGGCGCGCCACCCGCCGCTCCTCCTCCACCCGATCAGTCGCAGAAGATCGCGGCCGCGAGCACCGTCGCCCAGCGGCCATCGGCGGGACCCTCCACCGCCTCGGTGATGTTCATGGTGCGCACGATCTCCCCGGACAGGCGCCACTCCTTTCGCTGCTCGTCCCAGGCGGCATCGGGATCGAAGTGGATGTCCAGGATCGTCGCCAGCATGCTGGCCGCCAGGTCCTCGGCGTAGTTGCCCGCGTGCTCGGGGCTCTCGCCGTAGGCGTGGTGCTCCGAGAGGTAGCCGAAGCGGCTCCGGTCCTTCGGGATCGCCAGCCCGATGCTGGCGGCGATGAGCCGGCTCGGCTCGTTCGTCTCGGAGCGGGCCATCACCGAGAAGACGATCTGTCCCGGACGCAGGAGATCGACCCCCTCCTCACGGGGCAGGAGCTCGCACTCCGGCGGGAAGATCGACGACACGTTCACCAGGTTGTAGCGGGCCACCTGCGCGTCGCGCAGCGCCATCTCGAAGGAGCTCAGGCGCTCCCGGTGGATCCCAACCCCCGAGGTGAGAAACACCTTGGTGGGGACGAACGCTTCCGGCGAGAAGGACAAGGGCGCCTCCGGGTCGGGGTCAGCGGAAGGGGTGGACGGCCTCGCGCCCGCGGCGCTCCGGACGGGGCGCTGCGCGCGCCATGGGAGGGCGTGGCCGGCTCGGGGCGGGCGATGCCGGGAACGGCTCGGGGCGGTGGCGACCCGGTGGGATGCCAGTCGCCGCGGCTCGGATCAGTCGCGACAACCCGGACAGTAGCCGACGAGCTCCAGGCGGTAGCCGACGATCTCGAAGTCGCCCTCGCGATCGAGCCGCTCGAACCAGTCCGCGAAGCGGACCTCCTCGACGTCCCGCACGCGGCCGCACGACAGGCAGCGCACGTGGTGGTGGCGGTCCATGCGGCTGTCGTAGCGGGCGGGGCCGGGACCGATCGTGAGCTTCCGGGCCAGGCCGCAGCTCACGAAAGCCTCCAGCGCCTTGTACACGGTGGCCAGGCTGATGTCCGGGATGCTGCCGCGGACGGCGGTGAAGATCTCGTCCGCGGTCGGATGGGAGCGCGCCCCGTACAGCACGTCGTACACGGCCGCGCGCTGGGCGGTGAAGCGATGGCCGCTCCCCTCGAGCGCCTCGCGGAGCCGCTCTTCGGCGGTGCTCGCCTCGTCCTGGGTGGTCGTTCGCGTCACGGGCCGCTCGATCCGAGGGCGTTACTCTCCCGGCGGCTCGCCGGGGCCTGCGTCTCCTACATCCGCTCTCAGAGTAACGATCCGCGGGGGAACGATCAATCGAGGAGGGCGCCTCCGGAGGGCGGCGAGCCCCCGTTCGCCCGGCCGGCGAGCCGGCCGTCGCTCGGGCCGGCCGCGACCGTCGTCGGCCCCGAGCCGTTCCCGGACCCGTTCGGGCCGGCCTCGCCGAGAAGGGCGTCCCACCGCCCTTCCTCCCCGTCGATCACCGCGTGGCGGGGCTGTCGGTCCTCGCCCAGGCGCCGTTGCAGCCGACCGACCAGCCGCGGCACCCGGTCCGCCGGCACGGAGCCGTGCTCGACGACCACCTGGCGGGCCGGCGTGCCGTTCTCGGGCAGCAGGCGGGCGCTGTAGAGCGCGCGTCGCTCGCCGTCCTGGAAGCGGGTGAAGAGGAAGAACTCGGCGGAGGCGTCCACCTCCGCCAGCGGCGGGAACACCCAGATCTCCGCGATCTCCGGCGGCGGCACCACGCGACCGAGCGCCCGCAGGCGCCCCTCGATGGAAGCCTCGCCCCCGACCCGACCCCTCGTCGTCATCCGGTCCCCCATCGAGTCCTCCGACACGTCTGCCGGCGCCGGACGCGCCGCGTCCGGCGTGCGGAGGGATGAACGGGACGGGGTTGAAGATAGCGGCCCGGGCCCGCGAATCAAGGCGTCGTGCCCGCCTCCGTCACCGCCCGCCGCGCCTCCTCCAGGACCCGCCGCTCCGCCTCGGCCAGCGGGCCGTCCAGCAGCACCCCCGCCGCCTTCGGGTGCCCGCCACCGCCCAGCCGGAGGGCCGCCCTGGCCACATCCGCGGCCCCGTTGGACCGGAGAGAGGCCTTCACCCGGCCGTCGGGGAGCTCTCGGAACAGCACCGCCACCTCGGTGCCCTCCACGCGGCGGGCGTACTCGACGAGGCCGTCGGAGTCCTCGGGGCCCGCGCCGGACGCCTGCTGGTCCGCGCGGGTGAGCCGGATCCACGTGACCCCGGTCTCGGCGTCCCGCTCCAGCGATTCGAGCGCCCGGCGCAGCAGATCCAGTCCCGCCGGGGTGTACCGGGCGTAGAGCCGCCGGTAGATGTCGGCCGGGTCAACCCCCGCGCCCAGGCAGCGGCCGGCGATCGCGTGGGCTCGCGGCGTCGTGTTGGAGAAGCGGAAGGAGCCCGTGTCGGTCGCGATCGCCACGTAGATGCCCCGCGCCTCCGCGCGGTCCGGCTCCACCGACCCCACGGCGAGCAGGTCCCACACCAGCTCCCCCGTCGCGCAGGCGCTCGGATCGCGCACGGACGGCTCGCCGGGGGACGGACCCTCCGGCGGATGGTGGTCGAGCACCGCGACCGGTTGGGCGTCCAGCGACGGCGCCAGCGCGCCGATTCGGGAGGGCTCGGCCGTGTCCAGGAGGAGCAGCAGCTCGGCCTTCTCCAGCGCCGCGCGGCCGGGCGGGTCGGCGGGCGTGTGCGCCTCCAACCGGTCCTCGAGCAGGAAGCGGAAGACCTCCGGGAAGGGGGTGGGGTTCACGATGCGGGGATCCGCCCCCAGGCGGCGCAGGGCGTGGGCGAGCGCGGCCTGGCTTCCCGCTCCGTCGCCGTCCGCGTTCACATGCGTGGTGAGGACGATGCGGCGGCAGCCCTGGAGCGCGGCCCACACCCGCTCCAGCGCACGGCGGCGGGACCGGGACGGAGGCGAGACCCTCATCGTGCCGTCGCCCTCGCCCGCCTCGGGCTCGGCGATTCCGGCGCTCCTAGGGGGCGCCGGCGCCCGGATCGGAGGCGGCGCCCGGAGGCGGCGCTCCCCCGCCCCGGGACGCGCCCGGGGCGTACGGAGGCTCCGCGCCGCCCGGGGACGCCCCGCCGGGGTCGAGGGGCGGCTCGGCCGCCAGGGGGTCCGCCGTGCCGCCGGAGACGCCGCCACCGGAGAGGATCCGATAGAAGCAATAGACGGTCAGGAGGGTGACTGCGCCCATGCTGAACAGCATGAAGAACCAGGCGAACGGGGTGAGCGCCGAGCCGTCCATCTATCCTCCCTCCGTCGGAAGCGGCGCGCCGCACGAGACGCAGACCTCCGAGCCCCGGGCGCTCCGGAAGCCGCAGGCCGGACAGGTCACCCCGATCTCCACTCCGGCGGTGTCCTTCGTCCGCCACGCGCGGCGGATCAGCAGGACCCCGGTGACCAGGAGCAGCAGGATCCCGAGCCGGCTCGCCCACATGTAGGGGACGTCGACCGGGTCCGCGCCCTCCATGAGGAGGACGGGGACGGCCTCGGTGACGGTCCACCAGCCGAGCAGGATGAAGAGGAAGACCGGAGTCACCCACTTCATGATCGGCTTGTAGATCCGGGGGATCCGCAGGTCGGCGCTGAGGTGCATCTCCCGCCAGCCCCGGTCCATGCCGAAGATGTAGGCGAACAGCACGATCTCGATCGCGGCGAACACGACGAGCCCGAACGTGCCCGCCCAGTAGTCCCACTCGTCCAGGAAGCCGTGGCGGTAGAAGAGGACGTGCAGCAGCCCCACGACGAAGCCGAGGCCCATCACCCCGTACGCCGCCCGTTTCCGCCGGAACCCGAACTCCTCCTGGAGGAAGGCGATGGACGGGCTGGCCAGCGCCACGCTGGAGGTGATTCCGGCGATGAAGAGCAGGAAGAACCATAGGAAGCCCGCCAGCTGCCCCCACAGCTCGGGGCCGGGCAGGCCCTGGAACACCACCCCCATGGCGACGATCCCGAGGTCGAACGTCCCGCCCCGCGCGATCTCCACCGTCTCCGGCACGCCGAAGAAGACCACGGCCGCCGGGATCGCGATCGTTCCGCCGAGCACGACCTCGGCGAACTCGTTCGTCGCCCCGGTGGAGAGCCCGGTCAGCGTGATGTCGTCCTGCGCTGTGAGATAGGACGAGTAGGTGTGGAGCGTGCCCATCCCGAGCGACAGGGTGAAGAACATCTGCCCCGCCGCCGCCAGCCACACCCGCGCGTCCGCCAGGCTCTCCCACTCCGGATTCCAGATGAAGTTCAGTCCCTCGGCGGGCGTGGCCACCGCGCCGGGCAGGGTGAGCACCCGGATCATGAGGACGAAGGCGAACAGGAAGAGGACCGGCATCCCGATCAGGGCCAGCTTTTCGATCCCCCCGCTGATCCCCCGCGAGAGCACCCAGCCCAGGAACACCATGGTGAGCAGGAAGAAGATCAGCGCGACCCAACCGCCGTGGGTGGAGGGGTCGAAGATGTTCTGGTACGACTCCAGGTAGAGCCGCATCTGGCCGAACTCCTCCAGCCCGAAGTAGCCGCCGGTGAGGCTGAAGAAGCTGAAGCCCAGCATCCACGAGACGATGTACGTGTAGTAAATGAACACGACGAGCGGCATGACGATGCCGAGCACCCCCACGTACTTCGCCCACCGCTTCTTCCGATCCGTGAGCGCGTCGAACATGCCGGGGATCGTCCCGTGGCCGAAGCGCCCCCCGAAGCGGCCGATCCCCCACTCGATCCACATCAGGGGGATCCCCAGGAGGAGGAAGGAAACGAAGTAGGGGATCATGAAGGTGCCGCCGCCGTTCTGGGCGGCCTGCACCGGGAAGCGGAGGAAGTTCCCGAGGCCGACGGCGTTGCCGGCCATGGCGAGGACGAGCCCCACCCGTGTGGCCCAGCGCTCCTGCGCGTGTCGCTCCAGGGTCACTCCGCGTCCTCCCTTCCCGTCGACGGCGCGGGACGCACGCCGTCTTCCCCGTGGCGCCGGCGGCCGACCGCCACGCTACGCCGGGTTCTCCGAGGCGTCAAGGAAGCAGGCGCTTCCGGATCTTGGCCCAGGTGGAGCCCAGGTGGACCCAGCGGCCGGAGGGCCGCCCCTCCAGCCGTCCGCGCGCCAGGGCGGCCAGGAGCTCGCCGCCGTCCCGGAATGGAGGCAGGCGCACCCGGACGCGGCCGACCTCCCGCGCCAGGTGGGCGTCGCTCCCCGCGCCGGTCGGCAGCCCGTGCCGGGCCGCCCAAGTCTCGGCCCGCCGGTTGCGCGTCGCCGCGTGCACCCGGCCGTTCAGCCCCTCCACCGCGTCGATGCGGTCGGCGAGCGCATCGAAGAAGGCCGCGTGCCCGCCCCGATGGGCGTCGAACGGATGGGGAAGGTAGACGACCCCGCCCTGGCGCCGGATCGCATCCGCTACGGCCGGGAACGGGTCGCCCGGGGGGATGCGCTCGGAGAGGAAGAGCCCGATCAGGTCCAGACCCTCCGCCGTCCGCACCTCCTCTCCGACGATGACCAGCTCGGGGGCGAGCGCGCGGGCCTCGAAGGCGCCCTCGATCTCGTCGTGGTCGGTGACCGCGATCCGGTCGAGGCCCGCCTCGCGGGCGGCGGCCACCAGCTCGGCCGGCGCCGTCAGGCAGTCGTAGGAGGCCGAGGTGTGGGCGTGGAGGTCCACCGCCCACCGCTCGCTCACGGGGCGGTCGCCGCGGTGATGGTGTCCCAGACTCGGCGGGCGCGCTCGGCGAGCGCCGCGCGCGAGCCGTCGTTCCGGATCACGTGGTCCGCCCGCGCCCGCTTCTCGGCCGCCGCCATCTGCGCCTCGTCGATGGCCCGGAACGCCTCGGAGGAGAGGCCGCGCGCCGTGGCCAACCGCTCGGCGCGCGCCGTCTTCGGCGCGTCCACCACCACCACGGCGTCGTAGGCGCCCTCCAGGCCCACCTCGAACAGGAGCGGCACCTCCTCGATCACCACGCGCGCGCCCCGGCGCTCGGCCCGCTCGAGCTCCCGCTCGCGCAGCCGGGCGACCTCCGGATGGACGATCGCCTCCAGGCGGCGGCGCGCCTCCGGATCGGCGAACACCAGCTCGCGGAGGGCGGCCCGGTCCACCGTCCCGTCGGGCCGGAAGGCGTCCTCCCCGAACGCCTCCCGGATGCGGGCGTGGGCCGGCCGGCCCGGCTCCACCGCGCGCCGGGCCAGCGCGTCCGCGTCGATGCGGTAGGCGCCCCAGGACTCGAACAGGCGGCCGACGGTGCTCTTCCCCGCCCCGAGCGTGCCGGTCAAGCCGATGCGGATCACCCGCCCCCGGCTTCGGCCGCCGGCGCGATCAGCGGCCGGCCCGGCTCCTCCCCGGCGCCGAGCGCGTCGAGGAGATCGCCCAGCACCGCGCTCCGGAGGGCCTCCACCTCGTCCTCCGGCAGGGAGGAGACGTCCACCTGCCCCCCGGCCAGCGAGCCGTGCCCGCCCGCCGTGCCGCGCTTGCCGATCACCGCCCGCACCAGCCCGCCGGCGTGGGCTGTCGGATCGTAGGTGCGGAGCGACAGCAGCAGCTTCCCCTCGAAGCGGCCGAGGACCACCGTCCAGTCCACCCCCTCGAGCTGGAGGAAGAGGTCGGCGACCTCGGCGACCATCTCCGGATAGTCGAGCCGCCCCAGGGGTACCACGACCACGTTGCCGTGCCGTCGCGCCTCGGCGAGCGCCGCGTACAGCGAGCGGAAGTAGCCGGCGGGCACCCGCGCGTGGCGGATGCGCGAGATCGCCCCCGGGTCGGAGCGGGGGTACAGGTAGACGCTGGCGCTCACGTCGGCGGCCGACGCCTCGCGGCCCAGGTCCAACGTCTCCGACTGGACGCCGTAGAACAGCGCGGTGGCCAGCTTCCGGTCGGGCTCCAGGTCGGCCGCGCGCAGGTACTCGACCAGGATCGAGGAGGTCGCGCCGTACTCGGGGCGCACGTCGGCGAAGGTGCAGACCGCCGTCTCCGGACGAAGCGGATGGTGGTCCACCACGACGCTGGCGATCCGCCCGGGGGGCAGCGAGTTGTTGCCGGTCCGGGGCTGGGTGTCCACCAGGGCGATCAGGGTGCTCCCGGGCTCCTCGAGCGACTCGACGCGCTGGAACTCCCGGCCCAGCTCCCGGATCAGGGCGCGGTTCTCGGCCCGTCCCACGATGCCGCCGAACGCCGCGGTGACCGTGACCCCGGCCGCCCGCTCGAGCAGGAAGGCGAGCGCCGCGGCGGAGGCGAGCGCGTCCGGATCCGGGTTGTCGTGGGTGAGGATGAGGACGCGCTCGGCATCCTCCACCGCGTCGAGCAGCCCGGCCAGCCGCAGCGCGTGGTCGTAGGTCGTGTCTTCCGGCTCCAGGGGTCCCGCGTCGGGGAGGGCTCCGGACGCCGCGGCCGACGCATCGGGCGGGGCGGTGGAGGCGGCCTCCCTCGCGGGGGGGCGCTCCGCGTCGTCGGAGGGGTCGGAGGGAGGCGCGGCCGGCGGCCGCGACCGTCGGGTGCCGGCCATCAGTCGGAGCAGTCGCCGTGGGGATACGAG
>CAZTGV010000014.1:18867-34549 GCA_964613475.1 uncultured Gemmatimonadota bacterium
GCCGCGACCGTCGGGTGCCGGCCATCAGTCGGAGCAGTCGCCGTGGGGATACGAGTGACGGCAGTGCGGACAGCGCCCGCCGCGGCAGCCGGCGCGGCGCCGCCGCACCGGCCGACCGCAGCGGACGCAGGGCTCGGCTCCCGCGCGGGCGATCTCCGCGAGCCGGTCCTCCCCGCCCGCCGCCTCGAGCGACCGGCCGCTCCGCTCCGCCCCGGCGCTTCCCGTCCCGCTCACCCGCTCCATCCGAACGCGCCGGTGAGGAAGGGATTGCTCGCCGCCTCGCGCCCGACCGTCGTCTCGGGACCGTGCCCGGGATGGAGGACCGTCTCCTCCGGGAGGGTCAGGATCTGCTCGCGGATCGAGCCCAGGAGGGTGCGCGGATCCCCGCCCGGCAGGTCCGTCCGCCCGATCGAGCCCGCGAACACGCAGTCGCCCACGAAGGCCTGCCCGTCCGCCACCAGCACGACCCCACCCGGGGAATGCCCAGGCGCGTGGCGGACCTCCAGGTCGAGACCGGCGACCCGCACCCGGTCCCCGTGCTCGAAGGCCCGGTCGGGCTCCGGCAGCGGCGCGGCGGAGAGGCCGAACGCGGCCGCCTGTTGCGGGGCGCCCCGGTAGAGCGGCAGGTCGTCGGGGTGCAGGTAGAGAGGGACCGAGCGGCGCTCGAGCAGCGCGCCCACCGCGCCGACGTGGTCCAGGTGGGCGTGGGTGAGAAGGATCGCCTCGAGCGGGAGGTCCCAGGCCGCGAGGGCCGCCTCGATCCGCTCCGGCTCCGCGCCGGGATCGATGAGCGCGGCGCCGGATGCCCCCGGACCGCGAACCAGATAGCAGTTCGCCTGGAAGGGGCCGAGGACGAGGCGTCGGGTTTCGCTGCCGCTCGGGGTCATGCCGGTGCGCGTCCGGGGTCGCGGGTCCGATCCGCCGGGCCGCGCCGGTTCCGGGACCCGGAACCGGCCGCTCCCGGCGCTACCCGCCCGTCGTCCGACCCGGCACGACCGGGAGCGCGCGCCGCCGGGCGGGCTCCGGGGGCCGGCTCAGACCGCGAAGGAAGTGCCGCAGCCGCAGCTACCGGTGGCGTTCGGGTTCTGGAACACGAAGCCCGAACCCTGGAAGCTGCTCTGGTAATCGATCGAGACGCCGTCCAGATACTGAAGGCTGAACGGGTCCACCACCACCTTCACCCCGCGGCTCCGGAAGAGGAGGTCATCCTCCCGCACCCGCTCGTCCAGGTCGAGGCCGTACTCGAAGCCCGAGCAGCCCCCGGGAAGGACGGATACGCGGAGGGAGGCCTCCGGCATGCCGTCCCGGGCCATGAACTCGCGAACCTTCTCGGCCGCGAGCTCGGAGAGCCGGACCGGGCACTCCTCCGTCCCGGCCTGGGTCTGCCCTTCCATCGTCTGCGTCATCGCTGCCTGCCTCGGTTTCGAGAGGGGGCCGGCCGGGCCATCGTGCCGGTCACCGGCGACCCTGTCAAGAAGACCCGGTCAACCCGACGCGGCGGCGGTCTCGCGCGGTCCGGCGAGCTCGGGCTCGCCCGCCTTCTCCCCGATCTCCTGCAGGTACCGCTCCGCCGCGAACACGGCCGTGGTCGCGTCGCCCACCGCCGTGGTGATCTGCCGGACGAGCTGCGACCGGACGTCCCCGGCCACGAACAACCCGGGGATCGAGGTCCGCATGTCGCGGTCCGTCAGCAGGTAGCCGGCCGCGTCGTGCTCGACGTGCTCGTCGAGAATGTCGACGTTCGGCTTGAAACCGATGAATATAAACACCCCCGTGGCGGGAAGTTCCGAAGTCGCGCCCGTCTTCACGTCGCGCAGCTTCAGCGTGCGGACCCCCGCCTCCTCGCCCCGGATCTCCTCCACCACCGTGTCCCAGCGGACCTCGGCCTTCGGGTTCCGCAGGAGCCGGTGCTGCAGCACCGCCTGCGCCCGGAAGGCGTCCCGGCGGTGGATGACGGTGACTTTGGAGGCGTAGCGGGTGAGGAACTCCCCCTCCTCCACGGCCGAGTCGCCGCCGCCGACCACCGCGATCTCCTCGCCCTTGAAGAAGGCACCGTCGCAGATCGCACAGTAGCTGACGCCGCGGCCGAGGAACTCCGCCTCTCCGGGGATCCCGAGGCGCTTCGGGGTGCCGCCGGCGGTGTAGATGACGGCCGGCGCGCGATAGACGTCCCCGCCCTCCAGCCGGGCGAGGAAGCGGCCCTCGTCGTCGCGCTCCAGCCGCTCCACCCGTCCCTGCGTCGATTCCACCCCGAACTTCTTCGCGTGGTCGGCCATCCGCTGGGCCAGCTCCATCCCGCCGACCTCTTCGACGCCGGGATAGTCGTCGACCAGCTCCGTGAGCAGGAGCTGTCCGCCCGGGATCCCCTGCTCCAGGAGCACCGCGTCCATCTCCGAGCGCCCCGCGTACATGGCGGCGCACAGGCCGGCCGGCCCGGCGCCGATGATCAGCACTTCGTGGTCGCGGATCCCGCTCGCCTCCATCGCGCCGGCCTCAAGGCGCACCCTGCCGTCCCCCCGGGCCTCCTCGGCCCCGGTCGCCTCCTCCCCCCGCCTTTCGCCGCGCTCCGTGCCGCTCACCCGTGCCCTCCTCCTCGACTTCTCGTTTCGCTAGCCTTGGACCCCGGCGGCCCCTCTGCTACACTCCGGCGCGCGTTCGTGCCGCGATCGCGTCCATCCAGGCGGCCGGCACCGGCTCGGATCCGATCGGCGCCCGGTGGGTGTCGGGACCGTGCCAGTCCGACCCTCCCGCCCGCAGGAGCCCCAGCTCGCGGGCGAGCGCGTCCATGCTCCGCCGCACCGCGGGCGAATTCTCGGGATGGAGCACCTCCACCCCGTCGAGCCCCTCGCCCACCCAGCGCCGTACGTCCGCCGCGCCGTACGTCCGGCCGGGGTGCGCCAGGACCGCCACGCCCCCCGCCTCGTGCACCCGGCGGATGACCTCGCGCGGGGGCGTCGCCCGCTTCTCGACGAAGGCCGGGCGGCCGCGCGACAGCCAGCGGCGGAACACCCGGTCGTGCGAGGCCGCCGCCCCCCGCCGCAGCAGCGCCCGGGCCACGTGCGCCCGGGTCGGCGCCGCGAGCCCGGCCTCCGCCTCGACGTCCTCGTACGAGAGGGAAACGCCGATCTCGTTCAACCGTTCCACGATCCGGCGGGCCCGGCGGACCCGATCCTCCGTGTACGCCTCCATGAAGCGGAGCAGGCGGGCGTCGGACGGGTCGAAGCCGTAGGCCAGCAGATGGACCGAGCGCCCGGGCTCGTTGGCCGACAGCTCGGCGCCGACCAGGAAGGCGAGCCCCCGGCGCTTCGACTCCGCGGCCGCCTCCTCGATCCCGGCCACCGTGTCGTGGTCCGTGAGGGACAGGCCCGCCACGCCCCGCTCGGCCGCCTCCCGCACCACCTCGGCGGGGCGCACCGTGCCGTCCGAGGCCGTCGAGTGCAGGTGCAGGTCCACCCGGCCGGCGGGCCCGCCGTCCTTGCCCGATCCCCGCGGGCGCGCCGCCTCCGCGGCGCCCCGGGAGGGGTCGGCGCCCTCCGTCCCCCCGGAGCGCTCCGTCCCAGGGCTCACGCGTCGTAGGTGGGCCAGCTCCGGGGGAAGTCCATCGACCGGGAGGCGGCGAACAGCGCCGCGAGCTCGTCCTCCGGCAGCCCGGCCAGCGCTTCGGCGTCCGGCACCCGCGAGGCGGGGACCTCCACGACCCGGTACGGGCGCTGGTCCGTGGTGCGGCAGAGGAAGATCAGGTGCCGCCGATCCGGGGCGGGCGGCCGTTCGCCCACCCGCACCGCCCAGGTGTCCCCGTCCGCCTTGAGGATCGGCTCCCTCGGCGCCCGTGCGCCCTCCCGCGGGCCGCGCGTCCCGTCGGCGTCGCCGCCTCGACCGCCGCGCCTTCGGCTCACCGCGCCCCCCTCACGTCCGCTCGACGGAGACCGTGCCGGCCAGCGCGCGCTCGATCCGCCGCGCCCGGCCTTCGATCTCCACCCGCACCGCGTCCTCCTCCGCCTCTCGCAGGCGCACCCGGGTCCCCGGGAACAGCCCCAGCTCCGCGAGCCGCCGGAGGCCCTCGGAGCTCTCGTCCGAGACCTCCCGGACGACCGCCGCGGCGCCCGGGGGCAGGTCGGACAGGCGGAGCAGCTCGTGCTCCTCGATGTCCCCTTCCCGGGTGGGGATCGGCGCCCCGTGCGGGTCGAAGCTCGGCTCGCCGAGCGCTCTCGCCATGCGGTCGATCAACTCCTCGCTCGCGGCGTGCTCCAGCCGCTCGGCCTCCTCGTGCACGTTGTCCCACGTGTAGCCGAGACGCTCCACCAGGTACAGCTCGACCACCCGGTGCCGCCGGACGATGCGCAGGGCCGAGAGCTCGCCGGCGGCCGTGAGCCGGACGCCGTGGTAGGGGACGTGCTCCAGCAGGCCCCGCTCCGCCAGGCCCTTCACCATGTTCGTGACCGAGGCGGCGGAGCGTCCGAGCTCCTCGGCGAGCGCGGTGGTGGCCACCGGCTCCGAGGGGCGCTGGAGCTTCCAGATCGCCTTCAGGTAGTCCTCGACCGCGCGGCTCCGAGGCTCGGGGGCACGGGAGGTCGACCGGTCGCCCCGGCGGCGCCGGGCGCCCGCTCCTTCCCTGGACTCCGCCATCGCCGCGCTCACCGCGGCAGGAAGTCGGGGTCGGCCGGGAGCGCCGCGAGCAGGGCGGCGATCAGCGCCACCGCCGCCTCCACGTCGCGCTCGTCGACCACCTGGCTGGGGCTGTGCATGTACCGGTTCGGAATCGAGACGACCGCGCTGGCCACGCCGCGGCCGCTGGTGAAGATCTGGTCCGCGTCGGTGCCGGTCGAGGAGGGCACCGCCAGCACCTGGTAGGGGATCCCCTCCCGCTCGGCCGCCTCCACCAGCCGCCCGTAGAGCACCGGGTTCACCACCGCGCCCCGGCTGAGCACCGGTCCGCCGCCCATGCGGATGTCGCCGTGCTCCTTCCGGTCCATGCCGGGGTGGTCGGTGGCGTGCGTCACGTCCACTGCGATCGCGGCCTCCGGCGAGAGGCCGTAGCTGCTCACCCGGGCGCCCCCGCCGGTGCGGGCTCCGATCTCCTCCTGCGCGGTGGCCACCGCGACGACGTGCGCCTCCGTGCCGCGCTCCGCCGCCCGCCGGAGCGCCTCCAGCACGATCAGCGCGCCGATCCGGTCGTCGATGGAGCGCGCGGCGAGGCGGGTCTCGCCCAGCCGGACGGTCTCGGAGTGGAGCACCGCGGGATCCCCGATCCCCACGCGCTCCCGGGCCTCCGCGCCGTCGCCGGCGCCGATGTCGACCCAGAGCTCCTTCAGCTTGACGGCCTTCTGCCGATCCTCCTCCTCCATGAGGTGCGGCGCCTTCCGCCCCACCACCCCCAGCACGGGCCCTCGCGGACTCTGCAGCTCCACCCGCTGTCCGACCAGCACCTGGGGGTCCCAGCCGCCGATCGGCTTCACGTAGAGGAAGCCCTCGTCGTCCACGTGGTGCACCATGAGGCCGATCTCGTCGATGTGTCCGGCGAGCATCACGGTGGGCCGCCCCTCGGGGTTGATCTCCGCGAACGCGTTGCCGTGCACGTCCCCCCACACCCGCTCCGCGAAGCCCTCCGCCTCGGCGCGCCAGGCCCGGGCCGCGGGCGCCTCGAAGCCCGAGGGCGCGCGCGCGTCCAGGAGACGGTGCAGCAGCTCCCGGGTTCTGGATTCCATGACGAACCTCACGAAGAAAGAGGCCGCCGGAAGGCGCGCGGCCCGCCGCGCCCTCCGGGGTCGGGCCGAAAGTCGGCCTAACGTATGAGCGCCCTTCGGGGACGGCAATCGGCCGGACGACGCCTCGCGGGCCCCTCCGGACGCTCGCGCGACGATCCCCGAAGCCTACCCTCCCGGCCGGTCCGGCGGGGCGAAGAGCGAGTCCGCCAGCGCCGGCTCGAGCACCACGTCGTGGATCCGGAGCGCCCGCAGGCGTGCCCCGTCCTCGTCCACCCAGAGGCGCGTCCCGACGTAGGTCAGCGGACCCGCCTCCCGGTAGTCGGACCAGCGCGTCCGGTTCCGGGACTCCCTTCCCTGCTCGATGTAGTGGACCTCGTCCGGGAACGGGTCGCCGGGCCGGAAGCGGTAGAAATAGCGGTCGCCCGGATTCGCCCCGACCTCCTCCTCGAAGCGTACCTCCACCTCGTGCCCGCCGCCGGGGAGGGGACGGGCGGCGAGGCGCACCCCGGGGTCCCGGAGCTTGTGGGGGAGCCCGAACCAGTAGACGACGTCCCGTCCCACGTACTCGGCCTCCGCCGCGGCGGGATCGTCCGGCGGGAGCGGCCGGCCGTTGAGCGTCGCCCAAGCCGTATCCCCCGTGAAGACCTGCACGTACAGGCCCTCGGCCTCGGGCCGCTCGATCCGCGCCTGCTCGGCCCGTGCCGTCCGGCGGAAGGTGACCCGCCGGGGCCGCATGCGCTCCACCCTCCCCGCCTCGTCGTACCAGATGGTGGTCACCGTGAAGCGCGCCGCCCCCAGCGAGCGCCACGCCTCCAGGCCGCCCGCCGCCCGGATCCACGCGTCCACCAGGGAGTCGGCGACCGCGGCCGGGCGGTCCGGGGGCCCCCCGTCCGCGCCCGCCATCCGGCCTTCCGCGCCCGCCGCGTCGCGTTCCGCGCCCTCCGAGGGCGGCCCGTCGCCGCAGGCGGCGAGCGGGGCGAGCCCCAGCACGGCCCCCAGCGCCCACGCCGCGGGGCGGGCGCCTCCCCTCACCCTTCGAGCTCCGCCTCCAGCTCGACCTTCACGTTGCCGGCCAGCACGCGGGAGATCGGACAGCCTTCCTTCGCCCCCTCCGCGGCCTCCCGGAAAGCCTCGTCGTCAAGGCCGTGCACCCGCCCGCGGACCGACAGGCGCATCCGGGTCACCGAGAAGCCGGAGTCGGACGGCTCCAGCGTGCACGCCGCCCGGGTCTCGAGCAGGTCGGGCGGATGGCCCGACTCCTTCAGCCGGTGCGCCAGGGCCATGTTGAAGCAGGCGGCGTGGGCGGCGGCCAGCAGCTCCTCGGGATTCGTGCCGGGCGCGTCCTGGAAGCGGGTGGAGTACGAATAATCGGCCTTGAAGGCCCCGGATTCCGCGGTAAAGCGGCCCTCGCCGTCGGCGAGGCCGCCCTTCCAGACGGCCGTAGCGGCGCTCGTGCGCATGGGCGACTCCCTTCTCCGAAAACGTGCGTGATCGCGTCGTGGCGTGGTCGAAACGGTTCGGGGACGGCGCGCCGGGTGGCCGCACCGCCCGCGAGGGAAAACCTAGGGCGCGGTCGGGACCCGCGCAGGAACATCCGGCGCTCCGACGGTGGGCCGGGGACTGCGGCCGGCCGGCCTCACCAGCGCGGCTCTGAGCGGAGCAGCGTCGTGGTCGCCTCCGGGTCCGCCGGGCGGGCGAAGAAGTAGCCCTGCGCCTCGCTGCACCCGAGCTCCCGCAGATGCGCCAGCTGCTCCGCGGTCTCGACCCCCTCCGCCGTCACCTCGAGGCCGAGGGCGGCCGCCAGCGTGATCACCGTGCGCACGATGGCGTCGTCCTCGGGACTCTCCGCCAGGCCGTGCACGAAGGAGCGGTCGATCTTGAGCGCGTCGACCGGGAGGTTCCGCAGGTAGGCGAGCGAGGAGTAGCCGGTGCCGAAGTCGTCGATCGCGATCCGGACCTCCATGTCCTTCAGCGTCCGGATCCGCCCGGCGCTCTGCATGAGCTCGGACTCGGTGATCTCGAGCTGCAGGCGCGCGGGGGGGAGGCCCGTCCCCTCCAGGATGCGGCCCACCTCCTGCTCGAGGTCCGGCATCTCGAACTGTCGGGTGGAGAGGTTCACGCTGACGAAGAGCGGATCCAGCCCCTCGGTCGACGACCAGGCGACCGCCTGCGCGCAGGCGCGCCGCATCACCCAGTAGCCGATCGGCACGATCAGCCCGCTCTCCTCGGCCAGGGGGATGAACTCGTCGGGGCCCACCATGCCGCGCTGCGGGTGCCGCCAGCGGAGGAGCGCCTCGACGCCGGCGATGCGGCCGCTCCCCAGCTCCACGATCGGCTGGTAGAGCACGACGAGCTCCTCGCGCTCCAGCGCCCGGCGGAGCGCCGTCTCCATCTCGAGGCGGCGCGTGGCGCGGGTGTCGACCTCCGGGTCGAAGATGCGCCAGTTGCCCGGCCCCTCCTCCTTCGCCCGATACATCGCCACGTCTGCGTAGCGCAGGAGGTCCTGCGGCTCCTCGTCCGCCGAGGAGTTGAAGGCGATCCCGATGCTCGGGGTGATGAAGACCTCGTTCCCGGCGAAGGTGAAGGGCGGCTGGAGCTGGTGGATCACGCGCTCGGCCACCTTCCCGACGTCCCCCTCGGCGATGTTGAACTCGAGCAGGACGGCGAACTCGTCGCCCCCCAGCCGCGCGACCGTGTCCGCCTCCCGGAGGCAGGCGCGCAGACGCTTCGCGACCGCCGACAGGAGCCGGTCGCCGGCCGCGTGGCCGAGGCTGTCGTTGATCACCTTGAAGCGGTCCAGGTCCATGAACAGGACCGCCACGGAGCTGCGCTCCCGCCGCGCCCGGGCGAGCGCCTGTCGAAGCCGGTCCATGAACAGCGTGCGGTTGGGAAGCCCGGTGAGCGGCTCGTGCAGCGCCTGGTACTCGAGCTGATCCTCGAACGCCTTTCGCTCGCTGATGTCGCGCGAGGAGCTCTGGAGCTGGATCACGCGCCCGCCCTCGTCGCGAATCGGACGGATGAGCGTCTCGAACCACACGTACTCCCCGGTGGCGTTCCGGAGGCGGAGCGCCGTCCGGTGCAGCCGGCCGGCCCCGGCCGCCACCAGCGCCGTCTGGACCCGCTTCCAGTCATCGGAGTGGGCGAGCCGGTAGGGGTCGGTGCCCACCAGGTCCTCGGGCCGGTAGCCGAGGAGCGACGTGCACGACGGGCTCACGTACAGGTACTCGCCCTCGGGCTCGTGGAGGGCGACGAGCTCGGTGCTGTTGTCGGCCAGCAGCCGGTACAGCCCCTCCTGGCGGTGGAGAGCCTCCTCCGCGCGCCGCCGCTCGGTCACGTCGTGGCCGACGGCCACGAGGGTCTCAGGGGCGGCGTCGTCGGAGATCCGGCGGGGCGCCGCGCGGGTGACGCTCCACAGGATCCGGCGGTCGACGCCTGGGGCGGGCGCCTCGAAGGTCCGGGCCCCGGCGCCGTCGTGCACGGCCTCGAGCTCTGCGCGCACGGTCGCGCGCGCCTCCTCCGGCACGGCGAGCTCCACGAACCCGTGGCCGAGGGCCTCCTCGCGCGGGCAACCGAAGAAGCGCTCCGCCTCCCGGTTCCACTCCAGCACGCCGCCCTCGCCATCCATCAGCACCATCACGCTGCCGGCCATCTGGATGAGCGAGCGGTACCGGGCCTCGCGGGCGCGGAGGCTCTCCTCGGCCTCTCCGCGCCACGAGCCGTCCCGTCCCACCCAGGCGATGGCGCCGCCATCCAGCAGTCGCATCGACAGCTCGAGCGGAAACCGGGTGCCGTCGCGGCGGCTCGCGACGACCTCGCCCACCCATTGGCCGCGGCGACGCAGCTCGGGAACGACCTCGCGCTCGAAGCGGCCTTCCTCTTCCTCGGCGAGGACCGGGCGCCAGCTCTTGCCGAACAGGTCCCGGGGACTCCCGTAGCCGAAGATCCGGGCGGAGGCGGCGTTCGCGTAGACGAATCGCTCGCCGGAGCCGAGCACGGCGATCGCGTCCGGCGCGCGCTCCACCGCCTCGAGCCGCTGCTGGAGCGCCTTCTCCGCCCGGGCGTGCGCCCGGGCCTCGCGCCGCGCCTGCCACCAGCGGAAGACCGCCAGCAGGAGGGCCACCGTCAGGCCGGCGAGGATCGCGCCTTCCCGCCAGCCCACGCCTTCCCAGAAGGCGGCGATCTCGCCCATCATCGCTCCACCCTCAGCTCCCGTGTCGCCACCACCGGATCCGCCCCCGGCGAGCGGACCTCCAGCTCCAAACGGTACGCGCCGGCGGGAAGCTCCGGAAGGGTGAGGGTGACGGCGCGCGGTGCCCTCGTGGCGTCCGGCACGCGCTCCGTCCAGCGCAGCCCGGTCCCCTCCGGGCGATCGGCGGCCAGTCCCGTCCACTCCAGCACCCGACGGAAGAACCCGGGGCCGTCGCGTCGCGTCAAGGCGATCTGCACATCCAAACGGCCGCCGGGCGCGCGGTCGCCGGGCCGGTAGAGCTCCCAGTAGACGACGAACGGCTCACCCGAGCGGACCCGCGAGTCGGGAAGCGCCCGCTCGGCGGCCTCTTCGAGCGTGGCCGGAAGGGGCTCGCCGGCCTCGAGGAGCAGGAGGTCCGAGAGGCCGAGGTGCGCGAGGGCGGGGCCGGGAGGGATGGCGATGCGGCCGCGGGCGCGGGCCGCCTCCGCCCGGCCGGGACAGCGCGCCTCCACGGAGATGAGCAGGGCCGGCGTGTCCTCTGGGCCGGCCGCCCTACCCGCAGTTCCCCCGGCGCCCCGGTCCGCGGTTCCCCCGCGTCCCCTGTCCCCGGCTCCCCCGACGCCCCGGTCGTCGGTTCGCCCGGCGCCGCGAGACGCGACGAGGCGGAGCCGCACGGCGCCCCGTTCAGCGGCCTCCGGCTCCACGGCCACCGCGGGCCGACCGAGCCGCGGGCCCCACGGGGCTTCGGAGTCGATCGGCGCCGCGCCGAGGGCGGCCACGACCGAATCGCAGGCCGCGGCCGTGTCCCGGGACGCGGGGAGGTCGTAGGCCGCCACCAGCAGGAGGTCCTCCCCCCGGCGAAACAGCCCGACTTGATGCCTCAGCGGGTGGAAGCGGCGGAGGTGGAGGGCGGCGAACTGCGAGCGCGGCCGGCGGGGCTCCACGCTCCACGCGTCCGCCCCCGGCGGCGGAGGGGAGGCGAGCGCCTCCGCCGAGGGGACGTACCGGCGCGCGTGCGGAAAGTCGTACGCGATGACATCGGGCCGCCCTCCCGGCGAGAGGCCGTACGAGCGCCGGACCTCCTCGAAGCCGGCCGGCCACCCGTATCGCAGGAGGAGCTCCCGGAGGTCGTCGCCCCAGCGGACCCCGTAGCCGGAGTCCGCCCCCTCCTGCAGCCGGTCCAGGACGTGGCGGGCGTAGTGCTCGGTGCGGCGTTCGTTTCCGGGCAGCCCCCACAGCGGATCGGCCAGGCGCCAGAACGTCCGCTCGAAACTCTCCCGCTCCGCGCACTCCAGCGCCTCGTACGCGCCCTGCCCCTCCCCTTCCAGGAGCAGCGTCAGGTCGGTCCACGCGCACCGCGCCTCCTCGGGCATCGCCGCCAGGGCGGCCGCGAAGGCGAGGTCGGCGCCGCCGAAGTCGGATGCGGCGTGGCGGGCGTAGCCCAGGAGCGCGGCGCACCACCCCGGCTCCGGCGAGCGGCAGGCCTCCGCGGCCGCCACCGCCGCGTCCGGGCGCCCCGCCTCGGCCCGGTAGCGGACCCGCTGCCCGGCGATCCATCCGTCGCCGGGAAGCGCCTCCGCCGCGCGATCCAGCGCTTCGAGGAGCGCCTCGCGGGCCTCGGTGACCGCCGCCCGCTCCGCCGGCGGGTCCCGCCCGGGGCCGTGCCAGAAGCAGAAGCGGCCGACCCGCTCGTCGCACGGACCGGAGTAGGGGGAGGTGGTGGGAAGGTGCCGGCGGCGGATCCGCTCGAAGCGCCGCTGCGCGCCCTCGGCCTCGGCGCGCACGTCCGCCGAGTCGGGCTCCTGGGCGGCCGACGGCACCCCATCGATCCGGGTGGACGGGCTCGACCTCTGGCGCGGGGTCTCGATGGCGGAATCCGCCGCATGCCACACGGTGCCGGGGAACGCCCTCCCCTGGGCACCGGGCTTTGGAGGTCGGTGCGGCGAAAAGCCCTCGGCCTGCACGCCCAGCAGCGCAAACGCCAGCGAAACGAAGCTCGCGAACAGAGGATAGCGAGCGAGTCGACGTCTGCTCGGGGAACCGGTGGGCTCCCGCACGGATCGAAGGGCGCGCCGGACCACAATGACCGAAACATAGCCAAGGCGGCCTCACAGGGCCGAAACCGCCGCCAGCAACGCTCGCCTCGACCGAGGTTGCGAACCGGGTCCTGGAAGGGCAGGCGATCCGGGGGGAGATCCTCCCCGAACCGCCCACCCGCGCGGCTACTGGACCGTCACCGTACCGGCCATCTGGGCTCCTTGAGAGCTGCCGTCGCCCGGCGCGCCGTGATAGATGCAATGATAATAGTAAACACCCGGTTCGTCGAACGTGACGGAAAACGACTGATCCGGCGTCACGTCTTGGTCGTCCCAGGATTCGCTGTCGTCGGGCGTGGCGGTATGGGTGTCCGAGCCCTCGTTCGCCCACGTGAGCGTCGTGCCGGCGTCGATCGTGATCCCCTCCGGATCGAAGAAGTTGTCACCCATGGTGACATCGCCGGCACCACCCCCGCCGCCGCCGCCGCCGTTGCCACCGCCGCCGCCACCGTTTCCTCCACCGCCGCCGGTGGGACCGTCACCGCCGCAGCCGAAAGCTGCCAGGCTCGCCCCCACCAGGATCGTCGCGAACATCCTCAAGCGCATCGGGACCTCCTCTCTTCGGGTCCTTCGGTTGGGCCGCTCGCCGCCTCGCGGGACACCGACCCCTCTCATCGCTTCTGTCGCACGCCTTTTCATCATTCCTCTTCTACCACCACCACGGCCGTCATGAACGGATGCGGCGCGCAGTGATAGCTGTGCCGCCCCGGCTCCTCGAAGGTCCGCTCCCAGGTCTCGCCCGGGCCGACCAGGGGCGAGCTCCAGCTCCCGTCGTCCGCCGTGGCCGTGTGCGCGACCGGATCGCGGTTCACCCACAGGACGGTCGTTCCCGGCGTGACGCGCAACTCCTGCGGCGCGAAGGCGAAGCCGGAGATCTCGAGCTCCACGGCGTCGCCGGCCTCGACGGCGGCCGGCGGCCCGGGCTCGTCGCCGGGCCGCTCGCCGCCCTCGGGCCGAATCACCCGGCCCCATCGCGCGAAGCCGCTGAACGGCACCGTGAACTCGAACCCCCAGAAAGCCTCCCCCCGCACTCCGGTGGACGTGCCCTGCAGCGTCCCGCTGGTGACGTTGGTCGCCATGATCGAGACGGTGTGTGGCGTGAAGGGGATGCCGACATGGATACCCGCGCTCCAGGCCGCCGGGCCGTGAGGGCCCGCGACCACGTCCGCCACATCGGCCGCCAGGGTGACGTACCGGTTCAGCCGGACGCCCGCCCCCCCGGCCAGGGCCAGCGCCTCGTCCTCCCGTTCCGGCGGAAGGTCGTAGAGATCCGTGAAGCCGCGCGCCGCCCCGATCAGCAGCAGCGGCCCGGGTGCCGCCTGGACGGAGAGCTCGCCATCCAGGCTCTCCGCGGCGCCGTTCCAGGCCGCCAGGAACGACACGGACGGCCGCCCGTCGGCCGAGAGACGGCGAGGGGCGAACTTCACGAAGGGCTGCCACTCGTTCGGCTGACCCGCGAGCAGGGAGTTGCTGCTGTATCGGAACCCCGCCATGGCCCCGTCGAAGAGGCCGTAGCCGAGCTCGAAGGTCGGGTAGTTGACGATCCTCGTCTCGCCGAAGAGGTCGGTCACGTCCCCGCCCGCCGTCCGGAACCGGTGGGCGAACTGGAAGTGCAGGCTGCGGTGCGCCGTGATCCAGGTGCCCTGGAGGTTCGGCGTCCGCTCGGTGAGCGGCTGAGCGTTGACCGGCGGCGCGAGGAGGACCGCCGCGGCCGCCGCGGCGACCGGCCCGACGGTCGTCGCGATCCGGCCGCGGACGCGCGGTCGACGTCCGACGTCCGGACGGGACGTGATCCTCCGCCGATCGGTTCTGTGGAGACGTTTCGTCACGAATGGACCCATCGCTCCGGCGTATCGTCGTCTGTACCGCCTCTACACGAACGATACGTCGTGCGTCGGGGACAGGGCAAGGTGCGGGGGGACGGGCGAGGGGTGGCCGGAGGAAGGCCGCGGACGGTCGTCCGACCGGTCGGAGTCCACGCGGTCAGGGGGGGCGAGCACGGCCGGCGCTCCCGAACGGGGGCAGCCGGCCCGGGCGCGGGCGACGAAATTTCGGGGGCGCGGCGCGGCCGACCGCGCGCGCCGAAGCCTCAGGCGCTGGCGCGCCTCCGCTCCCGCGGGACGCCGGCGCTCTCGGACTCGTCGCGGTCGCCGGCGCCGCGGTCCACCGCCGGCGCGGGCTCCCGCTCCTCCCGCGCCTCGACCGCGAGCGGAAGCTCCAGGCGCTCCTTCGCCGTCTCGAGCACGATCGTGGTGCGGGTGGAGCCGACGAACTCGAGCGACTGGATGCGGTCCTGGAGGAGGCGGGCGAGCGCCCGGGTGTCCGCCACCCGGACCTTCACCTGGAAGCAGTCGTCGCCCACGATCAGGTGCACCTCCTGCACCTCGGGAATCGAGGACAGGTGCTCCAGGATCTCGGCCGACTTCCCCATGGCCGCCGTCTTGATGCTCACGAAGGCCACCAGCCCGTAGCCGACGGCGTGAGGGTCCAGGCGCGCGTGATATCCCTGGATCACGCCCCGCTCCTCCAGCTTGCGGATGCGCTCGAAGATGGCGGAGGCCGCCATGCCGACCGCGCGGGCGATCTCCGCGTTCGACACGCGCGCGTTCCGCTGCAGCATGTCGAGGATCCGATAATCGATGTCATCGAGCATGGAGAGGAAGGCCGGTTCGAGGGGCAAGGGGTCCGACGCCGCCAACGGAAGTTGAAAGATAGCCGACCGCGCGGCGGGGAGAAAGCCCGGCGCGCCGTCAGCGCGAGCGGTCGGGCACCAGGACCCGGAGGGCGGCCGGGACGATCCGGAACCCCGCGGGTGCCTCGCCCACGACTTCGCCGTCCGCGTTCAGGCCCATGGGTGACGACGCGGACAACTCGACCGAGCGGCAGCGGCATCGCCAGCAGCCCGCCGGGAGCCGCCGGGTGAGGAGCACCCGCGCCACCGTGCGGACCATCGCCGCGCCCGACAGCTCGGGAACGACGACCACGTCCAGCAAACCGTCGTCCAGCCGGGCGTCGGGCGCCGCCCGGATGCCCCCTCCCATGCTGCATCCGTTGGCGACCACCACCAGGAGGCAGGCGCCTTCGAAGCGCGAGCCGGGCTCCGCTCCGCCTTCGACGCCGTCGGCGCGAAGGTCGATGCCGATCGGCCGCATCTCACGCAACCGGCCCAACGCCTCTCTCAGGTAGGCGGCCGACCCCCACCGGCGCTTCACCCCCGGAGAGGGGCGCAGGCGTCCCCCGAACCCCGCGACCACGGCATTCACGAAATGGCGGCCGCTCGCCCGGCCGTCCGAGCCGTCGGCCCAGCGAAGACGGCCGGCATCGATGCGTCGGGAGCGGCCCCCGGCGAGCACGGCCAGCCCCTCTTCGAGATCGGCGGGGAGGCCGAGCGTCCGGGCCAGGTCGTTCGCGGTCCCGATCGGCAGAAGCCCCAGGGCGGGCCGCCCGCCGGCCGAGCGCCCCCCGGCGGCCGAGAGCAGGCCATCGGCGACCTCGCCGGCCAGGCCGTCCCCTCCCGCGGCCACGACCAGCCCGTAGCCCTCGCCGGCCGCTTCGGCCGCGAGCCGGCGCGCGTGGCCGGCCCCCTCCGTCCACCGGAGCGTCGCTCCCGGAAGGACGCGCCGCACCGCGCGCCTCAGCCGGCCGGCGGCACGTCCGCGCCCCGCCGCGGGGTTCACGATGACGAGCGCGGG
>CAZTGV010000014.1:34649-37337 GCA_964613475.1 uncultured Gemmatimonadota bacterium
GACGAGCGCGGGCCCGCGCGCGCCCCTGGAACGCCCGCCCGGATCAACGGTATCGTTCACGCGCTCGTCATCGGTCGGGGACGAGATCGAGAACGATCGAGAACAGCGGAAGGGCGGAGGCGCGCATGACGATCCGGAGCCGGAGGCGTTCGGTCCGCTCGAGAGGCCTCGCGTCGGCGCTCGGCCTGCTGCTCGTCCTCGGCCTCGGCGCCTGCGCCCGGAGCACCGGCCCGACCCCGACCGGCGACCTCCGCCTCGTCCTCTCCGACGACCCCGGCGCGATCGGGCTGGGCTCGCTCGTTCATCACAAGAGCTTCGGCGACAACTACTTCCACGGCGTCCTCGCAGCCGCGGTCTCCGTGTCCCTGTCGGTGGACGGCGCGACCTGGGTGGAAGCGACCGTCTCCTCCCCCGTCGAGGTCGACCTCCAGTCGGCCGAGCGCCGGACTCCGCTCCTCGCCCCGGACGTTCCCGCGGGCACGTACCGGCACCTCCGCCTGCGCCTCGAGGACGCCTCCGTGTTGCTGGAGCCCGGCGCCGAGATCGGCGGCCTCGAGCTGACCGCCTCCGAGCGCGTCCTCGTGCAGGGCGGCGAGGCGGCGATCCTCGAGGTCGCGATGCCTCCGCTCACGGTGGCGGAGGGCGGAAGCGCGGAGCTGGCGATCGACCTGAACGCCGAGCGGTGGATCATCGAGGACCACGTGGTCGCCGGGAGCATCCCGGCGGTCGCCGTGGCGCGCGCGATCGCCGTGGCCGCGGCGACGCCCGCCGCGGCGGGTTCCACGCGGCGGCTGTAAGCCGGCGGGCGCCCCCGGGAAGGACCGGGCACCCCCCCGCGTCACGGCCGGTCGCCGGAGGGCGCTCCCCGCTCGAGGGGCTCCAGCCCAGGCAGACCAACTGGACGGATCGCCTGCACCGCCGCGCAGAGCGCCAGGACGGCTTCCTCCCCCCACGGCCTACCGACCACCTGCAGGCCGACCGGGAGACCGTCCCCGTCCAGGCCGCACGGGACGGAGCCCACCGGCAGGCCGGTCAGGCTGAGCAGGAAGGTGGGCGCGATCCAGTCCACGTACGTCTCCATCGGCCGTCCCGCGATCGTCTCGGGATAGTTCCGCTCCACCGGAAAGGGCGGAACCGCCATGCAGGGCGTGAGCAGGTGGTCGAAGCGCTCGAACAGGGCGCGGAAGCGCTCCCACATTCGTCCCCTGGCCTGCTCGGCCGCCCCGAGCTCCTCGGTCGTGACCTCGAGGCCGGCCCGAATGTTTCCCGCCAGGTTGGGCCCGAAGCGGTCCAGCAGGTGCAGGCGCTCCCGGTGGTGGGCGAGCATCCAGAGACCTCGCAAGGCCAGGAACGGCTCGCGGCCGAAGGAGAGGTCCAGCGCCAGCTCCTCCACCTCGTGACCATCCGTGGCGAGGGCCTCGGCCGCTTCCCGGCAGGCCCGCTCCACGTCACGGTCCACGCCGATCCCGGCCGGATCGGGCGCGTAGGCCAGCTGCAGGCGGCCCTCGGGGCCGGCCTCGACCGCGCCGACGAAGTCCCGGCCCGCCACGGGCTGCCGCATGGGAGAGAGGGGGCTCGGCCCCGCCGCGGCCTGGAGGAAAAGGGCCACGTCCGCCGCGGTCCGGCCCATGCCTCCCGTCACCTGCAGGTCGTCCCACAGGTGGTCCGAGGGCCAGGTGGGCACCAGTCCCGGCGAGGGCCGGAGACCGACCACCCCGCAGAAGGAGGCGGGGATCCGCAGCGAGCCGCCGAGGTCCGTGCCCTCGGCCAGGGCGATCATGCCGGTGGCGAGGCCCGCCGCCCCGCCACCGGTCGAGCCGCCGGCGCTGCGCTCGGGGTTCCAGGGATTGCGGGTGGGGCCGAACACGTCGTTGAACGTGTTGCCGCCGGCGGCGAACTCGGGCGTGTTCGTCTTCCCCAGGACGACCGCCCCCGCCTCCCGGAGCCGCCGCACCACCAGGGCGTCCCGGTCCGGCACGTGGTCGGCGTAGACGGGACAGCCGTAGGTGGTGCGAAGCCCGGCCACCGGCGTCACGTCCTTGATCCCGACCGGCAGGCCGCAGAGCGGCCCCGGGGGTTCGCCCCGCGCGAGGTCCGCCTCGATGCGGCGCGCCGCCTCCAGCGCCCTCCCGTTCCTGGTCACCACCGCGTTCACGGTCGGATCGCAGCGATCGACGCGCGCCAGCGCCGCCTCGACGAGCTCCACCGGCGACAGGTCGCCCTCCGCGACCCGACGGCGCAGGGCGACGGCCGGAAGTCGGAGGAGGTCCTCCCCCTCCGCCGCGCCCCGCGAGGCCTCCGACCGGTCGGGCCGCCCGCCGCTCATTCCTCGACGAAGGCCACGACGCGGCAGAACGCCGCCTCCCCTCCCTTGAACAGCCAGGGAAAGCAGCCGAGGGTGAGCCGCCGGTTCTGGAGCTCCGGCGCGGCGATGTCGCCGCCGAGGTTCTCGATGTGCATGCACTCGTGCGGAAAGAGCGCGTTGTGGGTGAGCTGGTAGTGGTCCTCCGGGAACAGCTCCGCCACCCCCTCCGGCCCTCCGAACTTCCGCTCCGCCAGCCGCCGGACCCGGTCGCAATGGCCGAAGGTGCCCTTCCCGAGGAAGCGTCCGATCGGAAGGTTCATCGGGTGGTCGGTGGAGATCGCGTCCACGCCCCAGATCCGGATCTCCTTCTCGAGCAGCCACGG
>CAZTGV010000015.1:0-36432 GCA_964613475.1 uncultured Gemmatimonadota bacterium
TGTACTCCGACATGTCGAGGCGCACCATCGCGTCCTCGTCGTCGAACAGGAACTCCGCCAACGCCCGGGCCGTCTCCGTCTTCCCCACCCCGGTGGGTCCGAGGAAGATGAAGCTGCCCACCGGCCGGTCGGGATCCTGGAGCCCGGCGCGGCTGCGGCGCACCGCGTTCGCCACCGCCGCGATCGCCTCCTCCTGGTCGACCACCCGGCGGTGCAGGTGCTCCTCCAGGCGGGCCAGCCGCGCCTTCTCGTCCTCCAGCATCCGGGAGACCGGGATCCCCGTCCACGCGGCGACGACCTCGGCGATGTCCTCCGGGCCGACTTCCTCCTTCAGGAAGCTCCCCTCCGCCTGCAGCTCGGCCAGCCGGGCCTCGGCCTCGGCCAGCTCCTCCCGCAGCTTCGGCACCTGGCCGTAGCTGATCTCTGCGGCCCGCTGCAGGTCCCCGGCGCGCGTCGCCTGCTCGGCCTGGACGCCCGACTCCTCGATCCGCCGCTTCAGGTCGCGGACCCGCTCGATCGCCTCCTTCTCGGACATCCAGCGCGCCTTGAGGCCCGCCAGCCGCTCGCGCAGCGCGGAGAGCTCCGCCTCGAGCGCCTCCAGCCGGTCGCGGCTCCTCGGGTCCTCCTCGCCCCGCAGCGCCTCCCGCTCGATCTCGAGCTGCGTGCGGCGGCGCTCCACCTCATCGATCTCCTGCGGCATGGAGTCGATCTCGATGCGGAGCCGCGAGGCCGCCTCGTCCACCAGGTCGATCGCCTTGTCGGGGAGGAAGCGCTCGCCGATGTAGCGGTCCGACAGCCGCGCGGCCGCCACCAGCGCCGGGTCGGTGATCCGGACCCCGTGGTGGACCTCGTAGCGCTCCTTGAGGCCGCGCAGGATCGCGATCGTCTCGTCCACGTCCGGCTCGTCCACCAGCACGGGCTGAAAGCGGCGCTCCAGGGCCGGGTCCTTCTCGATGTGCTTCCGGTACTCGTCCAGCGTGGTGGCGCCGATCATCCGCAGCTCGCCCCGGGCGAGCGGCGGCTTCAGCATGTTCCCGGCGTCCACCGCCCCCTCGGCCGACCCCGCGCCCACGACCGTGTGCAGTTCGTCGATGAAGACGACGTAGCGGCCGCCGGACTCGGTGATCTCCTTCAGGGCCGCCTTGAACCGCTCCTCGAACTCCCCCCGGAACTTGGCGCCGGCCAGCATGGCCGCGATGTCCAGCTGCACGAGCCGCTTCTCGCGCAGCGACTCCGGCACGTCCCCCTCCACGATCCGCTGCGCGAGCCCTTCTACGATCGCCGTCTTCCCCACCCCCGGCTCGCCGATGAGGACGGGGTTGTTCTTGGTGCGGCGGGAGAGGACCTGCATGACCCTGCGGATCTCGGTGTCGCGACCGATGACCGGGTCCAGCTTGCCGGCGCGCGCCTGGGCGGTGAGGTCGATCCCGTACCGCTCGAGCGCCCGGTACTTCCCCTCCGGGTCCTGGTCCGTCACCCGGTGGGGACCACGCACCTCCTCGATCGCCCGCCGCAGGGCGTCCTGCCCCGCCCCGACCTCCTCCAGCAGGTCGCGCGTGCTGCTGGCCCGCCGTGAGGCGAGCGCCAGCAGGAGGTGCTCGGTGGATACGAAGCTGTCCTCCATGGCGCGCGCCTCGCCGTCCGCCTCGTCGAGGACCCGGGAGAGCTCGCGGCTGAGGGTCGGGCTGGCGCCGGACTGGCGGGGGAGCCGCTCCAGCCCCGCGCGGAGGCGGTGGCGGAGGGCCGCCACGTCCACCCCCACCTTCTGGAGGACGGGCACGATGACGCCCGCCTCCTGCTCCATGAGGGCGTCCAGCAGGTGGAGGTCCTCCACCGCCGGGTTCTCGGCCCGGCGGGCGCGCGAGGCCGCCTCCTGCAACGCCTCCGCCGCCCGAACGGTGAACCGGTCGGCCGGGATCATTCGCTCAGCCCTCCACGTCCACCCGATGTGGAGCCATCTCCGGTCGCGGCGGCAGGGTGACCACCAGCACGCCCTCCTCGAGACGCGCCTGCACGCCAGCGACGTCGACCTCGGGCGGGAGCCGGATATCGCGCTCGAACCGGCCGAAGCCGCGGTCCGAGCGGAGCACCTCCGCGCCCTCGGGGAACGACGGTCGCCGCCGCTCGCCCCGGATGCGGAGCCGGGCGCCCTCCGTCGTCACCTCCACGTCCTCCCGCGCCACACCCGGCAGATCGAGGTAGAGCCGGTATCCCTCGCCCGGCACCCGCACGAGCTCGCGCCGGGGGAAGCTCCGGCCCGGGCCGAAGCCGCGGATCGCCGTGTCGACGATCTCCGAGACCGCCTCCTGGATCTCGGACAGCGGACCGGTCCAGGCCCCGCGGCCGCCGCCGCCCGTTCCGGCACCGCGCTCGCCGCCGGCTCCCGTCGCCCCCGACCCCTCCTCGGCGCCCGCCTCCGACGCGCCGGCCGTCGGGCCGCTCGTCGCTCCGGCCGCGCCGCCGCTCGTGCTCTCGCCTTCCTGGCGCTCTGACGTCACCGGGACCTCCTCGTGTCGTTTCGTCGTTTCGGCTCGGCTTCGGATCCGCGTCGCCTCGGGGGCGCGCCGGACCCGGTTTGGGGGCAAGACACATGCCCCCCGAAGCCCTCCCGAATCGGCCGTTTCGGGCTCTTCGCCGCCAACGCGGCGCACCGGTCCAGAACGCGGCGCCGATCCCTGCCGTTTCGACATGCAACCCGGGGGCGCGGCGCGGAGCCGACGCCCCACCGTCGCGGGGGGCCCGCGGGCGGAACCGGCCTTGCAGCCGGGGAGACGCGGGACTCGAGCGAAGGAGGATCCGTGGAGGACACGACGATCAAGAAGGTCGATTCGGCCCACTCGCCCCGCGGACCGATGGGCCAGCGGTACCTGACCTCCGGAAAGCGGGTCTCGATGCGGCTGTGGGAGGAGGAGCCGGGCGATCCGAAGCCGCCCGCCCGGCGCGACTACGAGACGGTCGGCTACGTGGTGGCGGGCGCGGCCGAGCTGCGCCTGGGCGAGCAGCGCGTGGTCCTCCGGGCCGGCGACTCCTGGGTCGTCCCGGCCCAGACCGAGCACGCCTACCGCGTGCTGGAGCCGCTCACCGCGGTGGAGGCCACCGCCCCGCCGGCGGAGGTGCACGGCCGGGACGCCCCGCCGGAGCGCGACGCACCGCCGAGCCAGGAGGGCGCCGGCTAGTCCGCGGCGGCGCTCAGCGCATCGCCGGTCCGAGAAGCAGGGCCTGGACGAAGGAAAGCTGGGTCGAGCGCCAGAAGAGGCGGAAGAGCGGATCGTCCGCGAACAGCACGACCCGTCCCTCGCCCACCCGCTTGGTGACGAGCCACGCGGACATCGCGAGCTCGCCCGCCTTGCGGTCGGAGAGGACGCCGCTCACGGCCCGGACCCCGGTGGGGAACCAGGCCACCGCCTCGTGATCTTCGGAGGGCTCGAACCGGAGGTCCTCGCGGTGGAGGACGAACCACCGGCCCGCGGTGTTGCCCGCGCCGGCGCCCCATGCGAGCGGGTGCTCCGGGTCGGACTCGACCGGGAGGACCACGCCGGTGACGGACTCTTCCCACCGGTCCACCCGGCGCTCCTCCCGCGTCCGCAGGCCCCGGCGCCGCGCGGCCTCCTCGTCGGTCTTCGCTTCGGCGTCGGCCGTGTCCGCCCGCACGGGCACCTCCGCCAGCTCGGCCGCCCACCGGGCGGCCCCGCCGACGGCCACCAGCGTCCCGCCGGCCCGCAGCCATCCCTCCACGTCCTCCCGCCGCGCCTCGGGCAGCGGTCGGCCCGCGGGCAGGACGAGCACGTCGTAGTCGGTGAGCGCCGAGGCCTCCAGCGCCTCTTCGGGGAGGGCGTCGAAGGGAATCTCCAGCTCGCGCTCGAGGAGGTACCAGACCTGCCCGAAGGAGGGCGGGGCGACGCCCTCGCCCGCCCGCACCGCGATCCGGGACGCGATGGGGACCAGCGCCTCCTCGGTGCCGAGGTCCACCCCGCCCTCGCCGCGGCCCGAGGCGACCGGGGTCGCGTGGGCCGCCGCGCCCGAGCGGCCGAGCCAGGCGGCCGCGGAATCCGAGGCCGGCAGGAACCAGGTGCCGGCCGGCCAGTCGCGAACGCCGGCCTCGGTGGCGCGACCGAGGACCCGCGCCGTCCCGCCGAGGGCCAGGTAGCGGTAGAGCGGTCCCGCCGCCTCCAGCCCGGGCGCCACCAGCCATCCGTACGGCGCCGCGGCGGCCGGAGCGGGCCGGCTGGCGGCCGCCTCGTCCGCCGCGCCCGACAGGGGCGACCACGCCGCATCGGGGATCCGCTCGGCCGTGTGCGCCTCCACCCCGTAGCCGTAGGGCAGCGCCCACGCCGTCAGGTCGTAGCTGAAGCTCCGGCTCTCCGGATCGAACGGCGTCTCGGCCGCCAGTAGCGTCCGGGCGAGCAGCGCGCCGGGCTGCCGCCCGGGGACCCGGAGCGTGCCCTCCGGGAACGCCTCTCGCGCAGCGAAGCCGGCGTGCGGCTCGGCCGCGGCGCGGAAGGCGCGACCCGCCCGCTCGACCCGGAGGCCCTGACGGTCGAGCAGCGCCGCCAGCGCGTCGGCCGCCGCCGCGTCCGGGCCCGGGACCAGGAGCAGGTCGGGCGTCGAGGCGGCCGCTTCGCGGTGGAAGGCCGCGAACTCCTCGAGCAACGCCGTCTTCCGGGCCGCGGTGGCCCGCAGCGTCTCCAGGCCGGCCGCCCGGTGCCGCGCCGCCCGGTCGGCCAGGGTCAGCAGGTCGCCGCCGGGCCGCCGGATCGCCAGGCCGGCCGCGCCGCCCCCGGCCTGCTCGTACGTCATCCCGATCGCGCCCCACAGGCTCGGCCAACTGTCCCCGTACCCCGGGTAGAAGAGGTCGAACCGCTCCCCCGTGTAGTAGAGCCACCCGGCGCGGTCGAACGCGTCCGCCAGCCGGTCCCCGAAGTAGCGCGCCCAGCGGAGCGTGTACTCCGGGTAGAAGGGGTTGATCGGCGGGGTCGGGGGGAAGAAGAAGTAGGTGCTCCGCCACGACATCTCGTGGAAGTCCACGTGCACCTGGGGCCGGAAGCGGTGCCACTGCGCGAGGCGGGCGCGGGTCTCGATCTGGGTGGCCCACGCCCAGTCCCGGTTGAGGTCGAACAGGTAATGGTTGTACCGGCCGGCCGGCCACGGGGGGCGGTGCTCCAGCGCCCTCGGCTCCGGGTTCGGCTCGGCGCCGCGCACTCCCCGGTACCAGGAGACGTACCGGGCACGTCCGTCCGGGTTCAGCATCGGATCGATGACCACGACGAGCGAGTCCAGGAGCCCTTCGGTGCCCGGCGCGCCGGTCGCCAGGTCGTGCGCCGTCCACAGCGCGGCCTCGGTGGACGAGCTCTCGTCCCCGTGCACGCCGTAGCTCAACCAGGCGACGGCCGGGTTCTCGCGGGCGAGCCGCCCGGCCTCCGCCTCGGCCAGCGCGGGGTCGGCCAGGCGCGCGTTCCGCTCCAGCAGCGCCTCGAGCCCCGCCAGGCGGTCCGGACGGGCGAACACGAGCAGCAGGAGCGGGCGCCCGGCCGCCGTCTCGCCGTAGCGGACGGCGAGCGCCTGGTCGGAGTCGCGCGCCAGCCGCTCGGCGTAGGCGACCGCGTCCTCCGGAGGCGTGAAGCGCTCCCCGAGCTCGTGGCCGAGGACGTCGGCCGGGCTCGGGACCGCGCGTGCCCGCCCCGCGTCGGCGCCCGCGCCCGTTTCCTGCGCGGGCAGCGGCCGGGCCGCGCCGGCCGCGGCGAGGAGGGCGGCCAGGGAGAGCGCCGCCAGAGGTCCCCGCGCCCGGCGTCCGCGCGCCGGGCATCCCCGCCGAGCCGCCGCTTCCTCCGGCCTCCGGATGCCCTCGCCGCTCCGCTGCCTACCCATCGCCTCCCGCTCCTCCGATCGCTTCGTGCCGTCCCGGCGGCGACCCCCGCCCGCGAACGGCCGCATTCTACGGAGCGGCCCGACGCCCCGCGACCTCGCGCGGGCCGCGGGTCCGCTTGACACTCGCGCGTCGGCCCGGCTAGCCTCCAACGCTGTCGTCGACCCGCGGGCCCGCCGCGCGGCGGAACGTCCGCGGTCCGGGACCCCCGAGCAGCTCGCTGAAGGCGAGGGCGTATGGAGGCGGAGCGCGGACTCGCGAAGACCGGCGTGAAGGCCCCCGAGCGGCGCGGGCTTCCCCCGGAGGCGTACGAGGAGATTCCGGGAAACCGGTACCCGCCCTACGTGCCTCCCGAGGCCTCGCCGGCGGAGCTCACCTTCAAGGCGGTGCTGATCGGCGCGCTCCTCGGCATCGTGTTCGGGGCAGCGAACGCCTACCTGGGACTGCGGGTGGGGCTCACCGTCAGCGCCTCTATCCCCGCCGCGGTGATGGCGATCGCGCTCTTCCGCTTCCTGAGGCGCGGGACGATCCTCGAGACGAACATCGTGCAGTCCGTCGGCTCGGCCGGGGAGTCCCTGGCGGCCGGCGTGATCTTCACCATCCCCGCCCTGTTCGTGTGGGGGCTGGAGGTCGAGCAGCTCCAGGTCTTCACCCTGGCGGCCCTCGGCGGCCTACTCGGCGTGCTGTTCATGATCCCGCTCCGCCGCTTCCTGATCGCGCGCGAGCACGGGAAGCTCCCCTACCCGGAGGGCACCGCCTGCGCGGAGGTCCAGGTGGCCGGCGAGGTGGGCGGCTCGAAGGCGAAGCTCGTCTTCGGCGGCCTCGGGATCGGCGGGCTGTACAAGCTGCTGGCCGACACGCACGCCTTCCAGCTGTGGAACGAAAGCCCCTCCGTCCGGCTGCCCGCCAAGGCGGAGATCGGGGCCGACGCGACCCCGGAGCTGCTCGGCGTCGGCTACATCATCGGCTGGCGCATCGCGTTGCTGATGTTCAGCGGGGGCGCCCTGGCGTGGCTGCTGCTCATCCCGCTCATCAACGCCTTCGGCGGCGACCAGGTCATCTATCCGGGCACGGTCCCGGTGGCCGACATGGAGCCGGGCGACATCTGGAACCGCTACATCCGCTACATCGGCGCGGGCGGCGTGGCGTACGGCGGCGCGATCACGCTGGTGAAGTCGCTGCCCACGATCGTCGAGAGCGTGCGGATCGGACTCGGCAAGATCGGCGAGGCCGCCCGGGAGCAGCTCGGCACCATGCCGCGGACGGACCGGGACCTGTCCCTCCGGATGGTCGGGGTGGCGGCCCTGGTGATCGCGCTTCTGCTGGACGTGATCCCGTTCATCCCGGTGAACTTCCTGTCGGCGCTCCTGATCGTCATCTTCGCCTTCTTCTTCGTCACCGTATCCTCGCGCATCGTGGGCCTGATCGGCTCGAGCTCCAACCCGGTGAGCGGGATGACGATCGCGACGCTGATCGCCACCTCCCTCATCTTCGTGGCCTTCGGCATGGCGGACGCCCCGGACGCGCGGGTCTCCGTGCTGGCGGTCGGGGCGGTCGTCTGCATCGCGGCGGCGATCGCCGGCGACACCTCGCAGGACCTCAAGACCGGCTTCCTGATCGGCGCCACGCCGTGGAAGCAGCAGGTGGGCGAGATGGTCGGCGTCCTCACCTCGGCCACGGTGATGGGGGCGGTGCTGATCCTCCTCCACGGCTCCTACGGGATCGGGAGCGACACGCTGCCGGCGCCGCAGGCGACGCTGATGAGCCTTGTCATCGACGGGGTGCTGCGGGCGGACCTCCCGTGGGGGTTCGTGCTGCTCGGGATCGGGCTCGCCGCGATCGTCGAGCACATCGTGAAGCAGCCCTCGCTGGCGTTCGCGGTCGGGCTCTACCTGCCGATCTCGCTCACCACCCCGATCCTGGTCGGCGGCGCGCTCCGCAAGACCGTCGAGTCCCGCCACACGGGCGAGGCCGTGAAGGAGAAGCGGGAATCGGGCGTGCTGTTCGGCTCCGGCCTGATCGCCGGCGCGGCCCTCGTCGGGGTGCTGATCGCCGCGGTGATCTTCTTCGCCGAGCCGGTGCCGGCCTTCGCCTGGCTGGTGGAGCGGTGGACGATCGGCTACGAGTGGATGGGGCCGCTGGCCACCCCGGTGGCCATCCTGGTCTTCGCCGCGCTGGCCTGGCTGCTGTTCCGGATCTCCGACCGGGCCGGCCCCGCAACCGACGCCTGAAGCCGGTGCGCGGCCGCCTTCCTCCCGGCGGTCCCCGTCGGACCGCCGGCCGCACGCTGGCCTCGGCGCCCCCCGCGCTGGGTGCCCTCCTCCTCGGCGCGCTCGGCCTGGCCGCCGCCTGCGGCCAGGGGGAGCCCGAGGCGCGCGGCCTCTCCGATTCGCTCTACGTGGCCGTCATGGCGCGCCTGACCGCGATCGACCGCGACCTGGCGCGCCGCGCGCCGGAGCGCGCCGATTCGGCCCGGCGGGCCGTGCTCGCGCGGCACGACGTGTCGACGGAGGCGCTGCGGGCCTACGCCGCGCGCCACGGGGACGACCCGGCGCACCTGGCCGAGATCTGGCGGGCCATCCAGGCCACCGCGGACACGCTGATGGGCACGGTGCCCGCCGACGTCGGCCCGGACACGGGGGTGGAGGAGACGGAGCCCCCGGAGGAGGAGATCGGCCGAGCCGAGCCCCCGGAGTCCGGAACCGCGCGGGCGGCGGCGACCCCCTCCGTCCGCCGGCGCGGCTAGGGTGACCGAGGCGCCGGGGCCCGGGAACGCGGCCTCGCCGGAGGAGGCCTCGCCCGCACGGCGCCGCGAGGCGCCCCCCGTCGCCACCCTTCGGCGGACGGGCCGCTTCGCCCTCGGGGTGGCCCGCCACGCCGGCCGGGCCGGCGTCCTGTTCTGGGCCACCGTGCTGGCGCTCGGGCGGCCCCGCCGCTGGTGGACGGAGACGATGGCCCAGGCGAAACGGATCGGGGTGGACAGCCTGGCGCTGGTCCTGCTCATGGCGGCGCTGGCCGGCTCCGTCCTGGCCCAGCAGACCGGCTACCAGCTCTCCCCCGCCCTGCCGATGTCGATCGTCGGAGGCGGGGTGGTGGCCGGCATGCTCACCGAGCTCGGGCCGGTGCTGACCGCGATCGTGCTCGCCGGTCGCATGGGAGCCGGCATTGGCGCGGAGCTCGGGACCATGAAGGTCACGAACCAGATCGACGCCCTCCTCACGCTGGGACGGGACCCGGTCATCGAGCTGGTGGTGCCGCGGGTGGTGGCGGCGACGGCCATGCTGCTCCCGCTCACCGCGCTCGCCAACATCGTCGGCATCTTCACGGGCTGGATCAGCGCGATCGCGCTCCTCCCGATGACGAGCGCGGAGTACGTGCAGGGCGCCCGCAACTACTATCATGCCGCGGCGCTGATCTTCTCGCTCGTGAAGGGGGTCGCCTTCGGATTCACGATCGGCTTCACCGCCTGCTACGTGGGGCTGCGGGCCGAAGGGGGCGCCGCCGGGGTCGGGCGCACGGCGACGAACACCGTGGTGGCGATCATCGTCGCGATCATGGCGCTCGACGTGATCCTGGCACCGGTGTACAAGGCGGTGTCGTGAGGCGGGCCGAGGCATCGACAGTGAGGAGGGCGCGCGGGTGATCGAGATCCGCGGACTGCGCAAGACGCTCAACCGGAAGCGGGTGCTCGACGGGGTGGACCTCGACATTCCGGAGCGGGAGACCCTGGTCATCATGGGCCCGTCCGGCACGGGAAAGAGCGTATTGCTGAAGCACATCGTGGGGCTGATGGACCCGGACGAGGGGGACGTCCTGGTGGACGGGATCTCGGTGCGGGACGCCGACGCGCGCCGGATCGCGGAGGTGCGGTCCCGGGTCAGCTACGTGTTCCAGAACTCCGCGCTGTTCGACTCGCTGGACGTGGAGGCGAACGTGCGGCTCGGCCTCGCCGAGGGGCGGTGTCGGGGCCGGCAGGCGGAATGCCGCCGCCTGGTCCTGGAGGCCCTCGAGCACGTGAACCTGGAACCCTCGGTCCTCCCGCTGCTTCCGGCCGAGCTCTCCGGCGGCATGCAGAAGCGGGTGGCGCTGGCGCGGGCGATCATCGGGAAGCAGAAGTACATCCTCTACGACGAGCCGACCACCGGACTCGACCCGGTGAACGCGAGCGTGATCAACGAGCTGATCGCCCGGCTGAACCGCGAGGTGGACGCGACCAGCGTGATCGTGACCCACGATGTGGACTCCGCCTTCTACCTGGCGGACCGGATCGCGCTCCTGTCGGACGGACGGGTGCGGGCCGAGGGCACGCCGGAGGAGCTGCGCAACAGCCGCGATCACGCGGTGCGCCGGTTCCTGAACCCGGCGTACGAGGCAGGCGTCGCGTGAGCGCCCATCGAGGCGCGGACGAAGGGACGAGGAGGGGCCCGTGAGGGATCCAGGCCTTCGGGAGGACCGGCGGACCGAGATCAAGGTGGGCGCGCTGGTCCTGCTCGCCTCCGTGGCGCTGGTGGCCGGGATCTTCTGGATCACCGGCACCGAGGTGGTGGCGACCGGCACCCGCGTCCACGGAGTGGCCGCCGAGGCGGGGCGGATGACGGGGGGCGCCCGGGTCTTCCTGTTCGGGGTCGACGTGGGCCAGGTGGAGCAGGTCCGGCTGGGCGACCTCCGGGTGCTGGTGGACATGCGGATCTCGCCGGGGCGGCCGCTGCCCGCGGACACCCGTGGCGTCATCCGGCCGGCCGGCTTCCTCGGCGAGCAGTTGGTGGAGCTGGTGCCCGGCACCTCGGACACCCCGCTCGGTCAGGGGGACACGATCCGGCTCTCCCGCGCCCCCGACCTCCAGTCGCTCGCGCAGGACCTGGCGAAGGACGCGACCACGATCATCGAGCGGGTGCAGGAGGTCCTCTCGCCCGAACGGGTGGACGAGGTGGAGCGCGGCTCCGCGGCCCTGGCCTCCGCGATGGAGGAGCTGGAGGCGTTGGCCCGGGCCCAGCGGGAGACGGTCGGGGACGTCCTCGCCAACCTCGAGTCCGTGTCGCGCCGTCTGGCGGCCGCGACCGAAGGGGGCGAGCTGGAGCGGGCGGTCGCCCGGCTGGACTCGCTGAGCGCGCGGCTCACCCGCGCCAGCGGCGGGCTGGACTCCACCACCTCGGCGCTGGCCTCGCTCACCGCGCGCCTGGACCGGGGGGAGGGGACGCTGGGCCGGCTGCTCACCGAGGAGAACCTGTACGGGGACCTCACCGCGGCGGTCGAGAACCTCCAGTTCGCCAGCGAGGAAGTCGCCCTGCTCACCCGGGACCTGCGCGAGCGCCCGGAGCGCTACCTGCAGGGGCTGCGCTTCTCCGTCTTCTGACCGGACCCGACTCGTTCCGCGCCGGCGGCCCGCGGCCGACGGTCCGGATCGGCCGTCGTTACAGGCCCGTGGGCTGGTCGAGGAACGTCCACTCCAGGCCGAAGCGCCCGGCCAACCGCTCGGCCAGCGCCCGCACCCCGAACGTCTCGGTCGCGTAGTGGCCGGCGTAGATCACGTTCAAACCGAGCTCCGTCGCCTGGTGGTGCGTGTGGTGCGCCCCTTCCCCGGTGATGAAGGTATCGAGGCCCTCCTCGTGCGCCTGCTCGATCAGGGAGGCGGCCCCGCCGGTCACGATGCCGACCCGCCGCACGTGCCCCGGTCCGCCCGCGATCAGGTGCGGCTCCGCGCCCACGGCCTCCCGGACCCGGCCCACCAGCTCCGCGCGGGGGAGGTCGGCCGCGCACCACACGCCGATCCCCTCGACCTCGCGGTGCCGGCCGAAGCGGCCCTCCACCTCCAGGCCGAGCGCCCGGGCGCACAGCACGTTGTTGCCGACCTCCGGGTGCACGTCCAGGGGGAGGTGGGCGCTGTACAGGGCGAGGTCCCCCTCCAGCAGCGCGCGCAGCCGTCGGTACAGGGGGCCCACGACGGGGCGCGGGTCCCCCCAGAACAGCCCGTGGTGGACGAGCAGGAGCTGGGCACCCTCCGCGGCGGCCGCCTCGATCGTGGCCAGGCAGGCGTCCGTGGCGGCCGCCACCTTCTCCACCGGGGCGCGGTTCTCCACCTGCAGCCCGTTCATCGCCCCCGGATAGTCCGGCACCTCGCCGATCCGGAGGTAGTCGTCCAGGTGCTCGACCATCTCGCGGAGCTCGGCCATCATTCCCACTCGATCGTCGCGGGAGGCTTGGACGAGACGTCGTACACGACCCGGTTCACGCCGGCGACCTCGTTGATGATCCGGTTGGAGATCCGGCCCAGGACGTCCGGCGGGAAGGGGAACCAGTCCGCGGTCATGCCGTCGCGGCTCGTCACCGCGCGCAGGGCGACCACCCGCTCGTAGGTGCGGGCGTCCCCCATCACCCCCACCGACCGGACGGGCAGCAGCACCGCGAACGCCTGCCAGATGTCGTCGTACAGCCCGGCCGCCCGGATCTCCTCCAGGTAGATCGCGTCCACCTCCCGGAGGAGCGCGAGCTTCTCGCGCGTCACCGCCCCGGGGATGCGGATGGCCAGCCCGGGCCCCGGGAAGGGATGGCGGCCGACGATCTCCTCCGGCAGCCCGAGCTCCCGCCCCACCTGGCGCACCTCGTCCTTGAACAGCTCGCGCAGCGGCTCCACCAGCTCGAACGGGTGGTCCGGACGGAGGCCCCCGACGTTGTGGTGCGACTTGATGGTGACGGCCGGGCCCCACACCGAGACCGACTCGATCACGTCCGGATACAGGGTTCCCTGCACCAGGAAGCGGGCGTCACCGTGGCGTCCCGCGGCTGCCTCGAACACGTCGATGAAGGTGTGGCCGACCCGGATCCGCTTCTCCTCCGGATCCTCGATCCCCTCGAGCCGCTCCAGGAAGCGGTCGGCGGCGTCCACCACCTCGAGCCGGATCCCGAGGTGCTTGCCCATCACGCGCTCCACGGAGGCGCGCTCCCCTTTCCGGAGGAGGCCGGTGTCCACGAAGATGCAGACGAGCCGGTCGCCCACCGCGCGGTGCACGAGGGCGGCCGCCACCGAGGAGTCCACCCCGCCCGACAGGCCGCACATGACCCGGTCCTCCCCCACCCGCTCCCGGACCCGCTCCACCTGCGTGGCCACGATCCCGCCCGGCGTCCAGTCCCCGCGACAACCGGCGATCTCGAACAGGAAGTTCTCGAGGATCTCCTCGCCGCGCTGCGTGTGGGCCACCTCCGGGTGGAACTGGACGCCGTAGACCGGCGCGGCGCGGGCGCGGAACGCCGCCAGCGCGCTCGTCTCGGTCCGTCCGATCACCTCGTACCCGGGGGGCGGCGCCTCCAGGTGGTCGCCGTGGCTCATCCACACCGTCGTCCGCTCTCCCGGCTCGAACCCGGCGAACAGGCCGTCCGCCCGCAGCACCTCCAGCTCCGCGCGACCGTACTCGCGTCGCTCGGCCGGGCGCACGTCCCCCCCCGCCAGACGCCCGATGAGGTGCATGCCGTAGCAGATGCCGAGGAGGGGAATCCCGAGCTCGAGCAACGCCGGGTCCGCGCCGGGGACGTCCTCGTCGTACACGCTCGCCGGGCCGCCCGAGAGGATGATCCCCGCGGGCTCCCAGTCGCGGATCCACGCCAGCGAGCGGTCGGGGGGATGCACCTCGGAGTAGACGCGCTCCTCGCGGATCCGTCGCGCGATGAGCTGCGTGTACTGGGAGCCGTAGTCGAGGACGAGGACGCGGCTCACGGCCCGACCGCCCGGGCGCCGGCCGGCGTCCTTCGAAACGACATTATCTGGACGATCCTATCCGCATCCGATCAGTACGCTTTGGCCCACAGGACCTCGGCCTCCGCATCCCCGCCGCACGCCACGCAGCGCTCCGGCGCGGGGTCGCTCCGGAACTCGGGATCCGGAATGACCCGGATGGTCGCGGAGGTCTGCTCCTTGACCCGGTCGGCGCACGCCGCGCCGCCGCACCAGCCGGCGTAGACGAAGCCCCCTTCCCCCTGCATCCGCTCGCGGAAGGCGTCGTAGTCCTCCAGCCCGCGCACCGAGGCGGCCTCCCGCCGCCGCACCGCCTCGTGGAGCATGTCCCGCTGGATGTCGTCCAGGAGCCGCGGCACCAGCGCCAAGGCCTCCGCCTCGTCGATCGCCCGCTTCCGCGGCGCGTCCTCGACGAGGAACCGCCGCACCAGCACGACCTGTTGCTTCGAGACGTCCTTCGGCCCGACCTCGAGGCGCAGGGGCACGCCCCGACGCTCCCACTCATAGAACTTGGCGCCGGGATTCAGCGTCTCCCGGTCGTCCACGTGGACCCGCGCGTCCCGGGAGAGCACGCCCCGGATCCGCTGCGCGACCTCGAGGACCAGGGTGCGCTCCTGGTCGGACTTCCAGATCGGCACGATCACGACCTGGTACGGCGCCAGGCGCGGCGGCAGCACGAGCCCCTCGTCGTCGCCGTGCGCCATGATCAGCGCGCCGACGAGCCGGGTGGAGACGCCCCACGAGGTGCTCCATACGTAGTCGTGCTCGCCGTCCTCCGTCTGGAAGCGCACGTCGAACGCCCGGGCGAAGTTCTGCCCCAGGTGATGGCTGGTGCCCGCCTGGAGCGCCTTGCCGTCGCGCATGAGCGCCTCACAGGCATACGTGCGGAACGCGCCGGCGAACCGCTCGTCGGGCGTCTTCTCGCCGGTGACCGGGGCGAGCGCCATCCACCGGTCCATGAACGTCCGGTAGACCCCGAGCATGCGGCGCGCCTCCTCCTCGGCCTCCGCGTCCGTGGCGTGCGCCGTGTGTCCCTCCTGCCACAGGAACTCCGTGGTGCGCAGGAAGGGACGCGTGCGGAGCTCCCAGCGGACGACGTTGGCCCACTGGTTCAGGAGCAACGGCAGGTCACGGTAGGACTGGATCCAGTCCGCCAGGATCGGCCAGATGATCGCCTCGGAGGTGGGCCGGACGACCAGCGGCTCCTCCAGCTCCTTCCCGCCCGCCCGGGTCACCACGGCGGTCTGGGGCGCGAAGCCCTCCACGTGCTGCGCCTCCCGGTCCAGGGCGGACTGTGGGAGGAAGAGCGGGAAGTAGGCGTTCTGGTGCCCGGTACGCTTGAAGGCGTCGTCCAGCGCGCCCTGCATGAGCTCCCAGATGCGGTAGCCGTATGGACGGATGACCATGCAGCCGCGCACCGGCGAGTGGGCGGCCAGCTCGGCGTGCTGGACGATCTCGTTGTACCAGGCCGAGAAGTCCTCGGACTGGGGCGTCAGCTTCCGGTCGTCGCTCACGATGCCCTTTCATCGGTCTCGGTCCGTGCTCGCTCCCGCCCGCCGGGCGCCCCGGACGAGGGGGACGCCCGGTCGGCCGGCGCGGAGACGGCCGTGGCGCCGAGGAGATCGGTCAGCGGGACCTCCCGCTCCTCCCCGCTGCGCATGGCCCGGACGGTCGCGACGCCGCGCGCCGCCTCCTCCGGGCCGATCACGATCGCCCGCTCGGCGCCGGCCTGGTCGGCCGCCTTGAACTGCCGGCCCACCCCGCGGCCGCGGGTCTCGAACAGCACGCGGCGCCCGCGCTCGCGGAGCGCCCGGACCACGCGGAGCGCCAGCGGCCGCTCCTCGTCGCTCACGGTGACCACGAAGTCCTCGGCCGGGGCCCTTGCCCCGGGGAGCAGGTCCCGGTCGCGGAGCAGCTCGCCGAGCACCACGTCGCCCATGCCGAAGCCCACCGCCGGCAGGTCGGCGCCCCCGAGGTCGGCCATCAGGCCGTCGTACCGGCCGCCGCCGCAGATCGCCCGCAGCTCGCCCCTCCGCTCCCACAGCTCGAACACCGGGCCCGTGTAGTAGGCGAGCCCTCGCACCAGGCGCGCGTCGAACGCCGTCCACTCGACCAGCCCGAAGGCGTCCAGGTGCTCCAGGAGGCGCTTCAGGCGCCCGCCGGCGGCCCCCACCGCCTCCGTCTCCCCGTGCTCCGCCAGGATCTCATCCAGCGTGGCGCCCCCGAGCGCCAGCACCTCGTCCGCGGCCGATGGGGAGGCGCCGGCCTCCACCAGCCGCTCCGCCACCTTCTCCTCCGGCTCCCGGTCCACGCGGTCCAGGGCCGCGAAGGCCTCGGCGAGCCGGGACTCCGGGATGCCCACCCGCCGCAGCACCCCACCCGCCAGCGCGCGGTCCGAGTAGCGCGCCACCGCGTCCTCGGACCTCAGCCCCAGCACGCGGAGCACGTCGAGGGCGGCGGCCATCACCTCCGCGTCGGCCAGCGGGTCCGACTCGCCGACGATGTCCATGTTGAGCTGGAAGTGCTCCCGGAGCCGTCCCCGCTGCGGGCGCTCGTAGCGGAAGAGCTGCGGGACCGAAAACCAGCGGATGGGCTTCGGGAGCGCCGCGGCCCGCGCCGAGATCATGCGGGCGAAGGTCGGCGTCATCTCCGGCCGCAGCGCCACCTCGCGTCCCCCGCGGTCGGTGAACGCGTAGAGCTGCTCGACGATCTCGGGGCCCGACTTGCGGGTGTAGAGCTCCAGCGGCTCGAGCGGGGGCCCGTCGTACTCGGCGAAGCCGTACCGGGCCGCCACCTCGCGCCAGGCGGCGAAGATATGCTCCCGTAGGGCGAAGACGTCGGGGAAGAACTCCCGAAAGCCGGGAAGGCTGGCCAGATCCATGGGCGCGAATGTACCCCGCGCTTCGCGGGCGGGGCAAGAAAACGGGGGCGTCCCGCGCCCGTCCCGGTCCGCTCGCCGGTCGGGCCGCCCCGGTCAGGTCACCGCGGTCAGGCGACCCCGGCGCAGAAGCGGTCGAACGCCGCCGTGACGTCGGCCCCGATCTCCTCCGCCGAGCGACCCTCGATCTGGTGCCGCTCCAGCATGAAGACCAGCTCGCCGTCCCGTAGCAGGGCGAGCGAGGGCGAGGAGGGTCGATAGCCGGCGAAGTACTCGCGGGCACGGGCCGTGGCGGCCACATCCTGTCCGGCGAACACCGTCACCGTCCGGTCCGGCTGGACCCCGTGCTCCCGGGCGAGCCGCACGGCCGGCCGCGCGTTGCGGGCGGCGCACCCGCAGACCGAGTTCACGACCACCAGCGTCGTCCCCGGCGCCTCGAGCGCCTCATCCACCTCCTCGGGTGTCCGGAGCTCCTGGACGCCGAGGCCGGTGAGCTCCTCCCGCATCGGTCGCACCAACATCGGATCGTACCGCATTCGTTCGCTCCCTGTTTCGGCCGCGCTCCCCCGGCCCCGCGCCGGGCCTCACCGCCCCTTCTCCCCCGCCGGCGGAAGCAATCGCGCGAGCGCGTCGCCCACCACGGTGAAGGAGCCGGCTACTACTACCGTCCCGGACCCCGCGAGTTCGCGTGCCCGGGCCATCGCCCGCCCGAAGTCCGGCACCGCCTCCGCGTCGGCGCCCATCGTCGCGGCCGCCGCCACCGGATCCCAACGGCGTCCCTCGGGGGCCGAGGGCGGCACGGTCAGCACGGCCCCACGCGCCCCGCGCGGCAGCGCCCGCCGCATGCGCCCCCACGGCTTGTCGGCCAACACCCCGAGCAGCAGGATGATCGGCTCGGGCGGCGACGCCGCCTCCAAGGTGGCCGCCAGCGCGCGGACCCCGGCCGGATTGTGGGCCACGTCCAGGATCCAGGTGCCGTCCGCCCGATCCAGGCGCTGGAAGCGTCCGGCCCAGCGGAGCCCGGCCAGCGCCTCCCGCACCGTCCGCTCCTTGGGAAGCGCCCCGGCCGCCTCGAGCATGAGGAGCGCCACGCCCGCGTTCTCGGCCTGGTGCCGCCCGAGCAGCGGGGTGCGGAGCGCCCACGCGGCGCCGCCGGTCCCGCGGTACCGGAACGTCGTGCCCTCGGGCCCCAGGCCGACGCGACCCACCCGGGCGTCGCGCCCCAGGCGCAGGAGGGGCGCCCCCACGGCGCCCGCCCGAGCCTCGCACACCTCCCGTGCCGCCCGACCCATCCGGCCGAGCGCCGCCGGCACCCCGGGCTTCAGGATACCCGCCTTCTCCGCCGCGATCGCCGCCGCCGTGCGGCCGAGCGACTCGACGTGGTCGAGCGTGACGGTGGTGATCGCGCAGGCGGCCGGTCGGAGCACGTTGGTGGCGTCCAGGCGCCCCCCCATCCCCACCTCGACCACCGCGTCCTCCGCCCCACCCTCGGCGAAGGCGAGGAAGGCCACCGCCGTCAGCACCTCGAAGTAGGTCGCCTCCACCCGCTCGGCGCTCGGACGGAGCCGGCGGGCGGCGGACTCCAGGAGGGAATCCGGGACCGGCGCGCCGTCCAGCCGGATGCGCTCGCGCACGTCCCGCAGGTGGGGGGAGGTGTAGAGCCCGACCTTCCGCCTCGCCGCGCGCAGGACGGCCGCCGCGGTGGCCGCCGCCGACCCCTTGCCGTTCGTCCCGGCGAGGTGGAAGGCGCGGAAGCGGGCCTCAGGCGCGCCGACCGCATCGAGCAGAGACCGCGTCCGCTCGAGGCCCCAGCGGACGTGGGTCGCCGGACGCCCGGCGAGCAGCGCCGCCAGTGCCGGCGGCGGCTCGGCCAGCTCCGGCGGCGGCTCGGTCAGCACATGTGGCCGAGCAGCCGCGCCAGCGTCCCCTTCAGCTCGGCCCGCGGCACGATCCGGTCGACCATGCCGTGCTCCAGCAGGAACTCGGCGCGCTGGAACCCCTCGGGCAGGTCCTGCCGGATCGTCTCCTTGATGACGCGCGGCCCGGCGAAGCCGATGAGCGCCCGCGGCTCGGCGAGGATCACGTCCCCCAGCATGGCGTAGCTGGCGGTCACGCCTCCCGTCGTCGGATTGGCGAGCACGCTGATGTAGGGAACGCGCGCCTCGGCGAGGCCCTCCAGGGCGGCCGCGGTCTTCGCCATCTGCATGAGGGAGAGGATGCCCTCCTGCATGCGGGCCCCGCCGGAGGCGCAGACGATCACCAGGGGCCGGCCCGCCTCGGCCGAGCGGTCGGCCAGACGGCGGATCTTCTCCCCGACCACGCTACCCATGGAGCCGCCGATGAAGCCGAACTCCATCGCGCCGAGGTGGACCTCGCGGCCGTCCAGCCGCCCCCGTCCCGTCCGGATGGCGTCCCAGGACCCGACCTCGTCCGCCGCCCGCCGGATCCGCTCGTCGTACGGCTTGGAGTCGACGAAGCCGAGGGGATCCATCGAGGAGAGACCGGCATCGAACTCCTCCTCGAAGCCCTCGTCCAGGAGGAGCCGCGCGTACGCCTCCGCCTCGATCCGAAAGTGGTGCCCGCAGCTCGGGCAGACCTGGTCGTTCTCCTCCAGGCGACCGCTGTACAGGATCTCCCCGCAGCCCTCGCACTTGTCCCACACGTCCGCCGGGAGCTCCCGCTTCTGCGAGACCAGCTTCTTCTTCGGCTTCTTGAACCAGGAGGCCATGGGAACCGGACGCCTCGCCTCGTAGCAGTCTTCGAGATCCTCGCCGTCGCACCCGCCGCGGCGCGGCCGTCGCGACGCGCCGGCCGACCGTTGCCTCCGCCCTGCGGGCGAGCGGAGGCCGCTTCCAAATATACCCGGCGGGCGGGCGCCGCGAAGCCGCCCCGCGCGGGTGCGCCGAGCGAGGCCTCCGAACGCTACCGCTCCGCGGCGGTCCGCTGCACGAACCCCAGGCCGAGGAAGAGGATGAACAGGAAGCTTCCCCCGTAGCTCAGGAAGGGAAGCGGCAGGCCCGTGATCGGCATCAGCCCGACCGTCATGCCGATGTTCACGGTGACGTGGGCGAACCAGATCCCGAACAGGCAGAAGGCCACCGAGCTCCCGAAGTCGTCCTCGGCGCGCGCGGCGATCCGCAGCACCCGCCACAGGAAGGCCGCCAGCAGGACGAGGAGCACCAGCACGCCGGCGAAGCCGAGCTCCTCGCCCACCACGGAGAAGATGAAGTCGGTGTGCTGCTCCGGCAGGAAGGCGAGCCGCTTCTGCGGCCCCGACGCGAACCCCTGGCCCAGCCAGCCGCCGGAGCCGATCGCCACCTTGGACTGGATCAGGTGCCACCCGGCCCCGCGGGGGTCCACGCCCGGCTCCAGGAACACGAGGATGCGGTTCTGCTGGTAGGGGGCGAGGCTGCGCCACAGCGGCAGGGTGAGGGCACCGGCGGCCACGTTGGCCAGGATCACCGCGATCCCCTCGGTCATGTAGGGGCGGTAGAGATAGAGGAACCCGACCAGCACCAAGAACCAGACGCCCCACACGACCGCGTCGAAGCCCAGGATGAGGCTCACGGCGGGGCTGACCAGCAGGAAGACCATGCCGAGCGGGAGGCCGGCCCAGTAGAGCGCGGCGAGCAGGATCACCCCGAGGATGATCGCCCCGCCCAGGTCCGGCTGCTGCAGCACGAGGGCGAGGGGCAGGAGGACGATCGCCACCGGCCGCCAGAGCTGCACCAGCCGGGTCACCGGCTCCTCGTGACCGGCGAGCACCCGGGCCAGCAGGAGGATCGTGCCCAGCTTGGCGACCTCGACCGGCTGCACGCGGAAGCCGCCCAGCTCCAGCCAGTGACTGGCGGGCCCCGTGCCGACGAACAGCACCGCGATCAGCAGGAACACCGCCCCGCCGTAGAGCCACGGCGCCGTCCACTCCAGCCAGCGGAGGGGGATCCGGGTGGCGCTCCAGAAGGCGATCAGCGCCAGCCCGAACCAGAGGAGCTGGCGAACCCAGATGCCGGTGGCGACCGATGGCACCTCCACCTGCCCCGCCGAGTAGATCAGCGCCACCCCCACGGCCGCCAGGGTGCAGGCGAGGCCGAGGAGCGGAACGTCTCCCACCCCCGCCAGGAAGGCGGGTCGGCGGCTCACGACCGCCTCGGCGGCAGGGCGCCCGGGACGCTCACGATCGCCTCGGGGACCCGGCGTCCGGGGCTCACGGACCGCCCCGGGCCGGCGGCGTTCCGGCCCCGCCCGCCCGCCCGGCCACGCGCGCCGGCTCCCGGTCCGCCACCCCCTCCGCCTCCAGGTAGCGGGCCGCCAGCCGCGACACGAGCGGCACCGCCTCCGACGGGGCGCCCTCCCGGTACGCCGCCTCCACGATCGCGGCGACCAGGATGCGGGGCGCCTCGGCCGGGGCGAAGCCGACGAACCAGCTGTGCGGCGCCCCGTGCGGGTTCTGCGCGCTGCCGGTCTTGCCGGCCAGCGTCCAACGCTCGAGACGGCCGCTGTAAGCGGTGCCGCCGGGCTCGTTCACCACCGCGGCCAGGGCGTCCACCAGGGCGCGCCGGTCGGCCTCCCCGACCGGCAGAGCCCACTCCGTCCGACGCGCGTCCAGCAGCTCGCTCCGGAGGAGGTGCGGGATCGGAGCCCGCCCGCCGGCCGCCAGCGCCGCGTAGAAGACCGCCTGGCGCAGCAGGGTCTGCTGGTTCTCGCCCTGACCGATCGACAGGTTCAGCACGACGGACTCCGTCCAACCACGGCGGCCGTACCGCCGGTCGAACCACTCGCGCGAGGTGGGGTGCGTGCCGCGCGCCTCGGACGGAAGGTCGATTCCGGTCGGCGTCCCGAAGCCGAGGGTGGCCACCTCCCGGGTGAGCGCGTCCAGCCCGAGCCGCAGGCCCGCCTGGTAGAAGTAGACGTTGCAGCTGTGCTTGATCGCCCCCCGCAGGTCCAGGCTGCCGTGCCCGCCCGGCCGCCAACAGCGGAAGATCCGGGTGCCGTACCGCAGGCCGCCGAGGCAGGCGTGCGGGAAGCGCGTCTCGGTCGAGAGCTGGCCCCGGGCCATGCCGATCACGCCGACCACCGGCTTCCAGGTGGAGCCGGGCGAGTAGGTGGCGGCGACCACGCGGTTCAGCAGCGGCCGCCCCGGATCGCTCTGCAGGGTCCGCCACAGCGCCGCGTCGATCCCGCCCACGAACTCGTTCGGGTCGAAGGTGGGGCGGCTGTACAGCGCGAGGACCTCGCCGTTGGTCGGGTCCAGCGCCACGACCGCGCCCCGTCGCCCCTCCGGGAACAGGGAGTCCGCCAGGAGCTGGAGCTCCAGGTCGATCCCGAGGTGCACGTCCGTCCCGGGGATGGCCGGGACCTCCGGACGGGGGCCGAAGTCCCGGACGATCGAGCCGAGGGCGTTCACCTCCACGTAGCGGACCCCGGGCTGCCCACCGAGGAGCGCCTCGTACTGCCGCTCCAGCCCTTCCTTGCCGACGATCCGGCCCGGCTCGTACCCGTCGAAGCGGGCCTGCTCGAGCTCGGCCTCGCTGACCTCGCCCACGTAGCCGACGAGGTGGGCGACGGCCGGACCCGCCGGGTAGTGCCGGCGGGGCCGCATCTCGACCACCGTCCGCCGGAACTCGGGGCGCCGCTCCTCGACCAGGGCCACCTGCTCGAACGAGGCGTTGTCGCGCACCACCAGCGGCTGGTTGGGCAGCCGCCGGTAGCGCTCCATGAGCGCCTCCCGCTCTCGGGCGGAGAGATCGAGGTAGGACGCCAGCCGGCCCAGCGTGGCCGCCACCGTGTCCGGGTGCCCGGGCAGGAGCGAGATCACGTAGCCGGGCAGGTTCTCGGCGATCACCCGCCCGCGCCGGTCGTAGATCGTCCCCCGCGGCGCCGGGTTGGGGATGGCCCGCAGCCGGTTCTCCTCCGACCGGAGCACGTACGCGCTGCTGCGCAGGACCTGCACGCGGAAGAAGGCGACCAGCAGGATCCCGAACACGGCCAGCAGGAGGACCAACCCCCCCCGGCCGCGACGCCGCCGCAGATCGTGGGTCGCGCTATCGGCGATCACGGACACCCCCTTCGTCCCGCGCGGGCGGCCCCGTCGGGCCGTCCGCTCGCCACCTCCCGCTCACGCCAACAAGAAAGAGAAGGCCCGCTCGCCCGCCCAGCAAACGGCCGCGGTCAGGCCCGCGCTGATCGGCGCCTCGAGCAGGGCCAGGCGGGGGTCCAGGCCCCCGCCGAGCAGGGCCACCCCGGCGTGGGCCACCCACACGCCGAGGAAGACGTACAGCGGGAAGAAGGCCCGCGCGTCGGAGAAGAGCAGGTCCCGGGAGCGGGCGGCGGCGTAGCCGACCAGCGCGTACACGATCATCAGGGTGCCCAGCCCGCGCAACGCCATCGCCCCCTCGAGCAACCCCAGCACGGACCCGAGCGCCGCCGCGTAGCCGGCCCGCAGCCGCAGCGCCGCGACCAGCAGCCCGCCCGTCAGCAGGTCGGGCGCGCCGGCCCAACCGGCCAGCCAGGGGCGGAGCGAAAAGTGGAGGAGCAGCAGGAGGGCCACCAGCGCGGCCGGGCCCGGGGCGGTGGCGAGCCTCACGCCGGCCGCGCGCGCGGGGCGGTCAGGAGCCGGAGGGCGGCGGGCGGCGCCACACCAGCACGACGTCGGCCGCCTCCGGGCGGGCGGCGGGCTCCACGACGTAGCTCTTGGCCCACCCCGATTCGACGCCCCACAGCTCGCGCACGGTGCCCACCCAGACGCCGGGGGGATGGATGCCGGCGAGCCCGCTGGTGAACAGCGGGGTCCCCGGCGGGACCTCGCCCTGGTAGGGCGCCCCTTCGAGCACCATCACCGGCCCGTCGCCCTCGGGCCGCACGGCGCGCACGATCCCGGTCACCTCGCCGTCCGGCGTCCGGACGCTCACCCGGAAGTCCGGGTGCGTCCAGAACTCGCCCAGACCGCCCGCGCCGTCCACCGTCCGGAGCACCCCGAGCAGCCGGTCCCCGACCAGCACGCCCGTCGGCGGCGCCACCCGCGCCAGCTCCGGGCCCCGGAGCACGAAGACGTCGGAATCCCCCACGCGCGGCCGGCCCGCCATGAGGTCGGCCGACACGAGCTCCCCCTCGACGCGCGGCGTCAGGCCCGCCATGCGCCGGATCTGTCGGGCGTCCTCCAGCAGCCGCCGGCTCCGGAGCGTCTCTCGCGCCAGCGAATCGCGCTCCACCAGTGCCCGGGAGACCCGCTCGCCCAGGCGGGCGCGGTCGGAGAAGCCGCGGTGCAGCTCGAGGAACGGCCACAGGACGCTGCCGCGGACGGCCGCCGCGACGCGGAGCTGCTGAGCGTTGTCCAGGCTGGCCGCCACCAGCCCGCACGCGAGGAGGACCAGGAGGACGATCCAGTCCACGCGGCCGCCGCCCCGCCCGTTCGGTTCCGAGTATCGCACGGTCCACCTGCCGCCGAAACGTGAGCGAAGGACCTCCGACGGCTACGTCTTGAGGACGCTCCGGTAGCGCTCGAGGTCGTCCAGGACCCGTCCGGTCCCGCGCACCACGCAGGTGAGCGGCTCCTCGTCCACGTGGATCGGGAGACCGGTCTCCTCGCGGAGGAGCACGTCCAGCCCGCGGACGAGCGCGCCGCCGCCGGTCATCACGATCCCGCGGTCCACGATGTCCGAGGCGAGCTCGGGCGGGGTGATCTCCAGCGCTCGGCGCACCGCCCCGACGATCTGCTGGATCGGCTCCTGCATGCACTCCCGGATCTCGGCCGAATGGACCCGGACGGTCTTCGGGATGCCCGAGACCAGGTCCCGACCCTTGACCATCATCTCGCGCTCCTCCTCGCACGGGTACGCCGAGCCGATCTGGATCTTGATCGCCTCGGCCGTCGGCTCGCCGATGAGGAGGTTGTAGTTCTTGCGCAGGAACGTCACGATCGCCGAATCCAGCTCGTCGCCGCCCACCCGGATCGAGGTGTCAGCCACCGAGCCGGAGAGGGCGATGACCGCGATCTCCGTCGTCCCGCCGCCCACGTCGATGACCATGTTGCCGGTGGGGGTCTCGACCGGCAGGCCGACGCCGATGGCCGCCGCCATCGGCTCGGAGACCATGTAGACCTCCTTGGCGCCCGCCGCGTGGGCGCTCGAGCGGACCGCGCGCCGCTCCAGCTCGGTGATCCCCGACGGAACGCCCACCACCACCCTCGGCCGGATCTTGAAGAAGCGGTTGGCGGTCACCGTCTTCAGGAAGTAGCGGAGCATGATCTCCGTGACGTCCACGTCGGCGATCACGCCGTCCTTGAGCGGGCGCACGGCCTCGATCCCGCTCGGGGTGCGGCCGAGCATCCGCTTCGCCTCGAGGCCGATCCCCTTGATGCGGCCGCTGTCGGTCTCCACGGCGACCACGGACGGCTCGTTGAGGACGATGCCCTCCCCCTTCACGTACACGAGGGTGTTCGCCGTCCCGAGATCGACCCCGATGTCGTTGATGGGAAGCAGGCTGCCGCGGAAGGGCCACCAGCCGAGCAGGCCGACCATCAGGGACCCTCGCCGGGCGCGCCGTAGCCGCTGGCGCGCGTGGGCGCGCCCCCCTCCCGCCTGCGCCGCTCTTCCGCCATCGCCTCCCTCCTCGCATGCGCTCCCCGCCCCGGGCGCCGATCGACGGGCGTCGCGGCGCGACCCAACCTAGAGGCCGGGCCGGACCGGCGCGAGGTCCTCCCGGTCGCGGCGGGACGCCCGGTCACGCGGCCCCGAGGACCTCTTCCAGGGGCGTGTGGTCCAGCCCGAAGGCCTCCGCCACCGCGCGGTAGGTCAGCGTCCGGCGGGCGACGTTCACCCCTCGGGCGAGGGTGGGATCCGCCCGGCAGGCCGCCTCCCAGCCGAGGCTCGCGAGCTGCAGGACGTACGGGAACGTAGCGTTGGTGAGCGCCAGGGTCGAGGTGCGCGGCACCGCCCCCGGCATGTTCGTCACGCAGTAGTGGATCACCCCGTCCACCACGTACGTCGGATCGGCATGCGTGGTCGGGCGCGCGGTCTCCACGCAGCCGCCCTGGTCCACCGACACGTCCACGATCACGCTCCCGTCCTTCATCAGCGACAGGTCCTCCCGCCGCACCAGCTTCGGCGCCTTGGCCCCCGTGACCAGCACCCCGCCGACCACCAGGTCCGCGCGGGCGAGCTGCTCCTGGATCGTGTGCCGGTTCGAGTACAGGGTGTCGACGTTGGCCGGCATCACGTCCGCCAGATAGCGGAGCCGCTCCAGGTCGATCTCGAGGATCGTCACGTGCGCCCCGAACCCGGCCGCGATCTTGGCCGCGTTGGTGCCCACCACCCCGCCGCCCAGGATCACCACCTCGGCCGGCAGCACGCCCGGAACCCCGCCGAGGAGCACGCCGTGGCCCCCGGAGGTCCGCTCCAGGTACTTGGCGCCCTCCTGCACGGCCATGCGCCCCGCGACCTCCGACATCGGGGTGAGCAGGGGGAGCTCCCCGCTCGGAAGCTGCACGGTCTCGTAGGCGATCGCGATGCAGCCGCTCTCCGCCACGTCGCGGGTGAGCCCCTCGTCGGCAGCGAAGTGGAAGTAGGTGAAGACGACCTGCTCCGGCCGTAGCCGGCCGAGCTCCGGACCGACCGGCTCCTTCACCTTCACGATCATCTCGGCCCGCGCCCAGACGTCCTCCGGGCTGCGGACCAGCGTGGCGCCCACCGCCGCGTACGTGTCGTCCGGGAAGCCGCTGCCGCCCCCCGCTCCCATCTGGACCAGCACCTCGTGGCCGCCCCGGACCAACGCTTCGGCGCCGGCCGGCACGAGCGCGACACGGTTCTCGTCGGCCTTGATCTCCCGCGGGACTCCCACGATCATCGCGCGCTCCCGTGCTGTCCTGTCGTCGACCTCGCCGGGCGGCCCGGCCGCGCGTGCGGCCGGCGGGTCAGCCCGGGACCGGGGCCAGCTCCAGCACGGCCAGCCGGTCCGGGTCGAGCAGCGCGGCCGCCTCCCGGAGCTGACCGTCCGTCACGGCGTCGATACGGGCGGCCACTTCGTCGAGGCCGCGGTACGGCTCGTCGTACAGGGCGAGCCCGGCCAGCCGGCTCATCCGCGCCATCGGGGACTCGAGGGAGAGCTTGATCCTGCCCTTGAGCTGCTCCTTGGCCGTCTCCGCCTCGTGCGCGTCAAGACCCTCTTCCGACAGCCGGCGGAACTCCTCCAGCAGCGCCTCCCGGGCGGCGTCCGCCGTCTCCGGGCCCGCCCCCACGTAGGCGCCGGCGTGCCCGCCGCGGGCGAAGAAGGAGTGGAAGCTGTAGACGCTGTACGCCAGGCCGCGCTCCTCGCGGATCCGCTGGAAGAGTCGCGAGCTCATGCCGGCCCCGAAGGCCGTGTCGACCAGCACGACGGCGTGGCGGAGCGGGTGCGCGTAGGGGACGGTGAGCCCCCCGGCCACGATGTGGGACTGGCGTCCGCCCGGCCGTTCGAGGCGCCGGTACCCGGTCCGACCCGCCTCCACCGGCCGCGGGGTTCGGACGCTCTCCGCCGGCCCGACCGGCACGAGCTCGCGCGCCAGGTCGACCAGCCGCCGATGGTCGAGCCGCCCGGCGGCCGCCACCACCGTGTTCGGCCCGCGATAGCTCGCGCGGTGCAGGCGCCTGAGCGCCGCCGCGTCCAGTCGCGACACGCTCTCGGCCGTGCCCAGGATGGACGCGCCGTAGGGGTGGCCGTCGAACAGATGCGCCGCCTGGAGCTCGAAGACGAGCTCTTCGGGCGTGTCCTCGAGGGCGGCGAGCTCCTCGAGGATCACCTTGCGCTCCGGCTCCAGGTCGCGCGCCCGGAGCGACGGCTGGAAGGCGAGGTCCGTCAGCACGTCGAGCGCCGGGCCGAGCGCCTCGTCCGGCACCCGCGCGTGGTACGCGGTGACCTCGTGCCCGGTGAACGCGTCGACCGCGCCGCCGATGCGCTCCACCTCGAGCACCAGGTCCCGAGCCGACCGGCGCCGGGTGCCCTTGAACACCATGTGCTCGAGCAGGTGCGAGATCCCGCGCTCCTCCGGACGCTCCAGCGCGGTCCCCTGCCGGACCCAGACGCCGAGCGCCACGGACCGCACGCCCTCCAGCCGCTCGGAGAGCACGACGGGACCGTGGGGGATCCGGGTCCGCCAGACGGTCTCGTCGAGGCGCTCGGTGCCGGCGCTCACCGGCCCGCGGGCGGCGGGCGCCGTGGATGGGCGGAGCCGGGTCGAGCGCGCCCGCACCGGCTCCCGCGGCACTTCCGTCTCAGCGACTGCCGGCCTCCACGGCCTCCATCGCGGCCCGCCGGGACAGCTTCAGACGGCCGCGGTCGTCGACCGCCAGCAGCTTCACCATGACCTCGTCGCCCGGCTTCAGGACGTCCTCGGTCTTCTCGGTGTGCCCGTCCTCGAGCTCGGAGATGTGACACAGCCCCTCGACGCCGGGGATGATCTCCACGAAGGCGCCGAAGCTGGTCGTGTTCTTGACGATCCCGCGGTAGATCCGGCCGACCTCGGGCTCCTGGACGATCGCCTCGATCATCTCCCGGGCCCGCGCCGCGCCCTCGCCGGAGACGGACGAGATGGTGATCACGCCGGAGTCCTCGATGTTGATGTTCGTCCCCGTCTCCTCCTGGATCGCCCGCACGGTCTTGCCCTTGGGTCCGATCACCTCACCGATCTTCTCGGTGTCGATCTGGATCGTGATGATCCGGGGCGCGTACGGCGACATCTCGCTCCGCGGCTCGGCGAGCGTCTGCGCCATCACGTCCAGGATCTGCAGCCGCGCCTTGCGCGCCCGCTCGAGGGCCTCCCGCAGGGTGGGGAAGGAGAGGCCGCGCGCCTTGATGTCCATCTGGACGGCGGTCACCCCGCGCGTCGTGCCGGCCACCTTGAAGTCCATGTCGCCCAGGGCGTCCTCCACCCCGAGGATGTCCGTCAGGACGGCCGTGCGGTCCCCCTCCTTGATCAACCCCATGGCGATCCCCGCGCATGCCGCCCGCATGGGCACGCCCGCGTCCATCAGGGCGAGCGAACCGCCGCACACGCTGGCCATGGAGCTCGAGCCGTTCGACTCGAGGATGTCGGAGACCACCCGGACCGTGTAGGGGAACTCGTCGTAGGGCGGCAGCAGCGCCTGCAGCGCGCGCTCGGCGAGCATGCCGTGGCCGATCTCCCGGCGGCCGGGACCGCGGAACATGCGCACCTCCCCGACCGAGAAGGGCGGGAAGTTGTAGTGCAGCATGAACGACTTCGAGGTCTCCTCGCGCACGTCGATCGAGTCGATCCGCTGCTCGTCGCTCACCGTGCCGAGCGTGGTCACCGCCAGCGCCTGGGTCTGGCCCCGGGTGAACAGCGCCGAGCCGTGCGTCCGGGGCAGGATCCCGACCTCGCAGGAGATGGCGCGGATGTCGTCCAGCCCCCGGCCGTCCACGCGCTCGCCCCGCTCGAGGATCTGCTGACGCATGACCCGCTTCTCGAGGGTACGGACGATCTCCTTCACGTCCTCCACGCTCTCCGGGAACTCCTCCTCGTAGCGGGCGGTGAGCTCCTCGCGGAGCGCCGACAGGGCCTGGTTCCGCTCTTCCTTGACGGGCAGGTTCAGCGCCTCCCGCACCCGTTCCGCGGCATCCGACTCCACCTGCTCGCGCAGCGCCTCGTTCACCGGCGCGCCCTCATAGTCGAACTTCTGCCGCGGTCCGCCCGCGGCCTCCACCAGCTCGCGCTGGAGGTCGATCTGCTCACGGATCGCCGCGTGGGCCACCTCGAGCGCCTCCAGGAACTCGTCCTCGGAGATCTCCAGCGCGGCGCCCTCCACCATCACGATCGAGTCCTCCGTTCCGGCCACCACGATGTCCATGTCGGAGTACTCGAGCTGCTGGAAGGTGGGGTTGAGCAGCCACTCGCCGTCGGAGCGGCCGATCCGCACGCCGCCGATCGGCCCGCCCCACGGGATGGAGGAGAGGCTGAGGGCGGCCGACGCCCCGAGCAGGCCGAGCACGTCCGCATCGTTCTCCTGGTCCGCCGAGATGATGAAGCAGGCGACCTGCGTCTCGTTCTGGTAGTCGTCGGGGAACAGGGGACGGAGGGGACGGTCGATCTGACGGGCCGACACCGTCTCCTTGTCTCCGGGCCGGCCCTCCCGCTTGATGAAGCCGCCCGGAAACTTCCCGGCGGCGTAGCTCTTCTCCCGGTACTCCACCGTGAGGGGGAAGAAGGGGAGGTGCGTCCGCTTCCGCTCGGCGACCGCGGTCACCAGCACCGCCGTCTCCCCGTACTGGACGAGGACCGCCCCGTCCGCCTGCCGCGCCATGCGGCCCGTCTCCAGCACCAGCTTCCGGCCGGCGAAGTCCTTCTCTATCCGTCGTTGCATCATCGTCTCTTTCGCTCGTTCTTCCGTTTTCTCGGCTTCCATCGCGTCATCCTCGTGCTCGGCGTCCGGCCCGGGCTTCCCGGGGCGGAGGCCATCGCTGCGGGCCGCGCCGTGCGCGACCGTTGCTCGATCCTGCGGGTCGCGCCTCCGCGCGACCGCTCCTGCGGGTTCTTTTTCTTCTCTTCCTGTTCCCGTCCTCTTCTTCTCTTCCTGTTCCCGTCCTCGTCTCTCGCTCAGCTGCTCAGCCGCAGCCGCGCTCGCGGGACGCCCGATGCGGGCGACCGCGCGCGATCGCCCCGCCGCGGCCGGAGCGCGCCGAGCCCGGCCCGTGCCGGACCGTGGCGCGGGTCATCGCCTGTGGAGAGGAGGGGCGGGAGGACCGTCCGGATGGACGTCCGCCGGCATCCGGCCCGAAGGGATCAGTGCCGGAGGCCCAGTTCCTCGATCACCCACCGGTAGCGTTCCAGGTCCGTCCGCCGAAGGTAGTTCAGGAGGCGCCGGCGGCGCCCCACCATCTTCAGCAACCCGCGGCGGCTGTGATGGTCCTTCGCGTGCTCCCGGAAGTGATCGGTGAGCTCCTCGATGCGTGCGGTCAGCAGCGCGACCTGCACCGCGGCCGACCCCTGGTCGTTCTCGTGTCGTGAGAACTTTTCGATGATCTTCCGCTTCTCCGCCGTGTCGAGCGTCATGTCCCCGATTCGAATGCGCGCGCGATTCCCCTGTAGTGGTCGAACACAAGTCGTATACTATAGCGATCGCGGATCCGGCTGTAAACGGGCGGCGGCCTCGTCCCGCGCCCGGAACCAGCGGAGCGCCGCCTCCCGATCCCGCTCCATCTGCGAGACGAGCGCCTCCGGGCTCTCGAAGGCCCGCACCTCGCGCAGCCGGACGAGGAACTCGACGTGCACCGCGCGTCCGTAGAGCTCTCCCTCGAAGTCCAGCAGGTACAGCTCCACCGACGGGCCGGCCTCCCCGAAGGTGGGCCGCGGCCCCAGGTGGAGCAGCCCCCGTCGGAGCTCCCGTCCCACGCCGGCGCGAACGGCGTAGATGCCCTCGGCCGGGAGCAGCTTCCGCGGCTCCGGCGGCCGCAGGTTGGCGGTCGGGAAGCCGAGGTCGCGTCCGCGTCCCTCCCCCCTCACCACGCTCGCCCGGAGCGCGTAGGGGCGGCCGAGGATCCGCGCCGCCTCCTCGACCCGACCCGCCTCGAGCAGGCGCCGCGCCCGGGTGGAGGACACGGGCCCCCCGTCCACCCGGACCTCGGGCACCACGTACACCTCGAAGCCCAACCGGTCCGCCAGTCGCTCCAGCGTCGCCAGGTCGCCCGCCCGCGACCGGCCGAAGCCGTGGTCCGGCCCGATCACCAGAGTTCGGACCCGGAATCGATCCAGCAGCACACGCCGCACGAAGGCGGCCGGCTCGTAGCGGGAGAGGGCTCGCGTGAAGGGGAGATAGGCGACGTACGTCGGGCCCTCCTGGGCCAGCGCCTCCGTCTTCTCCGCGCCGGTGGTGAGGAGCGGAGGCGCGTCCTCCGGGCGCACGATCTCGAGCGGATGCCGGTCGAAGGTGACGAGCAGGCTTGGGAGGTCCCGGGTCTCCGCCCGGCGGATCGTCTCCCTGATGATCGCGCGGTGGCCCAGGTGTACGCCGTCGAAGGTGCCCACCGTGGCCACCGTGCCGCGGACGCCCGGCGGGAGCCCGGAGGGCGCGGCCTGCCCGCTCACGGGGCGGCGAACACCTTGCGGGGCTGCAGCGCGCCGTCCCGGCGCTCCGCCACCGCGACCAGCCGCCCCTCCCGCAGGAGCGCCACCGGCGGCGGCTCCCCCGCGGCCGATGCGGACCCCGCGGTCGGATCGGCCACGGCGGCGCCGTGCCGCACCCGCCGATCCTCCTCCTCGTTCAGCTCCCGGACCGGCAGCCAGGCGACCGCCTCGGCCGGCGAGCGCCAGGACGCGCGAACGCGCCGGTCACCCCACCCGGCCTGTTCGAGGACGGACTCCTCGAGGGCGTCCTCCACGCGGAAGGGCCCGATCGCCGTGCGCCGGAGGGCGGTCAGGTGCGCCCCGCACCCGAGGTCGCGCCCCAGGTCGCGCGCCAGGGCCCGCACGTAGGTGCCGGTCGAGACGTCCGCCCGCAGGGTCAGCTCGGGCGGCTCGAAGGCGACGAGCTCGAGGCGGTGGATCCGCACCGGGACCGGCGCGAGGCTCGGCGCCTCTCCGCCGCGCGCCAGCCGGTGCGCCCGCCGGCCTTCCACCCGCTTGGCCGAGAAGCTCGGCGGGCGCTGCTCCTGGGCGCCGACCCGGCCGGCGAGCGCGGCCTCCACCGCCTCGCGCCCGAGCCCCCGCCACGCTTCCGAGCGCGCCCGCACGTCACCCTCGAGGTCGTGGGTCCGGGTCTCCACTCCGAGACGGAGCGTCGCATCGTAGCGCTTGCGGAGCCGATGGAAGTACTCCGTCAGACGGGTCGCCGGCCCGACGCACAGCAGGAGGAGGCCGGTGGCGAACGGGTCCAGCGTGCCGGTGTGTCCGATGCGGCGGGTGTCGAGCGCCCGGCGGGCGCGGGCCACCACGTCGTGGGACGTGCGTTCGCCGGCCTTGTCCACCAGGAGGAGGCCGCCCTCGGAGGGCGGCGTCTCACGAGCCGTCCGGCTCATCCTCCCCTTCGGCACGGGCCCGCTCCAGCAGCGCCTCGATCCGGCTCGCCCGCTCCAGGGTGCGGTCCGGCTCGAAGCGGAACTCGGGGATCCGCCGCAGGTGGAGCTCCCGTCCGAGCTCGCGGCGGATGTAGCCGGCCGCCCGCTCCAGCCCCGAGATCGCCTCCTCGACGGGGATCTCCTCGTCCAGCGTGCGCACGTACACGGTGGCGTGCATGAGGTCGGGCGTGGTCCGGACGTCGGCGATGGTGACCGTGCGGACGCGCGGATCCTTCAGCTCGCGGCGGACGAGTCGGGACAGCTCCTCTCGGAGGAGCTGGTTCAGCCGGTCGGTGCGTCGGTAATCCGCCATCGGATCGACTCGGTGGCCCGTCCTGGACCGTCAGTAGAACACGCTCTCCCGCTCGACCACCATGGCGCGCGGATCGGAGGACACCTGCTCCTCGATTCGGGAGAGCAGCGAGTCGGCGAGCGACTTGTCGGAGGTCACGAAGGCGACGCACAGCTCGGCCGTCTGCCACCGATCCTGATGGTCTGTCTCGGCGACCGAGACCTTGAACCGCCCCTGCAGCCGGTCCTTCATGCTGCGTACGACCGAGCGCTTCATCTTCAGCGACCGAGAGCCGGGGATGTGGAGCACCCAGCGCGCGACGCCTACGACCGCGGGCACGGCGGGACGCGGACGGCGACGGCGGCGCTCAGGAGGCGCCCTGCTCCGCCAGCGTCCGGGCCACCTCCTCCACCTCGTAGCACTCGATCAGGTCCCCGACCTTCACGTCGTTGTAGCCCTCGATCGAGATGCCGCATTCGTAGCCCTCCCGGACCTCGCGCACGTCGTCCTTGAACCGCTTCAGGCTCTCGATCCGGCCCTCGTACACCTGCACCTGGTCGCGCAGCAGCCGGATCGGCAGGTTCCGCCGGATCACGCCCTCGCTCACGTAGCAGCCGGCCACCGTGCCGGCCTTCGGCACGCGGAACAGCTGCCGGACCTCGGCGGTCCCGACCGTCACCTCGCGCTCCTCCGGCTCCAGCATGCCCTCGAGCGCGGCGCGGATGTCCTCGACCGCCTCGTAGATCACGTTGTAGATCCGGATCTCGACGCCCTCCCGCTCGGCCGTCTCGCGGGCCTTCACGTCCGGGCGCACGTGGAAGCCGAGGATGGTCGCCTGGCTGGTGCTGGCCAGCAGCACGTCCGACTCGCTGATCCCGCCGACGCCGCGGTGGATGACATCGACCGCCACCTCGTCGGTGCCGAGCCGCTCCAGCGAGTCGGCCAGCGCCTGCACGGAGCCGTCCGTGTCGCCCTTGATGACCAGGTTCAGCCGGGCCTGCTCGCCCGCCTGCACGCGCTCGAACACGTCCTCCAGACGCGTCCCGGCGGAGCGGCGCCGCATCTCCTTCTCGCGCTCGAGCTGCTGGCGGCGGGTGACGATCTCCTTCACGCGCTCCGCCGCGAGCACCACGAGCGAGTCCCCCGCCTGCGGGACGCCTTCCAGACCGAGCACCCGGACCGGGACGGACGGGCCGGCCTCGGTCACGTTGTTCCCCCGCTCGTCCAGCAGGGCCCGCACGCGTCCGGAGTGGAGACCGCAGACGAAGTCGTCGCCCACCCGCAAGGTTCCGGTCTCGACCAGCACCGTGGCCACCGGACCCATGCCGCGGTCCAGCTCCGACTCGACGACCGTGCCCCGGGCGGCGCGGTCCGGGTTCGCGGTCAGCTCCAGGAGCTCCGCCTGCAGGACGACCTTATCGAGCAGGTCGTCGATCCCCTGCCCCGTCTTGGCCGAGACCTCGGCGGAGAGCACGTCCCCCCCGAACTCCTCCAGCACCACCTCGTGACCGAGGAGGTCCTGCTTCACCTTCTGCGGGTTCGCGGCCGGCAGGTCGACCTTGTTGATCGCCACGATGATCGGCACGCCGGCGTTGCGGGCGTGGCTGATCGCCTCCACCGTCTGCGGCATCACCGCGTCGTCCGCCGCGACCACCAGGATGACGAGGTCGGTCACCTCGGCGCCGCGCGCGCGCATGGCCGTGAACGCCTCGTGGCCCGGCGTGTCGAGGAAGGTGATGGCCCGTGCCTGGCCGAGCTCCACCTGGTAGGCGCCGATGTGCTGGGTGATCCCGCCGGACTCGCCCGCCACCACGTTCGTCTTGCGGACGTGGTCCAGGAGCGAGGTCTTCCCGTGGTCCACGTGGCCCATCACGGTCACCACGGGCGCGCGGGGCACCAGGGCGGCCTCGTCCTCCTCCTCTTCGACGGCGAGCGCGAGGTCCGCCTCGTACGCCTGCTCCCGGATCGCCCGGTAGCCGAACTCCTCGCAGATCAGCTCGATCTGGTCGAAGTCCAGCCGCTGGTTGATGGTGACCATCAGCCCCAGGTTCTTGAACGCCGAGGTGATGATCTCCTGGGCCGAGGCGTCGATCAGGTCGGAGAGCTCGGAGACGGTGAGGAACTCGTTCACGCGGATCGTCTTCTTCTCCGCCTCGCGCTCCTGCTCGATCCGCTCCTGCTCGGCCTCCTCCACCACCGGGGCGGCTTCCCGCCGGCGCCGGCGCGTGGTGCCGCCGCCGCCTTCCAGGGCGGCGAGCGTCTTCTTGACGTTCTGCTGCACCGCGTCCTGGTCCACCCGCCGGCGCTTCTTGCGCTCGCGGCGGGCCTTGCGGCGGCCGTCGATCGTGTAGCCCTCGGCCTGGATGCGGACGGTGCCGCCCGGAGCCGCCGAGGCGGTCGGCCCAGCGGGCATCCCGCGGCGCGCCGGCTTCGGCTTCCGCTCCCGACGGCGCTCGCCCCCTTCGTCCTCTTCCGCCTCCGGGCGGGCCTCGGCGGCGGCCTCGCGCTCCTCTTCCTCTTCCGCCTCTTCTTCCGCCTCCTCGGCCCCGGCGGCGACCTCGGCCTCCTCGAGCTCCGCCTCGACCGGGGCGACCTCCGCGTCCTCGGCCTCGGCGGGGGCGGCCTCCACGGCCGCCTCCTCGACGACTTCCTCGGCCTCCGCCTGGACGGCGGTGACCTCCGCGTCCTCGGCCTCCTCGAGCTCCGGCTCCTCGGCCTCCACCGGCTCCTCGACCTCCGCCTCGGCGGCCGGCTCCTCGATGCGCGTGGGCTGCGCACGCCGGCGACGGCGGCGCCGCCGGGTGGCCGTCCCGCCATCGGCCGCCCCGTCGCCCCCGTCGGCGCGGCGCTCCCGCTCGAGGCGGGCGTGCAGTCGCGCCACGTGCCCCGATTCCACGGTGGACATGTGACTGCGGACCGGCACGTCCATCTCGCGCAGCATCTGGATGAGCTGGCTCGACTCGACGCCCAGCTCCTCCGCTACTTCATAGATGCGATACTTCGTCGCCAAGGTGCCTCCCATGCATCAACCTTCGCCCGCCCTCCCCCGTATCGGGGAGAGACGGGACGTCACCCGCTCGGCCAGTCGGGGGTCGGTGACCCCGACGACTGCGACCGGTCCCCGGCCCACGGCGGCGCCGAGCGCCGCCCGATCGCCGAGGACCGCGAGCCGGATCCCGGGCGCCCGCGCCGCGGTCCCGAGCCGGCGTCGCGCCCCGGGCGCGGCGTCGCGCGCCAGCAGCACCGCCCGAAGCCGGCCCGCCCGGGCCGCCTCGCGGACCGCGCGGGTCCCGACCGCCGCGGCCCCGGCGCGGCGCGCCAGGCCGAGCGCCTGCAGCGCGTCGCGCTCGGGATCCTCCGCCTTACGCGCTCTCTCCATCGCCGGCGCGGACCTCCTCGCCGTCGTCCGCGCCCACCGCGGCCGCGGACGCCTCCCGCGGCTCGATCCCCGAGACCTCCTCCTCGGCGGTCTCGGCCGCCTCCGGACCGTCCTCCGTCTCCGCGTCCTCCTCGTCCGGCGCGGCCGCCGCGAGCCCGACGCCTCCAGCCTCCGCGTCGACGGCCTCGGGCTCCGGCTCGGCGACGGCCTCGGGCTCCGGCTCGGCGACGGCCTCGGGCTCCGGCTCCGCCGCGCC
>CAZTGV010000016.1:0-7772 GCA_964613475.1 uncultured Gemmatimonadota bacterium
CGGCGCGGCTCCTTCCGGCGCGGCTCGCTCCGGCGCGGCTCCGGCGGGCGGCCGGCGGCCGCTCTTCGTCTCCGGCCCCGCGGCGGGCGGGGGCCCCCAGCCGCGCTCGCGGCGGAGGTTCCGCGCGATCCAGCCGAACGCGAGGGCGGCGGCCGCCAGCCACGCGGCCGCCTCGGCCCAGTCGCCGAACAGCAGCCGCCCGGTCCCGAACAGCGTCGCGTAGACGCTCACCACCCCCGCGACCCAGTTGGAGGCGGCCAGCGCGCCGCCCGGGATCGGCTCGCGCCCGAGGCCGGCCCCCCGGGAGACGCGCGCCCACCCCGGCCCGCCGGGGCGGACGCGGCGGTAGAAGGCGCGGAGCGTCTCCTCGGGCTCCGGCCGGGTGAGAAAGGTGGCGGACAGCCAGGCGACCGTCGAGATGGCGACCGTGCCGAGCATGATCCACGCCCAGTCCCTCAGGTCATCCGGGTCGAGCCCGACCCCGAACCAGAGGATGAGGCTGGCGCCGAGCGAGGCGGCCATGGCGACGATCTCCGACCAGGCGTTGATCCGCCACCAGTACCAGCGGAGGATGAGCACCAGGCCGCTTCCGGCGCCGAGGGCGAGCAGGAAGCGCCACGCCCCCTCGATCGAGCCCAGGAAGAGGGTCACCACCAGGCTCGCCATCATCAGGAAGAGGGTGGAGCCGCGGGAGACGCGCACCAGGCGCCGCTCGCTCGCCTCCGGTCGCAGGAAGCGCCGGTAGACGTCGCTGGTTAGGTAGCTCGCGCCCCAGTTCAGCATCGTGGAGATGGTGGACATGTAGGCGGCGGCGAAGGCGGCCAGCACCAGGCCGGTCAGGCCCGGGGGCAGGAGGTCCACCACCGCCCGGATGTAGCCCTCGCGTGGGTTCTCCAGCCCCGGGTAGAGGATCGTGCTGGCCAGCGCGACCAGGATCCAGGGCCAGGGGCGCACCGCGTAGTGGGCCACGTTGAACCACAGGGTCGCCAGCAGGCCTTCCCGCTCGTCGCGGCTGGAGAAGATCCGCTGGGCGATGTAGCCCCCACCCCCCGGCTCGGCCCCGGGATACCAGGCCGCCCACCAGCTCACCCCGAGGTAGACGAGCAGCGTCACGGCCGGCATCCAGGCGCCCTCGCCGACCGGCAGGAGCGCCAGCGCGCGCTCCGCGGAGCCGTAGCCCTCGGCGAGGCCGGCCTCCAGCCCGGCCATGCCCCCGACGGCCGAGACGGCGATGACGGCCAGGACGATGGAGCCGAGCATCGCCAGGCCGAACTGGAGGAAGTCGGTGACGACCACGCCCCACAGGCCCGACACCGTCGCGTAGCCGGCGGCGAGCAGGAAGCAGGCGCCGAGCGCCCAGACCCGCGGGACGTCCAGGGTGACCCCGATGATGTCGGCCATCGCCAGGTGGACCCAGCCCATCACGATCAGGTTGATCGGGATCGCCAGGTAGCCGGCCCGGAAGGCGCGCAGGAAGGCCGCCGGACGACCCGCGTAGCGGATCTCCGCCAGCTCCACATCGGTGAGGACGCCCGCCCGGCGCCACAGGCGGGCGAAGAAGAACACGGTGAGGATCCCGCTCATCACCATGTTCCACCACAGCCAGTTACCGGCCACGCCGTGGCGGACGGTGAGCTCGGTAACGGCGAGCGGCGTGTCGGCGGCGAAGGTGGTCGCCACCATCGAGGTGCCGGCCAGCCACCAGGGGAGCGCCCGGCCGCTCAGGAAGTATTCCTCCAGCGAGCGGCCGGCCCGACGGGCCAGGGCCACGCCGATGCCGCCCGCCACGGCGAAGTAGGCCGCGATGATGCCCCAGTCGAGTCCGGTCACCGGCGGCGCACGGGGACGTCCTGGATCGCGCGCGCGACCGCGTCGTGCACGGCGCGCCGCAGGGCGAGGTGCGCGCGGTTCTCGCGCGACGGGTTCGTCCGGCTGGTCAGGAGCACCACGAACAGGTCGAGCTCCGGGTCGATCCACACGCTGGTGCCGGTGAAGCCGGTGTGGCCGAAGGCGCGGGCGGAAAGGTAGTCGCCGGCCGAGCTCCGCCCCGCGGGCGCCTGCCAGCCGTGCGTCCGCGCCGGGCCGCCGCGGCGTCCCTCGTCGCGCTCGCCGGCCTCCCGCTCATCGCCGGCCTCTCCGCCCTCGGGAGGCCGCCCGAGGAGCGCAGCGCTATCGGGCGGCCGGGCGAGGAGGGCCACGCTCTCGGGCGAGAGGATCCGCGCGGAGTCGGCACGCGCCCGCGCGCACGCCCGACCGCCCCTCGCCCGCGGCGACGCCGGTCCCGGGCATGGGAGCGCCACCCCGCCCCGCAGGAGCGCCTCCGCGAAGGCGGCCAGGTCCCGCGCGGAGGAGAACAGCCCCGCGTGCCCGGCCACCCCGCCCAGCGCGTGCGCGTTCTCGTCGTGCACCTCTCCGTGGACGTGCCGTTTCCGCCACACGGTGTCCCGCTCCGTCGGCGCGATCCGGTCGCGGAGGCCGGGCGCCGGGCGGAAACCGGTCTCGCGCATGCCGAGCGGGCCGAACAGCTCGGCCTCGAGCAGCGCGTCGAGCGGCCGCCCGGCGGCCTCCTCGGCCACCAAGCCGAGGGCGAGGAACCCGAGGTCGCTGTAGACGGTGCTGTCGCCGGGGGGGGCGACCGGCTCCACCTCCGCCAGGGCGCGGCGGTACGCCTCGCGCCCTTCGAGCTCGCGCCACAGCGGCAGGAAGGACGGAAGGCCGGACCGGTGGAGGAGCAGATCCCGGATCGTCGCGCGCTCGAGGGGGCCGCCTCGCCACTCCTCGAGCCAGCGGGCGACCGGCTCGTCCAGCGAGAGCCGACCCCGCTCGGCCAGGCGCAGGATCGCCGTCGCCGTCCCGACCGCCTTGGTGAGCGAGGCGAGGTCCCAGATCGTGGAGTCGGTGGCGGCCGGCGCGTCGGGGCCCCAGTCCGTGCGGCCGTACCCGCGCAGCCGCACCAGCCGGCCCCGGCGCCCCACTGCCAGGGCCGCGCCCGGGGTGGCGGAGTCCGCGACCGCGACCCGGAGCAGGCGGTCCACCCGGGCCAGCGCCGCCGGATCCATCCCCGCCGCCTCGGCGGGGTCCTCCGGCCCGACCGACATCGGCGGCAGGGCCGCCAGCGGGCGGCGCAGCCCCTCGCCGCGTCGGTGGAAGGGCGGCAGGGAGATCGGCAGCCGCCCCGTCACCTCGCCGATCCCGAGCAGCGCCTCGGCGGCCGCGCGCTGGGACGGCTCTGCCCCGCCCCAGGCGAGCAGGTAGGTGCCGACGTCCGGCGCCCGCCGCAGCAGGTAGGGACTGCCGAAGGAAAGGAGGAGGACCGGCGTGCCGCCGTCGCGCACCCGGGCCGCGAACTCGCCCAGGGGGTCGGAGACGTCCACGCTTCCGGCCCAGGGGCGGGGCGCCACGTACGCGGAAAGGAGGACCGCGTCGGCGCCGACCGCGAGCAGCGCCAGGGAATCCCAGACGGCGGCGGGCGTGCCGGGCTCCGTCCGCGCCCGGGCCACCTCCAGCCCGCCCGCCTCCAGCCGGCGCTCGAAGGCGCGGCCGGCCGCCGGGTTCTGCGGCGGGGCGAAGGTGACGCTGAGGACCCGGCGGACCGGACCCGGCGCTCCCGACTCGGTGCCCGCCCCGGGTCGCTCCGGCCCGGCGCCGGCCGCGGGGCGCTCCCCTCCCGCTCCCGCGGTGCCGGGCAGCGGAACCAGCCCCTCCAGGTCGCGCGCCAGCGTGAGGGAGCGCGCCGCCGCCGAGGCGGCGAACGCCCGGTGTGCCGGCGCGCCGACCACCCGCCGGATCCGCCGCGGATCCACCTGCCGCCCGCGGTGGAGGCCGGCCCGCGCCTTCGCCTCCAGGGTGCGCCGCACGGCGGCCTCGAGCCGCGCCGCGGGGAGGCGGCCGCTCGCCACCGCCGCCTCGATCGCCTCGATCGCGGCCACCGGGTCGGCGGGCGACAGGATCACGTCCGCCCCCGCCTGCAGTGCCCGCACCGCCGCCTCGCCCGGCTCCAGGCGGTCGACGATCGCGCCCATCGTCATCGCGTCCGTGTACAGGAGCCCGCCGAACCCCAGCTCCTCGCGCAGCAGCTCCGTCATGAACCAGGGCGACAGGGTGGCCGGCGGCGGGTCCGGGCCGAGGATCCGCGGGGCGGCGATGTGGGCGGTCATCACCGCGTCCACCCCGGCATCGATGGCGGCGCGGAAGGGGACGAGCTCCACGCTGTCGAGCCGCGCGCGGTCCGCCGTTACCGACGGGAGCTCGATGTGGGAGTCCTGGCGCGTGTCGCCGTGCCCGGGGAAGTGCTTCGCCGTGGTCAGGAGCCCCGCCTCCTGCGCGCCGCGCAGCCACGCGGTCCCCAGCCGCGCCACCTCGTGGGGGTCCTCCCCGAACGCCCGCGTGTTGATGATCGGGTTCTCGGGGTCGCTGTTCACGTCCAGCACCGGCGCGAAGGCCACGTGCACCCCGACCGCCCGCGCCTCCGACCCGGTGATCCGGCCCGCCTCGTGCGCCGCCTCCTCGTCCCCGATGGCGCCGAAGGCCATGGTGGCCGGTAGCCGCGTGCCGCCGCCCAGGTCGAGGAGCGAGGGGAGCGCGTAGATGCCGGCCATCCGCATCCCCGGGCCGCCCGACTCGAAGTCGGAGCCGATGAGGAGCGGCACGCGGGCCCGCGCCTGCAGGGCGTTCAGCCTGGCCGCGTACTCGTGCGGCAGGCCGATCGAGATCGTCACCGCGCCGATCCCGGCGTCCACCAGGGCGCCGAGCCGCTCCATCTCCTCGTCGCCCTCGGCCGCGTAACCCCCCGACATCCAGACCGAGACGACCTGGGCCGCTCGGGCGCGCGGGGAGAGCGAGGCGAGCGTCTCCTCCACCCACGCCCGCGCCTCCGCCTCCAGCGGGGCGGCGGCGCCGGGCGCCGCGGTCCCGAGCGGGCGGAGTTCGGGGGGGACGCGCGCGCCGCACGCGGCGAGGGCGGCCAACAGGAGAAACGCCGCGAGGGGCGCGTACCGGAGGACGGGCCTTCGCGGCACCTCGCGAGAGGCGGGCCGCTTCCTCGACCGCGGACGGCCGGCTACACTGGCCGTTCCGCCGGCCGGAGCGGACGTCCGAAGACGAGGATCGGAGCGGGATGAGCGATCGCGCACGGGGTGGAGAAGCTACGCGGGCCCACCGAGCCGAACAACGCGGCCGCGCGCTCGCCCTGGCGGCGGTCGGCGCGGCCGCCCTCGCCTGCGCCCCCGGGACCGTCGAGGAGGGCGACGCCAAAGGGCGGGAGCCGGACGCCGGGGAGCCCGTCCGCCCCGGGATCGAGGTGCTGCTCGCCGACTCCGCCCACCTGATCGAGGGGCGGCGCATCGGGCTGATCACGAACCAGACCGGGGTGGACCGCGCCGGGCGCAGCTCGATCGACCGGCTGCACGAGACGCCCGGCGCCGAGCTGGTGGCCCTGTTCTCGCCCGAGCACGGCATCCGTGGCACCGAGGACGCGGAGAGGATCGAAGGCGGCGTGGACGAGCGCACGGGCCTTCCGATCCACTCGCTGTACGGGGAGACCCGGCGGCCGACGCCCCGGATGCTGGAGGGGATCGACGTGCTGCTGTTCGACATCCAGGACCTCGGGGCCCGCTACTACACGTACGTCTCGACGATGGCCCTCGCGATGGAGGCGGCCGGGGAGGCGGGGATCCCGTTCGTGGTGCTGGACCGGCCGAACCCGATCGGGGGCCGGCAGGTGCAGGGGAACGTGCTGGAGCCGGAGCACGCGACCTTCGTCGGCCTCTACCCCGTCCCGATGCGACACGGCATGACGGCCGGCGAGCTGGCGCGGCTCTACGTGAGCGCGTTCGGCCTCCGGGCGGAGCTTCGGGTGGTCCCGGCCGCCGGCTGGACGAGGGACCGGTGGGCGGACGAGACGGGGCTGCCCTGGGTGCGCCCCTCGCCCAGCATGCCGTCGCTGGAGAGCGCGACCCACTACCCCGGGACCTGCCTGTTCGAGGGCACGAACCTCTCGGTCGGACGCGGCACGGAGCGGGCGTTTCAGCAGGTCGGCGCCCCGTGGCTGGACGGCGAGGCGCTGTCCGAGCGCCTGAACGCGCGGGCGCTCCCCGGGGTGCGCTTCGAGGCGGTCGCGTTCGTGCCAGAGGAGCCGCCGGACGGAAAGTACGGCGGCGAGACCGTTCGGGGGGTGCGCTTCGTCGTCACCGACCGGCGCGCCTACGACCCGACCCTGAGCGGGGTCGCGGCGCTGCATGAGGCGCGCCGCCTGGCCGGCGAGCGCTGGGCGTGGCGCGCCGAACACTTCGACCGGCTGGCGGGGACGGAGCGGCTGCGGCGCATGCTGGAGGAGGGCCGGCCCCTGGAGGAGATCGCGGGGCCCTGGCCGGCCGCCGTCGAGGCGTTCCGGGCGCTCCGGCGGCCGTACCTGCTCTATCCCTGAGCCGCTATCCCTGAGCCGCGGGGCCGCGTCGCCCGCTGCCGACCGCCACGCCCTCCTCGCCCCGCCACAGGTCGCGCAGGGATTCGCGGCGGCGGACGATGCTCCATGCGTCGCCCTCCACCAGCACCTCGGCCGGCCGTCGTCGGCTGTTGTAGTTCGAGGCCATGGTGAAGCCGTAGGCGCCGACGTCGCGCACCACCAGGAGGTCGCCGGCCTCCACGCCGTGCAGGGGACGGCCGCGGCCGATCACGTCGCCCGACTCGCAGGTGGCCCCGAGCACGTCCACCGTGGGCTCGCCGCCCACCGCGCCGTCGAGCGGCTCGATCCGGTGATAGGCCCCGTAGAGGACGAAGCGGGAGAAGTCCGAGAACGCCGCGTCGCACACGAGCGCCGCGCCGTTCGCCGTGCGGTAGCCGTACAGCACGCGGGTGAGCAGGAGGCCCATGCCGGCGACGACCGACCGCCCCGGCTCGAAGCGCAGGGCCAGGCCGCGCGCGTCCGCGCGGGCGAGGAGGGGCCCGACCACCCGCGCGGGATCGGGGTCCGATCCGTCGCGGTAGTCGATGGACACCCCGCCCCCGAGGTCGAGCTCCCGGACCGGCGGACCGACCCGCTCCAGGCGCTCCGCGAGGTCGAGGAGCACGTCCATCGCACGGGCGTAGGGCTCCGGGCTCTCCAGGGCCGAGCCGAGGTGGATGGCGAGCGCCCGGGGCCTCACCCCGGGGGCGTCCGCCAGCCGCGCCCAGGCGGCGGGGACCTCCTCCGGGCGGAAGCCGAACTTGGCGTCCGCGCCGGCCGTCTCCAGGGCGGGGTGCCCGCCGGCCCGAATGCCGGGACGGACCCGCAGCCCGACCGGCGCCGGCCCGGCCGAGCCCGCCGAGGCCACCGATCCCGCCGAGCCCGCCGACCGCTTCGCTTCGCCGTACGCCGCGGCCGCCTCCACCTCGTGGGCGGCCTGGAGCACGACGAGGTCGGCGCCCTCCCGTAGCGCGAGGCGGACCGTCTCCGCCCCCTTCGGCACGCCCCCGAACAGGACCCGGGCCGCCGGGATCCCCGCGGCACGCACCCGGGCGTACTCGCCCTCTGTGGCCACCTCGAAGTGCACGCCGTGGCGGGCCAGGCGCCGGAGGATCTCGCGGTTTGAGTTCGCCTTCACGCTGTACCAGATGCGCCCCGGGTCTCCCGCGGCGCGGATCCAGCGGCGGACCCCGGCGTCGAGCGCCCGGGCGTCGTACACGTAGGTCGGGGTGCCGACGTGGCGCGCGAGCTCGCGGAGGAGCCCGGCCGGGACGGCCGCCCGGTGTGCCGCCGGCCGCCCGGGCGGCGCGGACGCCTCCGCTCGGCGGGG
>CAZTGV010000016.1:7872-33508 GCA_964613475.1 uncultured Gemmatimonadota bacterium
GCCTCACCGCGGCACCAGGATGCGGCCCAGCAGCGGCGCGACGTCGGCCTCGATCGGCGTCGTCCCGCGCGCCTCCCCGTCCACCTGCGCCGCCACCGGCGGCTCCGACTCGATCCTCACGCTCCGCGCCTGGAAGAAGATCATCCGGTCGTCGCCCGCGTACTGCTGCCGCGCGACCCGCCACACCATCCGGGCCACCTCCGGCAGGTTGCGGGGGGCATAGATGCAGATGTCGATGAGCCCGTCCTTGAAGGAGATCCGCGGTCCGACGGTCACCTCGACCGGCAGTGGGCCGGCGCCGAGCTGGCCCACGTTCGCCAGCAGCACCATGGTGGCGCGGACCTCCAGCTCGCGGCCGTCGGCCACGATGCGGAAGTCGGCGGCCCGCGGCGTCATCACGTGCTTGAGCCCGCTGTACAGGTACGCGGCGAAGCCGAGCCGCCCCTTGAGCTCTGTGGTGGCGTCCGCCATCACCTCCGCATCCAGCCCCGCGCCTGCGATGAGCGCGAAGTACTCGCCGTCCACCCGCCCCAGGTCGATCCGCTCCACCCGTCCCTCGACCGCCACCCGGACGCTCCCCTCCAGCGAGGCGGGGATGTCGAAGTTCCGCGCCAGCTGGTTTCCCGTCCCGAAGGGGAGGATCGCCACCGGCACCTCGCTGCCGGCCGTGCCGCGCAGCGCCTGGGCGACCGTCCCGTCCCCGCCGGCGGCGGCGACCGTGCGGTAGCCGAGCTCCGCCGCCCGGCGGGCCAGGGGCTCCAGCGCCGAGGCGTCCGCCTCGACGATGTCGAACGGTACGCCCCGGTCGGCGAACGCGGCGCCGAGGCGGCGCCGCAACCCCGGCGGCAACCCGCCGCTCGCGCTGCGGTTCACCAGCACGAGGATGCGCTCCGCGGGCGAGATGGGAAGCTGGGGCAGGGCGCTCGCGCTCGTCATCCCCTCCTCGTCACGGGTGCGGGTCGCCGGTCTCACGGCCGCGCGATCCCGGCGCTCCCGGCGGAGCAAGAGGAAGGAAGGCGGGGCCGCCGGTCAAGGGCGTCGGGGGGCGGCGCCCGCCGGCGGCCCGGTGTCAGCCGGCCGCCAGCGCCTCCAGCCGGCGCACCCGTTCGTCAGTCGGCGGGTGCGTCCGGAAGAGCGAGGCGAACGCCTGCCGGGTGTTCCCGCGCAGGGGGTTCACGATGCAGAGGTGCGCGGCGGACGGGTTGACCTGCATGGGGACGCGGCTCGCCCGGGCCTCGAGGGCGCGGAGCGCCTCCGCCAGCGCGCGCGGCCGCCCGCTGATCTCGGCGCCGATCCGGTCCGCACGGTACTCGCCCGCCCGGCTGATCGCCATCTGGATCAGCATGGCCGCCAGGGGCGCGAGGATCAGCATGAGGAGCGCCCCGACCGCGCCGAGCGCCCCGCGGTCGCGTCCGGCCCCGCCGAACCAGAAGCCGATCCGGGCCAGCATGACGATCGCGGCCGACATCGTCGCGGCCACGGTCCCGATCAGCATGTCGCGGTTCTTGATGTGCGCCAGCTCGTGCGCCAGGATCCCCTCGAGCTGCTCGCGGTTCACCACCGGGAGCAGGCCGCGGGTGACGCAGACGACCGCCTTGCTCGGGTTGCGCCCGGTGGCGAAGGCGTTCGGCTGCTCGGACGGCGCGATGGCCAGGGTCGGCATCGGGAGGCCGGCCTTCCGCCGCAGCCGGTCCACCGTGTCGTACAGGTCCGGGGCGTCTTCCCGCTCCAGCACCTCGGCGCGGTACATCTTCAGCACGACCCGGTCCGAGAACCAGTAGGCGCCGAAGTTGAACAGGGCCGCGAAGGCGAAGGCCCCGACCATCCAGTTCACGCCGCCGAAGGCGCCGGCGATCCCGACGAACAGCGCGGTCAGGAGCGCCATCAGCGCGAACGTCTTGACGTAGTTCCCCATCACCGGTTCCGTCGAAGTTCGCGTCCTCCCGGCCGGCCGCCCCGCGCGGCCCCGGGTTCTCGGCGAGAATCTACCCCCGTTCCCCGCGCGAGGCTCCCTTCGGCGGACGCGGTATCCGCTGCTCCGCTCCGCCTTCGCTGCGGAAGGCCCATCCGCGGCCACCCCTGAAAGGAGCGGGATTCCGGCGCAGCGAGCCGTCTCCGACCGGAGGAGACCCCGAGGCGCGAAGCGCGCCGAGGAGGCTCCGGAGGGGAAGGAGACAGCGAGCGGAGGCGGAACCCGCTCCGCCGCTAGAAGGACCACTCCCGGAAGAGGAAGAGGCCGTACGTCTGCTCCAGCTCCAGGGTGGAGCCCACGACCTGCCCGAAGCGCCGGGCGAACCGGTTCTCCGCGCGGGCCTCCAGCGTCCAGTCGTCCGTGAAGCGCCACACGACCGACCAGCCGGGGAGCTGGCTGCCGGCGAGCGGCTGCGTGACGCTGAGGAAGATGTCGTTCCCCACGTACTTGCCGAGCTCGATCTCCGTCCCCGCGAAGGCGCCGGCGAAGAAGCCGTTCGTGTCGCCCTCCGCCCCGACCCCCGTCTCGGCCGTGCGAAGGGTCAGGTAGTCGAGGCCCAGGTCGGCGGCCAGCGCGGCGGTGATCTGCGTGCCCAGGATGCCCAGGGCGCTCTCGCGCGCGATCCGCTCGCCGAAGCGCCGGTCCACGGCCGCCAGACAGGGAGAGCCGACCGCCAGGAAGCAGAGCTGGTCCGACTCGCTGAGCGGCGGGTCGCTCTCCAGCGCGAGCTCCGTCTGGCTCAGGGTGCCGCGGATGATGGTACGGATCTCGATCGGTCCTTCCGGGGTCCGCGTCCGGTACTCGGCGACGATGCGCAGGTTCGGGTTGAGCCCCGGGATGCCGACGAACTCGATCGTTCCGTCCACGATCCGGAGCTGCTGCGTGTAGGGGCCGAAGGTGAAATGGTAGCTCCCGCGGACGAGCCGGACGGTGCCGACCACGGCCATCGACTGGTCGGCGCGGTCCATCCGGAGCTCCAGGTCGTCGCCGGCGATCTCGACGTTCACCTCCTCGGAGCGCAGCCACAGGTCGGGACCGAGGTCGAGGCCCAGGCGCGCCTGCAGGTTCTGCATGAACGGGTTCTGGATCCCCTCCAGCAGGCGCCGCTCGCCCACCCCCGCGGTATCGATCACCGCGTAGATGTCCGGGTCCGTGAGGTCCACCACCTGCTGACGCCGCAGCAGCTCGTCCTGGCGGAACTCCCCGTTCGAGACGCGGAAACGGCCGGTGAGCTCCGGGCGCCGGTAGCGGCCCGCCAGGTGCGCGGTGCCGCCCACCTGGAAGCGCATGGCCCGCCGCTGGATCGGCACGAACCGCCGTGCGCGGAGGTCCAGGTCGAAGCCGGGATCGGTCGGGTCCGAGAGGTCGAGCGTCCCGGCCGCCAGCACCGAGCCGCCGGAGGCGGAGGCGACGACGAAGGAGTCGATCCGCGCCTCGGCCCCACGGAATCGGGCGCGGCCTTCCCCGCGCACCAGGCGGACGCCGAGGTCCGGCAGCAGGGCGGTGACGCCGGAGACGCCGGCGTCGCCCTCCACCCGGACGTTCCCGAGGCCGCCCCGGATCGTCACCTCTCCCCGCGCGGTTCCGCCGAGCTCCTGGAGGCTCTCCAGCCCCAACTCGAGCACCTTGAGCGGCAGGCTGTCCGCCACCACCCGGACGTCGAACGCGTCCTCCGCCAGCCGGCGCTCCACCTCGCCGAAGGAGAGGTCGATCCCCACCCGGCCGTCGGCGCGGGCGAGGACGGCGCGCTCGCCGTGCAGCGCCACCTCGCCCGACACCGCGCGGTCGAGGTACACGAGGTCGCCCTCCAGCAGCGCGTAGGTGACGGTGCCGATGCCCGGCCGCTCCACCCGCACGGAGCCCTCCATCCGCGGCGCGGCGGCCGTGCCGCGCACCTGGAGGGTGGCGTCCAGGAGGCCGCGCGCGTCCGGAGGCTCGGGTAGCACCCGGAGCAGCTCCCCGATCCTCAGGTCACGGGCCTCGAGCGCCAGCGAGACCGCCCCCTCGGGCGGCAGCGCGCCATCGAGCCGCAGCCGTCCGCTCTCCGGCCCGGCCAGGGACAGGCCGCGGATGACAAGCCCGTCCGGCCCCCCGAAGGCGATGAGCGCCGAGTCGGAGAGCGCGAGCTCCTGGGTCCCGACCCGCATCCGGAACGCCCGCACCTCCGCGGAACGCCGCTCCCCCGCCCAGCCGACGCCCGCCTCGGCGGAGAGCCGCAGGTCCGGCTCCTGGACCGCCTGGAGGCGCACGTCCGCCGCCCCCGGGCCGGTCCTCTCGACCCGGAGGGCAAGGGAGTCGAGGCCGCGCGTCGGCAGCGCCACCCCGCTGGCGCGTGCGTTCACCACGAAGGAGTCCGCGGTGGCCGCGCCCGCGGCGTCGAGCGTGCCCCGCAGCGAGTCGGCCCCCCACGCGCCGTAGGTGACGTCCCGCGCCTCCACCCGGCCCCCGAGGGAGTAGTCCCCGAGGTTTCCGAACACCGCCCCGCGCGCCACGAGGGCCCCGGCCAGGGTGTCCGGCAGGGCCTCGGCCCGCGCATCGGCGGCCGCCCCGGGTGCGGCCGCGCCGGGGAAGTCCGCGAACAGGTCCTCGGTCACCTCCACCTGCCCGGCGGCGGTGCGCCCCTCCACCAGCCACCGATTGAAGACGGAGAGGTCCGGCGCCTCGACGTCCACCACCAGCGCCCCACCGGCCCCCTCCACCAGCCCGAAGGATCCGCGGCCGCGGGCTCGCCCCACGTCGGTCCGGATGGCGAAGGTGTCCACGGTGGCCAGCCCCTCGGCGACCGAGAAGCGGAGCACGCTCGTATCGACCCGCGCCTCGTGCACCCGCGAGGGCAGGATCTCGAGGTCGAAGCGGGCCCGCATGACCTCCGGGGCGGTGCCGGAACCCTGCACGCGTCCGCGCACGGCCAACTCGCTCTCCGGCCACTCGGGCGACCACTGCCGCAGGTCCACCTCACGCGCCACCACCTCCGCGTCGTAGCGGACGGGATCGGCGAGGAGGTCGAAGCGTCCCTCGAGCCGCAGCCGGCCGCGCGCCGTCCCCAGGTCGCCGCTGGCGCGCAGCTCTGCCAGGCTGCCCCGGGCCGTCACCTCGCCCCGCACCGCCCCGTCCAGTGGCACGTCCGGGAGCGCCGGACGCACGGCCGACAGGAGCAGCGGGTCGGCGCGCAGGCGCACGTCGAGGGGATACGGCTCCTCCGTCCCGAACGAGCCGCCCCCGAGCACGCGGGACACCCCGCCCCCCGGCGCGGCGAGCGCGAGCTCCCCGTTCACCGTCAGCCGCCCCTCGGCCGGGCCGTCCGCGGCGAGGCTCCCGTCCACCCGGCCCTCCGGGAGAGGGGCGTCCGTCCACCCGTCGAGCCACGCCACGTCGAACCCCTCCAGCGTCAGGCGGAGGTCGCGGGCGGCGTACGGCTCCTCCGTCCGCAGCGTCCCGCGTGCGCGGAGCGCCGAGGGCGCGGCGCCGGGCGCGGACGGCCGCAGGCGCAGGTCCGCGTCCAGCCGGAAGGCGGTCGGCGGGCCGGACCCGACGACCCGCCCCTCGAGGCGCCCGTCCGGCACCCCCTCGGGAAGCCCGAGCAGGCGGTCCACCAGCTCGAGGCGGAGCGGGTCGAGGCGCAGGTCCACAGCCTCCAACCGCGCCGGCTCGTCGAGGAGGAGCGCGAAGCCGCCCCGGAGCTCGGAGTCCCGGACGCGGACCTCGGCGTCCCGCACCTCGAGCCGCGGCACCTCCCCCCGCGAGCCGAAGACGAGCCGCATCGGGCCGCCCCCTTCCTCGGGGACGGGCAGCGGCAGCCACTGGAGATCCTGGAAGCCGGCCGGCTCGGCATCGAGCTCGAAGCGGTACGCCGGCGGTTCGCCGGGCGCGATCCAACCGGCGCCGGCGAGCCGGCTCGCCGGCAGACGGAGGTCGGCGATGCGGAGCCGGATCGAATCCGCGAAGGCGACCGAGCCCGTGAACCGGCGCACGGGCAGCGGCTGACGGACGGCCAGGGCGGTGCCGGCCACGCGCTCCATCTCGATGCGCATCGGATCGCCCGGGTCGACGAGCCGCAGCAGGGGAAACCGGCCCCGGAGGGAATCGACGGCGAACACCTGCTCGGGACCCCCATCGCCGGGCTCCACCCTCCAGATCGTCTCGCCCCGCAGCGCCTCCCCGACCGCCGCCTCCCGCGCCGCGCCCTCCAGCTCCACGGCGAACGGCCGTCGTACCTCCAGCGTGCCGGTCGCGAGCCGAGCGTCGTGGATGACCAGCCGGAGGTCGGAGGGCTCCGCCTCCGCGTCCTCCTCGGGGAAGATGCGCTCGAAGTTCCACTGGCCGTCTTCGTGCTGCCGGAGGCGGATCGTGGCCCGCGCCGCCTCGAGGCGGCGGAATACGTAGTGCCCGCGCAGGAAGGCGATCGGATCGTACTCCAGGTGCACCGACTCCAGGTGGGCGAAGGGGCGCCCGTCCGGACCGTCGATCTCGAACCGCTCGAGCACCGCCCGGGTCAGGAGGTTGCCCCCCGTGATCGGCCCCACCCGCACATCGCCCTGCAACGCGCCGGAGAGGGCGCGCTCGATGGTGGAGGCGACCAGGCCGCGCCCGTGCGCCGTCTGGGTGAACAGGAAGAGGGCGACCGCGGCGGCCAGCGCGATGAAGCCGAGCAGCACGGCGACGGCCCGCCCGAGCCTCCCGGCCCACCGGCCGAGGGGCCGAGGGCGGCGTCGCGGCTTGCGCGCGCCGCCGTTCTCCGCGTCGGATCGGACGCCATCCCGGTCCGTCACCTAGAACGCCTCCCCGATCGACAGGTGGAACTGGAGGCGCCGCCACAGCTCGCGGAACGGGCCGGCGTCATCGTAGCCGAAGGGGTCGAACCGCACCGGCTCCTCGAGCTCGCGGATGTCCCCGCCCTCCAACTGCGCCACCACCGGAAGCCGGCGCGGGCCCGAGGGGTTGTAGCCCACATCGAGGCGCAGCGGGCCGACCGGGCTGGAGTAGCGGACCCCCACCCCCGGCGCCACGACCGGGCCCTGCAGTCGGGAGATGTCGGGCAGCACCTGTCCGAGGTCCATGAAGCCCACGATCCCCCACGGGCCGCCCAGCGTGCGGCGCAGCTCCAGCGCCAGCTCGTAGGCGGCGTTCCCCCCCACCGGACGCTCCTGGAGCCGGCCCGGCTCCTCGGCGGCGAGCCGTTGGGCGCACGATAGGACGGGGTCCTCCGGGCAGGCGGCGAGGGAGTCCACCACCAGCACGGTCGGTCCGAGGAGGTTCAGCCCGAAGCCGCGGACGCTCTGGGGGCCCCCGCCGAAGAAGCGCTTGCGGGGGTGCACGACCTCGGCGGTCGGATCCTCGAGCTCGAACAGGAGCCCCTCGGTCGCCTCCACGAAGCCGGTCCGCAGCCGGGCGGCGACGACGAGCCCGTCGGCCAGCTCCTCGAAGTCGGCCGCCTCGAGCCCCAGCCGGATGTAGCCGAAGTCCGACCCGGTGACCGCCTCGGCCCGCTCGATCTCGGCCGTGGCGTAGTAGCCGCGGGTCGGCTGGAAGGGGACGTCCGTCCGGTCATAGCGCCATGAGAGGGCAACCGGGGCGAGCCAGCGAGCCTCGGTGAGGACGGCGATGTCCTCGGGCTGGCAGAAGCCGAAGCTGACACAGAAGAAGATGTCCGCCGATTCCTCCTGGAAGGAGGTGAGCTCGGGGCGGTAGGAGAGGGTGGCGAACATCCGGGAGCGGAGCCTGCGGGTCAGCGAGAGGTCCGCCCCGCGGCTGGTGCGGACGAACAGGCCCGGCACCGTCTCCCGCTCCAGGAAGACCGCCCCGGTCAGCCGGTTGCGGCCCGACAGGAAGTACGGCTGACGGAACTCCCCACGGACGCGGAAGTTCAGCACCTGGAAGGCCGGATCCGTCCCGGTGTCCGTGCAGGGGAATGAGCCGTCGAAGCGGCCGGCGAACAGGTTCGAGAGCCGGCCGCTGAGCTCGAGCCGGCGGGCCCCGCCGAGGAAGTTGCGGTGGAGGAGCCGGCTTTCGGCCAGGAAGCACTCGGTCGTGCTCGCGCCGCCGCCCAGTCGGGCCGTCCGCGGCGCCGCCTCCGTCACCTGCACCCGGATGTCGACCACGGAGTCCGCCGGGCCCGGCTCCCCGATCCGCGAGATGGAGGCGAAGCGGATCGCGCCGAGCTCGAACAGGGCGCGCTGGCTCTCGACCACCCGCTCGTGCTCGTAGTAGTCGCCTGAACCGAAAGTGAGGAACTGCCGGACCACCCGCTCGCCGATCTCCTCCGCGCCCTCGACGCGCACCTCCCCGACGCGCGCCCGCGGCCCGGGATGGATCTCCAGCGTCACGCGTGCCCCCTCGCCGGGCGGGATGAACACCTCCTCGAGCACGGCCGCGCCCACGTAGCCGCGGTTGAGCAGCCGGTCCCGCATCGCCTGCTTGCCGTTCTGCAGGCGGACCAGGTCCAGCGGAGAGCCCCGCCCGAGGCCGATCTCCCGGTGCACCTCCCGGACGTCCAGGATGCCCTCCAGGCCCTCGATCGCCAGCGTGTCGAGCCGGGTGGGCTCCCCCTCCTCGATCAGGAAGCGCACCCGCGCCTCGCCGTCCATGCGCTCGACGGCCGTATCGACCCGCACCTCACGGTAGCCACGCTGCCGGTAGAAGACCCGCAGGCGGAGCAGATCGGCCGGCAGCGCGCGCTCCTCCAGGAAGCCCCGCTCGTGGGCGAAGCCCCAGTCGGTGAGGGGGCAGATCGGGACGAGCACCAGCAGGACGGTGCGGCAGTGGGTGGCCTCGGTCTCGATCGCGGCGCGGAGCGCCCCGTCTTCGAAGGCCCGGTTGCCCTCGAAGGAGAGCTCCACGACCTCCCGCACGCCGGGCGCCCCCGCCTCCACGGGCTCGGGCGCCTGTCCCGGGGTCGGCCCCGGCGCCGCGAGGAGAAGGGTGAAGGCGGCCGCCGCCGCCGGGCGAATCACGTCTCGGGCCCGTCCTCCGGCGCCCGAGCCGCGGCCGGCCGCGGGGGGGCGTCCACGCGCTCGCGGCTCAGCCAGGCCCTGGCGAGATACCAGGTCACCGCGGCCGCCGCGGCCCCGACCGCCAGCCCGGCGCCCAGGGCGGCCAGCCCCTCCCTCCGATCGACGGGCCCTCGCCGGTACATCCTCATCATCACGGGCGGACCTCCAGGGTAGCGGTTCCGTCCCCCTCCCGCGGCGCCAGCCACACGCTCTCGCGGGTCCCGAAGCGGTGCTCGCTGTGGGGCCAGAACGCTTCGGCCGACTCACGCCACAGGAAGTGGGTGATCCGGACCTGGCCGGGGCGGGTCCGGATCACGTTCAGGCTGTTCTTCAGCCGCTCGCGGCCGCGCCCGCGCGCCGAAGTCGTCGTCCCACACTGCACGACCACGATCCCCTTCTCCCGGTCACCCCCCGGAAAGAAGTCCAGGGAGTCGCCGATGTAGGAGCGGTGCATGTGGCCCGCCAGGATGAGGTCCACCCGCATGCGGGTGAACGCCTCGATCGCCCGTTTCGCCCTCGGCATCACCTCGCCGCGCTCGAAGTCCGGCGGCGGCGCCAGGTGGTGGTGGGTCACCACCACCCGCAGCTCCTCGGGCGCCGTGTCGGCGAACACCTCGGCCGCGAAGGCGAGCTGCCGGCGGCTGAGGCGGCCGTTCGAGACATAGTAGGGGCGGGTCGAGTTGAGGCAGACGACCGTCATGCCCTCCAGCCGGTGGACGGAGTCCAGCTGCCGGGAGATGTGGGCCCGGTAGTTCCGGTAGGGGGCGACCAGCCGCTCGAGGATCCGGTAGAGCGGCAGGTCGTGATTGCCCGGCGTCACCGCCACCGGGACCGGGACCGCGTCCAGGAAATCCCGGGCCGCCCGGAATTGCTCGACCTTCGCCCGCTGGGTGAAGTCCCCGGAGACCACCAGCAGGTCCGGGCGGAGCCGGCGCGTCATCGCCTGGATGCCCGCCGCCCGGTCGGGCTGGAACGGAGGGCCGAAGTGGAGGTCGGAGACGTGGAGTATCTCAGGCACCGGCGCGCGCCCCGACCCGCTCGGGCGTCCCTTCCTCCTTCCGCCGGGCGCGGATCCGCAGGATCCACAGGCCACCGAGGAGGAGCAGGAAGGAGAGGAGCTGGGCGGTGGTGAAGGGACCGAGGATCCGGTCGTCCTTCGCGCGGAGGAACTCGATCGCGAAGCGCTCCAGCCCGGCGAGAACCATCCACAGGCCGAACAGCCAGCCGTCCCGGTGCGGGTGGCGCCGCAGCCGCCACAGGGCGAGGAAGATGAGGAAGGCCAGGCCCGACTCGTACAGCTGGGTCGGGTGCACCGCCAGCACCTCGTGGTCGGGCACCGCCGGGTCCACCGCCACGTCGAACTGCCGGCGCAGGTTGCCGGCGGTGGTGGGGGGCAGCCCCTCGGGGAAGGCGATCCCCAGCGGCCCGTCCGTGGGCCGGCCGTAGTCGTCCCCGACCAGGAAGCAGCCGATGCGGCCCAGGCCGTAGGCGACCGCCAGGGCCGGCGCGGTGGCGTCCGCCATCGTCGCGAGCCGCGCCCCCCGGCTCCGGATGACCCAGATCACCCCGAGGGCGCCTCCCAGGAAGCCGCCGTGCCACACCAGGCCGCCGCGCGAGAAGAGCACCCCGAAGGGATCGACGGCGGTCTGGTCCCAGTGGAGGATCGCGAAGTGGAGCTTCGCCCCGATGATGCCGCCGATCAGGGCGCCGAGCAGGATGTCGCCAGCGAGCCCGGGATCCTCTCCCCGCCGTCGCAGCTCGACCAGGATCACGTAGTATCCGGCGAGGAACGCGAGCGCCATCATCACCCCGAAGGAGGTGATGGTCACCTGGCCGAGCGCCGGGAGCCGGACCGTGAACAGCTCGGGCAGCACGGTCAGGCCCCCGCCGGCACTGCGAGCGCCGCCAGGCCGGGAAACGGCAGGGACGGGTCGGCGTTCAGCTCCGGCCCGCTTCGCTCGCCCGCCCCCAGCCGGTGCTCCGCCGCGCGCGCCACCATGGCGCCGTTGTCGGTGGACAGCCGGGGCGACGGCACGAACAGAGCGCCGTCCGGCCGTCCCTCCGCCGCGATCGCCCGCCGGAGCGTCTCCCGCAGCGCGCCGTTGCACGCCACCCCGCCACCCAGCAGCACGCGCCCGCACCCGGTCCGCCGCACCGCCCGCATCGTCTTCTCCGTGAGCACCTCCACCACCGCCGCCTGGAACTCCGCCGCGATGTCCGGGACCGCCTCGGCCAGCGCCCCGGGTCCCTCCGCCTCCACCTGGTCGGCGAGGAGCGCCACCGCCGTCTTGAGGCCGCTGAAGGAGAAGTCGAGCGCGTCCTCCGGGGCGCGGGAGGGGTCGAGCATCGGCCGGGGGAGCGAGCACCGGCCCGGCGCGCCCCGCTTCGCGGCCCGCTCGATCTCCGGCCCGCCCGGGTAGGCGAGCCCCAGCCGCCGCGCCACCTTGTCGAACGCCTCGCCGGCCGCGTCGTCCCGGGTGCTCCCGAGGAGCTCGTACTCGCCCCACCGCCGCGCGTGCACGAGCAGCGTGTGCCCGCCGGAGACGAGCAGGGCGACGAAGGGGGGCGCCGCCTCGGGATCCTCCAGCGAGGGCGCGAAGAGGTGCGCCTCCATGTGGTGGATGCCGACCAAGGGCAAGCCGCGGCCGAAGGCGAACGCCTTCGCCCAGTTCACGCCCACCAGGAGCGGCCCCACCAGCCCCGGTCCGGCCGTCACCCCCACGCCGGCCGGCGCGGCCGCGGAGAGCCCCGCCTGCCGCAGCGCTTCCCGCACCACCCGGTCGAGCATCCGCAGGTGGGCGCGCGCCGCGATCTCCGGGACGACGCCCCCGAAGGCCGCGTGGGCGTCCTGCGAGGCGATCACGTGCCCCCGGACCCGTCCCCCCTCGACCACCGCGGCCGAGGTCTCGTCGCACGAGGTCTCGATGCCCAGCACGGGCCCTCGCCAGGCGCTCATCCGTCCTCCCCGGCGCCGGGCGGCTCGCCGGCCCCCGACGCGCCCCCGGACGCCTCCGCGGCATCCTCCGCGGGGGGCGCCGGGGTGACCGTGACCGAGTCCGGCTCGGCGACCGCGGTGACGGTCAGCCCCTCGGGGAGTCGGACGTCCAGGACCACCCGCCGCGCCTCGGACGGAGGGTCGGCGAGGAAGGCGACCGCGGTCACCGCCTCGGGGGGCAGCTCGGCCAGCGCGCTCCGGGCGCCCCGGAGCGTCACCTCCACCCGCTCGGGCTCGGGCCGCGCCCCGTCGGCGCCGGGGCCGGCGAGCACCACCGGCACGCTGAGCAGTCGCTCCCGGAGGGAATCCACCTCGAGCGTGACCAGCACCTGGTCCGGCTCGAGGCCGATGGTCGAGAGCCCGTCCGGAAGCCGCACCGGAAGCTGCCGGGTCACCGTCTGCTGGAGGCCCTCGAGCGAGACCGGCTCGGTCTCCACCTGCTGCACCGACCCCACTTCGGACCGCGCGCCGCGAACGGTGACGCTCTCCGGCTCGACCGTCGGGGCGCCGACCACGGTGAACCCTTCCGCGGCGGCCGCCTCCAACTCCACCAGCACCGGCACCCGGCGGAAGGTGAGCGGCTCCAGGCTGAGGCGGACCTCGGAGGGACGGACCGCCACCGGCCGGACGTCCAGCTGCCGGTCGAACGCGACATCGCCGGGCGAGAGCTGGACGCGCATCGCGGAGTCGGTGACCTGCCGGATCTCCTTCCGCAGGACCGGGCGGTTCCCGCGCAGCGCGAAGGCGAAGAAATCCCCGCGGCGGCCCTGGAACGTCGTCGTGACCTCGTCCGGAGGGTTCACGGCCACCCAGGAGGTGTCCTGAACGATCAGCTCGAGCCGGGTCGGCACCGGCTGCTCCTGGCGCTGCTCCTCGGCCGAGACGTTGAACCAGAGCAGGACCGCCAGGGCCGCGGCCGCGAGCTTGTACGGCCAGTTGTCCCGCACCGCGCCGCGCCAGTCGATCATCGCGCGCCTCCCTCAGGGGGGGCGGCATCCACGCCGGTCCGTCGGGCCGTGGGCTGCGCCGCCGGTCTCCGCGGCGTGGCCGAAGCGCCCGGGGGAGAGGCGCCGCTCTCGCCGGGGCTCCCGGCCACCTCTATCGAGACGTAGCCCCCGCCCCGGAGCGAGTAACCGGCGGGCGGGGACTGCCCGATGACCCGCCCCGGGGCCGCCGCGGACGCCCCGTCGAAGCGCACGCTGCCGAGCCGCAGCCCCACCTCCTCGAGCAGCGCCTCCACGTCGTCCACGTGGCGTCCCTCCAGGCTGGGCACGACCACGACCTGCGGGCCCTCGGCGACCAGCAGCTCCACCTCGTACGGCGGCGACACGTCCTCCCCGGCCGCCGGACGGGTGCCCTGCACGCCGCTGAAGCCCCCGCCCTCATCCACCGCCCGGGTGCGGACGGCGAAACCCATCCGCTCGAGGACGAGCGCCGCCTGCCGCGGCGCCACGCCACGCAGCTCGGGCACCCGGCGCGGCGCGACGCCCGCGCTCAGGGTGAGTCGGACCGGGGCGCCCGGGGCGGCGAACTGTCCGGCGAGCGGGTTCTGGGCGATGACCGTGCCCGGGACGGCCTCGGGATGGTGGATCTCGGCGAGCACCTCGGGCTCCAGCCCTTCCTCGCGCAGCCCGCCGGCCGCCGCTTCGAGGGACAGGCCCACCACCTCGGGCACCACGGCCAGCGGGCCCACCGGCTCGCCCTCGGGGGCGGGGAAGAGCACGCGCGCCGCCAGCAGATAGCCGATCCCGAAGCAGAGGAGCGCCACCGCGCCCGCCGCGAGGAGCCGGCCGCGGCGGGAGGCCGGCGCCCGGACGGAGCCGCGCCGGGCCGTGCCGGGCCCGCTCGATGGCGGAGCGCCGGACCCGCTCGACGGCGGAGCGCCGCGCCCGGTCAACGGCGCCGGACGAGTCGGGCGGCGTAGGCGCCGTCCGTCTCGCGCTGCCAGGGCGCGATGCGCAGCTCGCCCCGCACGTCGAGGACGTCCGAAGGCAGCGGCACCGCCCCCGGCGCCTCCCGCTCGAAGCTCTCGTTCCGCTCGAGGAAAGCCGCCACCTGTCGCTCGTTCTCTTCCGGTTCCAGGGAGCAGGTCGCGTAGATCAGCCGGCCGCCGGGGACGACCACCGCCGCGCACGCGTCCAGCATGTCGCGCTGGAGGCCGACCAGGGCCTCCAGCCGCCCGGGGCCGATCCGCCACCGCGCGTCGGGCCGCCGCCGGAGCACGCCCGTGCCGGTGCACGGAACGTCCAGCAGCACGGTGCCCGCCCTCCGGACCGCCGGCCGGCGGGCGTCCATCACGAGGGGATCCACATCCAGCCCCGTCCGCGCCACCGCGCGGGCGAGCCGCCGCAGCCGCGCCTCCGACCGGTCGGCCGCCACGTAGGGTCTCGCCCCGCGGACCTCCCACGCAAGCGCGATCGCCTTGCCACCGGGCGCGGCGCACGCGTCCAGCACGGGCCCCTCCAGGTCCCGCCCCGCATAGTCTACCACGGCCGAAGCGGCAGGATCCTGGATCACCGCGGCCACCCGGGCCAGCACGGTCTCCGGGTCCCCCTCCGACAGCTCGCAGGCCCGGAGGTCCGGCACCGGCTCCAGGCGCACGCCCGGGCCCGCCGCCTCCGCCGCCGCCCCGCAGTCGGCCGGCTCGAGCGGCCGCAGGGTGACCGCGGGCGGGCGGTTGTCGAGCTCGACGAGGAGGACGACGCGCTCCAGCGGCCAGCGGTCCAACCACCGGCGGACGAGCCACTCGGGATGGGAGCCCCAGGTGGTCAGGTGCCCGACCGGATCGACCTCGAGCGAGGGAAACAGGGAGGGGTCGCGCCCGCTCCGGGCAGCCGACCGGAGGACGGCGTTCACGTACCCCGCCGCGCCGCGGCCGGCCGTCCGGCGGGCGCCGGCCACCGACTCGTGCACGGCCGCGTGGTCGGGCACACGGAGCTCGCGCAGCTGGTAGAGGCCGAGCCGCAGCCAGAGGCGCACCGGCGGGTCCAGACGGGCGAGCGGCCGATCCGAGAGGCGCGCCAGCTCGTGGTCGAGGCGCGCCCGCAGGCGGATGCAGCCGTAAGCGAGCTCCATGGCCAGGGCGCGGTCGCGCGCCGGGAGGCCGTGCAGCGGACGAGCGGCGGCCCGGTCGGCGTACGCCCCGCCCTCGACCGCCTCCAGGATCCGGAAGGCGGCGACGCGGGGCTCCGCCGCGGCGCCGGTCAATCCAGCATGCCCTCTCGCGGGCTCGACGCCACCGCCCACTCGCGGCGGGCCATCCGGCCCGCCTGCCAGGCGAGCCGTCCCGCCTCCACGGCCCGCCGCATCGCCCGGCCCATCAGGACCGGGCGCTCGGCCTCGGCGAGCGCCGTGTTCATCAGGATCCCGTCCACCCCCTGCTCCATCGTCAGACATGCGTCGGAGGCGGTGCCGACCCCCGCGTCCACGATGACCGGAACCTCCAGGCGCGACTTGAGGATGCGGATGTTGAGGGGGTTCAGCAGCCCGAGGCCGCTGCCGATCGGGGAGGCGAGCGGCATCACGGCCGCGGCCCCGGCGTCCTGCAGGCGCAGGGCGGTCACCAGGTCGTCGTTCGTGTAGGGCAGGACGACGAAGCCCTCGCGCACCAGGGCGCGGGTGGCCTCCAGCAACCCGGTCACGTCCGGCATCAGGGTGTCCTCGTCCCCGATCACCTCCAGCTTGACCCAGTCGCTGAGCCCCGCCTCGCGGCCCAGCCGCGCGTAGCGGACGGCCTCCTCCGCGCTGTAGCAGCCGGCCGTGTTCGGCAGGAGGAACCACTCCTCCGGATCGAGCCAGTGGAGGAGGCTCTCGCGGCGGTCGGCATCGAGATCGACCCGCCGCACCGCCACGGTGACCATCTCCGCGCCCGCCGCCCGGATCGTGTCGAGCATCTCCTGCGGGGAGCCGTATTTTCCCGTCCCGACGATGAGCCGGGAGCGGAATCGGCGGCCCGCGATCTCGAGCGGCTCCTCCTCCGTCTCCGGGCGGGCGGCGGCGGTCGCCGGACGCTCGGCCGCGCTCTCGGGGACGGACTCCGCGGCCGGCCCCGCCCCGGCGGGCGCGCCGCCCCCGACGAAGTGGACCACCTCGACCTCGTCGCCGGCCTCCACGGTGCGAGCCTCCAGCTCGTCCCGGCGCACGATCTCACGGTTCAGCTCCACGACGACCGACCGGCGGTCGAGCTCGAGGTCGGCGAGCAGCTCCGCCAGCGTGCGACCGGCCGGGACCCGCTGGGTCCGGCCGTTGAGCTGGATCGGGATCTGGGGATCGTTCATTCGCTCATCGGGATCTGGGGGTCACCGCCGTGCCCTTCCGCCGGCGCGCCGCGGCCCGGCGACCGCGCCCCAGGCGGACCGGAAGTCTCCGCGCGATCGAGCGGAGCGTCGGCGAGCGCCGCGAACAGCCGCTCCACGGCCGCCCCGGGCTCTGCCGCTTCCCAGACCGCCCGCTGCACGGCCACCCCGTGGGCGCCCGCCGCCCGGACCTCCGCGACCCGGTCGGGGCCGATGCCGCCGATCGCCACGAGCGGAAGCGGACTTCCCGCCCCCGCGAGGCCCCGCCGGACCCGGTCGATCCGCTCCGGGCCGGCGCCCGGCCGACCCGGGTGGCTCGGGGTCGCATAGACCGTACCCACCACGAGATGATTCGCTCCGTCCTCCGCCGCCCGGCGCGCGGCCTTCACGCCGTGCACGGAAACCCCGACCCGGAGCGTCCCGAGCCAAGGACGGAGCGCCGACAGGGGCGGCGCCGAGCGTCCGAGCTGCACCCCCTGCGCGCCGGCGGCCCGCGCCACGTCGATCCGGCCGTTCACCACGCACCACCCTCCCCGCTCCGCGGCGAGGCGGGCCACCATCCGGGCGCGCCGGAAGAGCGGGCGCCCCGGCAGCTCCGGGGCCCGCAGGTGGAGGGCGAGGGCCTCCCCGCCGACCTCGAACAGGCGGGCCGCGGCCTCGGGGAAGGCCTCCCGCCGGAGGATCGACCCCGGGACGATCACGTGCAGCGGCGGAATCGCCGGTGTCGGCGCGGCTCGACTCACTCGAGCCGGTCGCCCTCCGCGATGCCCCGACCGCGCAGCCACGCCTCGGCGGACATCCGCCGTTTGCCGGCGGGCTTCACCGCCCCGATCCACAGCACGCCCCGACCGGTCGACACCGCCAGCCCCTCCCGGGGATCGGCCGTGATCACCGACCCGGGCGGCGCCGACGCATCCTCCTTCGACGGACGCGGCTCGAAGAGCTGCACGGGAACGCCGTCCAGCTCGCTCCACGCCGCCGGCCACGGGTCGCAGCCGCGCACCCAACGGTCGAGCTCGGCCGCCGGGCGGCTCCAGTCCAGCCGCGCCTCCTCGCGCCCGAGCTTGGGGGCGTAGGTCGCCCGCGCGTGGTCCTGCTCCCGCTCCTCGATCCGCCCGGCCGCCAGCAGCGCCAGCGCCTCCACCAGCGCCTCGGCGCCGAGCTCGGCGCAGCGCTCGTACAACTCGCCGGCCGTCATCCGGGAGGGGGTCGGGATGCGGATCTGGTGCAGGATCGGGCCCGCATCGAGCTCCCGCACCATGCGCATGATCGTGACCCCGCTCTCCTCGTGCCCCCGGATGATGGCCCAGTTCACCGGCGCGGCGCCGCGGAGCTCGGGAAGGAGCGAGGCGTGCACGTTCAGCGACCCCGCCGGCGGGAGGGAGAGGACCGGGTCGGGGAGCAGCTCCCCGTAGGCCGCCACGACCGAGATGTCGGGCGCCAGCGCCCGCAGCCGCTCGAGGAACGCCTCCCCGCGCGGGCGCTCCGGCTGCAGGACGGGCACCCCGGCGGCCTCCGCCTCGCGCTTCACGGGGCTCGGCCGCGGCACCCGTCCCCGCCCGGCGGGTCGGTCCGGCTGCGTGACCACCCCGACCAGCTCGTGCCCTTCCTCGGCGAGCGCGCGAACGGAGGGGATCGCGAAGTCCGGAGTCCCCCAGAACAGGACGCGCACGAGGAGAGGGCCGGGGGCCTAGAGCGCGCCGCCGGCCCGTCTGGGCGCGTCGGCCGGCTCCTCACGCTTCGACCACTTCTTGAGCAGCATGCGCCGCTTGAGCGGGCTCACCCGGTCGAAGAACAGCACGCCGTCCAGGTGGTCCTTCTCGTGCTGGAGGCAGCGGCTGAGAAGACCCTCCGCCTCGATCCGCACGTCGCCGCCTTCCTCGTCGGATCCCTCCACCACCACCCGCGCGGCGCGCTCGACCAGCTCGGAGACGCCCGGCATGCTGAGGCAGCCCTCCTCCTCCTTCGAGGTGCCCTCCCGCGCCACGATCCGCGGATTGACCAGGACGCCCGGCGGCACCTCGGGATCCCGGACGTCGTACACGAACACCCGGAGCGACACGCCCACCTGTGGGGCGGCGAGCCCGATCCCCTCCGCCTCGTACATCGTGTCCATCATGTCCCGCACGAGGACGCGGAGGTCCTCGTCGAACGCCTCCACCGGGCGGGCCTCCTGACGGAGCACCGGATCCCCGAGCAGGCGGATGTGCCGTACGCTCATGCGCCTCCCTGTCGACCTCTCCGGGGGCGAGTCCTCACGTCTCGTCCGCGATCACGTCCGGTCGCCCCTCGAGCCCCTCGCCGCTCGCCGCTCCCGCCCGTCGTCGCTCACGGTTCCTCCTTTCCGAGTACCCGACCCACCTTGGACCGCTCCACCTCGATCCGCGTGTCCCCCGACTTCAGGGTAAGGCGGTCGTCCTGCAAGTGGACGATGCGGCCCATGATGCCGCCGAGCGTCACGACCTCGTCTCCCTTGCGGAGGTTGCGTACCATCTCTTCGTGCGCCTTCTGCTGCTTCCGCTGCGGCCGAATCAGGAGGAAGTAGAAGATGGCGATGAACGCGGCGAACATGATGAGCGTGCCGGTCGCGCCGGCCCCGCCCTCGGCGGGCGCCATGAGGAGGAGGTTGGCGATCAAGGTGCGCTCCCTTTCTTCTGGTCAGCGGCGGATCCCGCGGCCGTCGAAGGGGCCAAGGTAACCGGGACGGGCGCGGCGCGGCACCGGCGCGCCCGGCCCCGCCCGCGAGGACGCGATCGACGACGAACGACCGGCTAGGAGCCACCCGATGGGCGAGCACCCTCCCTTCTTCGAGAGCGTCGGGCGCTTCATCGACCAGGCGGCCGCGCTGACCCGGCACCCGCCGGGCCTGCTCGAGCAGATCAAGGCGTGCAACGTGGTCCTCCACCTCCGCTTCCCGCTCGAGCGGGACGACGGGTCGATCGAGGTGATCGACGGCTGGCGGGCCTCCCACAGCGCGCACCGCCTGCCGGTGAAGGGAGGGATCCGCTTCGCCCCGAACGCGAACGAGGACGAGGTGATCGCCCTCGCCGCGCTCATGACCTTCAAGTGCGCGCTGGTGGACGTGCCGTTCGGCGGCGCGAAGGGGGGCATCCGGATCGACCGGAACGACTATTCGGACGCGGAGCTCGAGCGGATCGTCCGCCGCTACACGTTCGAGCTGTTCGCCCGCCGCTCCATCGGCCCCGGCATCGACGTGCCGGCCCCCGACTACGGCACCGGCGCGCGCGAGATGGCGTGGATCGCGGACACCTACATGTCGGTGAACGGGGGCGAGATCGGCGCGGCCGGCTGCGTGACCGGCAAGCCGCTAGAGGTCGGCGGCGTGCGAGGGCGGGTGGAGGCGACCGGCCTCGGGGTGTACTTCGGCCTGCGGGAGGCCTGCGCGGTCGAGGAGGACATGGAGCCGCTCGGCCTCTCCCCCGGACTGGAAGGAAAGCGCGTGGTCGTCCAGGGGTTCGGCAACGTGGGCTCGCACGCCGCCCGCTTCCTCGACGAGGCCGGCGCGCGGGTGGTGGCGATCGCCGAGCGCGATGTGGCCCTGCACGACCCCGACGGGCTGGACCTCCCGGAGGTGGAGGCGTGGTGGTTGGAGCACGGCCGCCTGGCCGGCTTCCACGGGGTGGACGTTATCGAGGAGAGCGCGCGGGCGCTGGAGCTCGACTGCGACATCCTCGTCCCGGCCGCCCTGGAGAACCAGATCCACCGGGGGAACGCCGGGCGCGTCCGGGCCCGCATCGTGGCCGAGGGGGCGAACGGCCCGGTCACCCCGGACGCGGCCGAGACGCTCCTCGAGCGCGGCATCCACGTCCTCCCCGACATCTACCTGAACGCGGGCGGAGTCACCGTCTCCTACTTCGAGTGGCTCAAGAACCTGTCGCACGTCCGCTTCGGACGGATCAACCGTCGCTTCCAGCAGCGCAGCCACCGCCGGCTCCTGAAGGCCGTCGAGACGCTGACCGGGAACGCCTTCGACGCCGAGGTGATGGAGGCCGCGGCCGTGGGCGCCGATGAGGCCGACCTGGTCCGCTCGGGCCTCGAGGATACGATGGTCATGGCCTTCCAGGAGCTGCGGGAGGAGGCGGCGCGCCTGGAGACGGACCTGCGGACGGCCGCCTTCGTGCGTTCGATTGACAAGGTGGCGCGCGTCTACCAGGAGCGGGGCCTCTTCCCCTAGCCGCGGGCAGCCGACACGCGCCTCCGGCAGCCGGCGGGCCTACCGCAGCCGGCGGGCCTTCGGCGGGCCTACGGCTCGCCGCCGCGGTATCGGGCCAGGAAGTCCTCCGCCCAGGCGTCGTACCGCCCCTCCCCGATCGCCGCGCGGGCGTCCTCCAGCAGCCGGAGGAGGAAGCGGAGGTTGTGCAGCGACAGGAGTCGCAGGCCGAGGAGCTCGTCGCACACGAACAGGTGGCGCACGTAGGCTCGCGAGTAGCCGCGGCAGCACTCGCAGTCGCAGTCCGGATCGAGCGGCCGCTCGTCCGCGGCGAAGCGGGCGACCTTCACGTTCACCCGTCCGAGGGAGGTGAAGGCCGTGCCGTTCCGGCCGTTCCGAGTGGGCGCCACGCAGTCGAACATGTCCACCCCGCGACGCACCGCCTCCACCAGGTCCTCCGGGTAGCCCACGCCCATCAGGTAGCGGGGGATCCCCGGCGGCATGGCGGGCTCGCACACCTCCAGGATCTCGAGCGTGACCTCCTTCGGCTCCCCGACCGACAGCCCCCCGATGCCCAGCCCGGGCCACTCCCCGATCTCGAGCGTCCGCCGCAGCGATTCGAGCCGCAGGTCCTGGTGGGCGGCGCCCTGGAAGATCGGGAAGAGGAGCCCCGGGCTGCCGTCGGGCAGCCCGAGCGCCTCCGCCTCTCCCGCCCGGAGCGCCTCGTGACGGCGCCGGCAGCGTTCCAGCCAGCGGAGCGAGCGCTCCACCGCCTGGCGCGCCGTCCGCCGGTCCGCCCCGCCCGGTGGGACCTCGTCCAGCGCCATCGACACGTCGGAGCCGAGCACCGCCTGGATCTCCACCGAGCGCTCCGGGGTGAGCCGATGCCGGGAGCCGTCGATGTGGCTCTGGAAGGTGACCCCCTCGTCGTCCACCTCGTTGATCCGGGCGAGCGAGAACACCTGGAAGCCACCCGAGTCCGTGAGGAGGGGACGCTCCCAGCGCATGAAGCGGTGCAGGCCGCCCACGGCGCGCAGCGTCTCCAGCCCTGGCCGCAGGAGAAGGTGGTAGGCGTTGGCCAGCACGATCCGGGCGCCGGCGGCCGTCAACTCCTCGGGCGTCAGGGCCTTCACCGTCCCCTGGGTGCCGACCGGCATGAAGCAGGGGGTGGGGACCTCCCCACGGGCGAGCGAGAGCGTCCCGGCGCGCGCCGCGCCGTCGGTCGCCTCGAGCCGGAACGGCGCCTCCAAGGCCGCGGCCCTCACAGCAGCAGCATCGCGTCGCCGTAGGAATAGAAGCGGTACCGCTCGGCCACCGCGTGCCGGTACGCCGCCATTGTCAGCCCATGGCCGGCGAAGGCGGCGACCAGCATCAGGAGCGTCGAGCGCGGCAGGTGGAAGTTGGTGAGCAGCCGGTCCACGGCGCGGAAGCGGTAGGGCGGCCGGATGAAGAGGTCGGTCCGGCCCTCCGCCGGCCGGACCCGGCCCTCGGAGTCGGCGGTCGACTCCAGGGCGCGGCAGACGGTCGTCCCGACCGCCCACACCCGGCCCCCGGCCGCCCGGGCCTCGGAGAGCGCGCGGGCGGCCTCCGGGCCGATCCGGAAGCGCTCGGCGTCCAGCCGGTGTGCCTCCGGCCGCTCCGCCTCCACCGGGCGGAAGGTGCCGGGGCCGACGTGCAGGGTGAGGCGGACCAGGCGCACCCCCGCCGCCTCGAGCGCCCCCAGCATGGCGGCGGTGAAATGGAGGCCGGCCGTCGGCGCGGCCACGCTGCCGCGCCGACGGGCGTACACCGTCTGATAGCGCGCCCGGTCCGCCGGCTCCGCCTCCCGCTCCAGGTAGGGCGGGAGCGGCACCCGCCCGTGTCGCTCGATCAGCGCCCAGGGATCGCCGGGGCCGCGGAGACGGACGACGCGGGCGCCCCCGCGGAGCGAGTCCTCGATCTCCAGGACGAGATCCTCCGCCACCCGCACGCGCCGCCCCGGCTTGAGCTTGCCGCCGGGCCGCACGAGGGCCTCCCAGCGCTCCGCCCCCTCATCCAGCGACCGCACGAGCAGGACCTCCGCCCGGGCGCCGGTCGGCTTGCGCCCGAGCAGCCGCGCCGGGAACACGCGGCTGTCGTTGAGCACGAGGGCGTCGCCGGCCGGAATCAGCGAGGGCAGGTCGCGGAACCGGCGGTCCTCCAGCGCCCCAGTGTCCCGGCGCACGACGAGCAGCCGGCTCGCGTCCCGGCGCGCGGCGGGGTGGCGCGCGATCAGGTCCCGCGGGAGGGGATAGTCGAAGTCGGCGGTGCGGAGCCTTTCGGCTGCGCCGCGCGGCGCGGAGGACCCGCTTCCCTCCGCGGCGGGGCTGGCGGAGCCGCCCTCTGCGGCGGGGCTGGCGGAGCCTCCCTCTCCGGCGCGGCGCGCTGATCCGCCCTCTTCGGCGCGACCCGCCGCTGAGGCGGCGCGCGACATCCGGCTCAGCCCTCCTCGTCGAAGAGCGCCGGCTGCCCGTCGCGGTCCGCCGGGAGCGCGTAGCCGAAGCGGCGGTACGCCTTGCGGGTGACGGTCCGGCCCCGCGAGGTGCGCTGGAGGTAGCCGTTCTGGATGAGGTAGGGCTCGTACACCTCCTCCAGCGTCCCCGCGTCCTCGCCGACCGCCACCGCGAGCGACTCGATCCCCACCGGGCCGCCGTCGAAGGATTCGATGATGCCCTTGAGGATCCGCGCGTCCATCTCGTCCAGCCCGTACTCGTCCACGTTCAGCATGGCGAGCGCCGCGGCGGCCGTCTCCGCGTCGATCCGCCCGTCGGCCCGGACCTCGGCGTAGTCCCGGACCCGGCGCAGCAGCCGGTTCGCGATGCGGGGCGTGCCACGCGCCCGCCGGGCGATCTCGTCGGCGCCCTCCTCGTCCACCGGGATGCCGAGGATACCGGCCGAGCGCTTCACGATCCGCCGGAGGTCCTCGACCGGGTAATAGCCGAGCCGCTCGATGACGCCGAACCGCGCCCGCATCGGCGCGGTCAGCAGGCCGAAGCGGGTCGTCGCGCCCACCAGCGTGAAGCGCTCCAGGTTCATGTTGAACGTCTGGGCCTTGGGCCCGTCCCCGAGCCGGATCTCGATCCGGTAGTCCTCCATGGCGGGATAGAGGAACTCCTCGATCGCCGGGCGGAGCCGATGGATCTCGTCGATGAACAGGATGTCGCGACGCTCCAGGTTGGTGAGCAGGCTGGCCAGGTCGCCCGGCTTCTCGAGCACGGGGCCCGAGGTGAGCCGGATGTCCACGCCGAGCTCGTGGGCCAGCAGCAGGGCGAGCGTCGTCTTGCCCAGTCCCGGAGGGCCGAAGAAGAGCACGTGGTCCAGCGCCTCGTCGCGACCGATCGCGGCCTGGACGTAGATGTCGAGGCTCTCCTTCACCTTCGGCTGTCCGACGAACTCGGACAGCCGGGAGGGGCGGAGGGTCGCCTCGTGCGAGCGCTCCTCGTCCAACGTGTCCGGCGTGGTGATCTCGGACCTGCTCACCGCCATGCCGCCTCCCCCTGCCTGGCCGCCACCCCTCAGATGTGCCGCAGGGCCCGTCGGACCAGCTCCTCGGTCCCCGGCGACCCTCCGTCCAGCTCGCGCGCCGCGCGGCTCACCGCCTCCCGGCTCTCCGCCTGCCCGTAGCCGAGCGCGCGCAGCGCCCGCACGGCGGCCGCGCCGCTCGTCGCCTCGCTCTCCTCCTCGGCGCCCGCCAGGTCGTCCAGCTTGTCGGCGAGCTCGAGGGCGATCCGCTCGGCCGTCTTCCGTCCCACGCCGCTCACCGTCTGCAGCACCTGGTGGTCCTTGGAGCGGATCGCGGCCACCACCCGGCCAGCGGGCAGCGCGCCCAGCAGCGCCAGGGCGAGCCGCGGCCCCACCCCGCTCGCCGTCTGGAGCCGCCGGAAGAGCTCCCGGTCGCGGGCCGAGCCGAAGCCGTACAGCTCCAGCGCGTCGTCCCGCACGACCAGCGAGGCGTGGAGGTCCACCTCCTCTCCGGCATCGGGGAGGCGGTCGAGCAGGGTGGTGGGAACCAGCAGCTCGTAGCCCACGCCCGCCGCCGTCATCACCTCCACCCCGACCGCTCCCTTGTGCAGGAGGCGGCCGCGCACGCGGCGGATCACGGCTCACCCAAGCGGATCACCGCCGCGCTCCCGGCGCCGCCGCCTGGAACAGGTGGCACAGCGCCGCCGCGCAGCCGTCCGCCGCATCGGACGGCCGGGGCGGCTCCCGGAGCCGCAGGTGCTCCTGCACCATGAGGCCGACCTGTCGCTTGGAGGCCGCGCCCCGTCCGACCACCGCCTTCTTGATCTCCGCGGGCGGGTACTCGCGCACCTCCACCCCGCGCAGGGCGGCGGCCAGGACGGCCACCCCCCGGGCATGCCCGAGGACCATCGCCGTGCGCGCGTTTCGGCCGGTGAACACGCCCTCCACCGCCACGCAGGCGGGCTCCAGCCGCTCCATCAGCGCCAGCACGCCCCGGTGGATCTCGACCAGCCGCTCCGGCAGCGAGCCGCCGGAGGACCGGACCACCCCGCACTCCAGCAGGCGATTCCGGCGCCCGTCGCCCTCCACGAAGCCGTAGCCGGTGGCGCGCGTCCCCGGATCCAGACCGAGCACCCTCACCGTGAGAGGGCCCTCACCGTCCGGACGCCCTCATCAAACGACGGCGGGACGGGCGCTCCACCCGTCCCGCGGTGCCGCGGCCACGCCGACGGCGACGTCTGCGCCCGCCGCCCGGCCCGGTCAGGACGCCTCCGCGACCGCCGGCAGGTCCTCCTCCTCGATCTCCACGTTCGAGTAGATGTTCTGCACGTCTTCGTGCTCCTCGAGCGCCTCCAGGAGCGCGAGCAGCCGTTCCGCCTCCTTCCCCCGCACCCGCATGGTGGAGGTGGGCACCATGGCCATCCCGGCCTCCTCCACCGGCAGGCCTCGGGCGCGGAGCGCGTCCTGCACCGCGTGCAGATCGGTGGGGGCGGTGGTGACCACGAACACCTCGTCCTCCCGCGCCAGGTCCTCGGCGCCGGCCTCCAGGACGGCCTCGAGCGCGTCCTCCTCCCCGCACCGCCCGGCGTCCAGCACGACCCGACCCTTCCGCTCGAACATCCACGCCACCGAGCCCTCGCGCCCCAGGTTGCCGCCGCGCGCCTCCAGGAGGTGGCGCAGCTCGGCGACCGTGCGGTTCGCGTTGTCCGTGAGGCACTCGAGGAAGAAGGCCAC
>CAZTGV010000017.1:0-33232 GCA_964613475.1 uncultured Gemmatimonadota bacterium
GCGCGCGCCAGCCCCCGCAGGTCGTCGTACAGGAGGGGGAGCAGCCGGTCGAGGGCGTCCGACTCGCCGGCGCGGGCGGCCCCCAGCAGCCGGGTCACCTCGCTCGGCGCGGAGGTCCCGAGCTCGTCCGGCGCCTCGCTCGGCGCGGATGCTCGGGCCGCTTCGGGCGCCTCGTCCCCGTCGCTCGCGGCGAAATCGTCGGGCGGGGGGATCATCGCGGACTGGTCATGTGAGGGGCTCCTGGTGGAGGCCCGGGCGGAACGCCGCCGCCGAGAACTTGGCCGCGCGGCTGAGGCGCCGCAACGAACGGACGGCGTCAGGAGACGAGCAGCGCCCGCAGCAGGAGCCCGGTCACCGTGGCCACCAAGAGGCTCGTGAGGGTCCCCACCAGGTAGTACTCGGCGAAGCGGCGGTCCTTGAGCTCCTCGAAGCGGGCGATCGACTTGGCGGTGACCAGGAGCAGTATCGCCGCCCACTGGCCCAACACGATCAGGATCAGCGTGAGCATGCGCTCGAGAATCCCGATCAGCCGCCCGCTCCCCGGAATGCCGGAGCGCTCTTCCTGCTCCTCCAGGCGCGCCTTCAGCGTGGCCAGGACCCCGGTCACGATCGAGCTTCCGCCCATGCCGTTGAACGCGAACACCGCCAGGGTCGCCAGTGCCGCGACCCAGGGCCCCAGCCACTCCGCGGGGAGGACGAGCGCGGGCGGCCCGGACAGGCGAAGCAGGAGCAGCCACGCGATGATGGCCACCGCGAGGTGCGCCGCCTGATCGAGCAGGAAGACGGCGAGGTCGTCCCGTCGGGGGCCACCCCAGCGCACCTTCGCCGCGTCGATCAGCGCGTGGGAGATCCCGATCCCCAGCACCGCCAGGCCGATCGGGGCGGACCAGAAGGGGGCCAGGGCCATGAGGTGCGCGGCGATCACCAGTGCGGCGTGGGCCGCCAGGACGGGCGGGCGGCCCTTCCCCTCCACCATGGCGCGGGTCTGGAAGAGGAAGTCCCCGAGCAGGTGGCCGGCGACGAAGAGGACGAGGAGGTTCATCGTCCGTCGGACGGCGGGCCGTACGATCCGGGCCACCCGAGGCGCGTCATCGTCCGTCGGCCGGTCGACCCGAGGATCCGAGCCAGGCGAGGAGCGCGCGCGCCGCATCCTCTCCCGCCTCGACGGCTCGGAAGTGCGCCTTCTTGAGCGACTCGCTCACAGTGGAATCATCGACGCCGAACTCGCGGGCCACGTCCTTCTGGAGTCGACCCCGGACGGCGCGGACGTAGCGCGCCTGCGTGTCGGTCCATCGGGAGCGGATCCCGTGCGCCAGGCGGAAGAGCGCCGAGATGACCTCGTCGTGCGGGGCGGGGAAGCCGTCCACCCGGACCCAGCCTCCCTCGCGGGCGGCCGCCTCGAGGGCGCGCCGGGCCCGGTGGAAGCACGGGCCGTCGATCGCGGCCACCTCGGGATAGAGGTCGGTGGCGATCGGCCCGCGGCCGAGCCCCCACACCATCTCCGCCGGGTGCAGGCGATCGGCGAGCCGCACCACCACATCCACCGCCCTCTCGGGCCGGCGCAACAGGCCCTGGACCTCGTCCCCCGCCGTGAGCTCCAGCGGCGCCGCCAGCGGCGCGTCGAGCGCCTCGTTCAGGGCGTGGAGCTCGGCGCGCAGCGCGCGCTGGACCGCGGCGCGGTCGGCCAGGTTCCGGGAAGCGACCACATCCCCGATCAGTGCGAAGAAAAGTTCGCGCATGGGCGACTATGGTTGGGCTATATCGCCCAAGTCAAGGGCGGTTGGGCGAAAAGGCCCGACCCAGTCGATGGGGGTCGTCCATCCAAGTCGAAGCGAGTTGGGCGCTTAGGCCCAAGGTTCACCGGGACGCTCCGGCGGAGCTGTAACGGATCGGCGGGGCCGCTCGTCCAATTGCCCGGACGCAGGAACCCGTGGACCGTTGAGGAGGGGATGACGATGAGGCGGAGCGGAGCGATGCGGAGCGCGACGAGCCGGCTGGCCCGGACGTTCGGGGCGGCCGTGGTCGGCCTGGCCCTGGTCGCCTGCGGCGACGGAGTGGGCCCGGCCGGGACGGGACAGATGTCGGTGACCCTTCAGGAGAGCGGCGGCTCGTCGGCCATCATGGCCAGCATGAGCCCGACCGAGGCCAGCGCCAGCGAGGCGCAGTCCAATTCCGTCGACCTCGCGGCGGTCTCCTCGGTGGAGATCACCCTGGAGCGCGTGGAGGTGCTGCCGACGGGCCGGCCGGAGACCGAGGGGAGCGCGTGGGTCTCCCTCGAGGTGGACGGCTCGGTGAACCCGGTGGACCTGATGGACCTGGCCGCGTCGGGGCCGATCACGATCAGCTCGGGCTCGGTGCCCGCGGGCATGTACACGATGGTCCGGCTCTACTTTTCTGACGCGAGCATCACCACGAACCAGGAGATCGAGCTCGAGGGCGGCGGGACTGTCGCCGCGGGGACCTACGACCTCTCCATTCCGAGCGGCATGGAGACGGGTATCAAGATCGTGCTGGTCGGCTTCACGGTGCTCGAGGGCGCGGACGAGACGCTGTCGCTCGAGATCGACAGCGAGGCGAGCATCCAGACGGTCGTCTACAACGAGGACGAGGGGTTCATCATGAACTCGGTGCTCCTCGGGGCCGCCGCCGGGATCGGGCTGTAAGCCCACCCGCGCGGGGCGGCCGGCCGCGCGCCCGCCCGGGCGCGCGCGCTCGTGAGACCCGCGCGTGGAGACGACCGAGGTGAACGGAGGGGCCCCGCTGCGGGGCCCCTCTCCTTTTTGTCCTTTTTGGATCGCGCGCTCGACCTGCTCTTCGTCGCCAGGACCTCGTACTCGTGCACGTCCCGCCCGGCACGCCACGCGAAGGGGCCCGACCAGGACGGAGCGTCAGTTGTCCCAGGCTGGGTCCTCGTCGTGCGCGCCCGGCTCGTTCGTCAGGTTCGTCTGGTTGGAGCCATCGGCGTCCATCGCCCACACATCCCACTCGCCGGTCCGCTCGCTCGAGAAGGCGATCCGGTGCCCGTCCGGCGACGATGCGGGCTCGGCGTCGTTCGCGCGCCGACCGTGGTGACGCTCACCTGGAGGGAGCCCGGGTCCGGTCGGTTCACGCTCTCGTCGCACCCCGCGATGCCAAGGCACCTTCCGTGCGACCGGAAGCCGCCTTGAGGCCCCTCGGCGGGCCGCCGGTCGCCGGCGGGGTCCCGGGGCGGGAGGGCCCGCACGGTGACGCCCGGTGAACCTCGTCCGGGCCTGCGGGGTTCATGGACGGCGTGACCGAGCCCACGCAGGCCGCCGCCGCCGCGGACGCCCCGATCGTCGACTTCCACAACCACGTCCTCCCGGGAGTGGATGACGGCGCGCGGGACCCGGAGCAGGGCGTGGCGGCGCTGCGCGCCTTTCGCGAGCAGAGTGTGGGCACGGTGATCGCCACCCCGCACCTGGACGCCTCCATCACGGAGCGGTCGGCGCTCCTGGAAGGACGGCTGGCCGCCTTCGACGCCGCCCTCGAGGCGCTCGAGGAGGCGCTCGCCGGCTCGGAGCTCGGCGGCGCGGAGCCGGCGCTGCGGCTGGAGCGCGGGGTCGAGCTGAAGCTGGATGCGCCGGAGCCGCAGCTCGGCGACCCACGGATCCGGCTCGCCGGCACCCGCTTCGTGCTCGTCGAGTTCCCGGCCTTCCAGATGCCTCCCTACGGGGCGCGGCAGCTCGCCGCGATCCGGGACGAGGGTTGGGTGCCCGTGCTCGCCCATCCCGAGCGCTACGCGGGGGTGGCCGACGCGTTGGACCGGGCCGCCGGCTGGCGCGAGGCCGGCGCCTACTTCCAGCTCAACGGCGGCTCGCTGGTCGGCTACTACGGACCGCAGGTCGAGGAGGCGGCCTGGGGGCTGCTGGAAGCCGGGTGGGTCGATTACCTCTCGAGCGACTACCACGCGCGCGGCGTGCCGGACGTGCGGGCCGCCTGCTCTGCGATCCAACGGACGGCGGCCGTGGCGGACGGCCGGGAGGTGGAGGACGTGGAGCCCCACGCCGCGGAGGCGGAGCCCGGCGGCGCGAAGGCGGAGTCCGACGGCGCGAGCGTCCGGGAGGCGGCGGTCCGCCGGGTCGTGCGGCTGCTCACCGAATCGAACCCGGCCCGCCTCCTCCGTGGCCTCGAGCCACAGTCCGTCCCGCCGCTCGCCCGGAAGCCGCGATCGCGGCGGCGCGGGCTCGGTCAGTTCTTCTCGTGACCTCCCGCCGGATCGGGAAGTCTATGGGATGTCTCGGGTATGTCGTCCGCACCGTGCGGAGGCGCCCGTAGGGCATGGGGCTTGCGCCCGCGCCCACAGGAGCCTAACGAACCATGCTCGGGTTTTTCGGGTAGACGAAAAGGCGTTCGCGCGCGGCCGAGGGCGGGTGCTCCCGGCCGCGGCACGGTTCGGAGGACCGTCGGGGTGGGGCGGGGAAGCCGGGGGGTCGTGACGGACGCGTTTGGAGGCACGGACGCGGCCGGAGGGTCGCGGCGCCGTGACGGCGGCACATGCTCCGAGGGAGACACATGACACACGCACGTAAGAGCTTCTCTTCCGTCCTCGCGGGCTTCGCCCTGGCCCTGACGGCCGGGCTGGCGATGCCGGCCGAGGCGCCCGCCCAGTCGAACGAGATCCGGGTGCTGGTGGCGCCGCTGGCCGTGCAAGACGGCGTGCGCGAGCGCTTCGGCGAGCGGGTGGCGGATCGGGTGCGTGATCGGCTGAAGGACTTCTCCGGCATGCGTCCGATCGAGAAGGACCGGATCGAGGACGCGCTCGAGCAGTACCAGCTCGAGCCTTCGGACATGACCGCGATCGAATGGCGGCAGCTCGCCAGCCGGCTCGACGCCCAGATGTTGATGGTGGGCACGGCCCGACGCGGCGGGCAGGGCGTGCAGGTCGAGGTCCGGTTCGTCGACCCCCAGTCGGGCGATGAGCTCCCCGCCCAGTCCTTCCAGGTGCAGGACGATGGCAAGGACCGGGAGGCGGCGCAGGAGATCGCCTCCGGCCTCGAGGGGCAGGTGGAGTTCCAGCGCTCGGTCGTCTTCTGCGCCGAGTACCTGGCCTCCGACCAGCTCGAGGATGCGGCCCGCAACTGCGAGCGGGCGCTGGCCGTGAACCCCAGCAGCACCCGCGCCGTCTACCTCCAGGGCCGCATCTTCATGGAGCAGGAGCGGTGGGAGGAGGCGCGCGAGAACCTGGGTCGCGTGCTGGACGAGAACCCCTCCAACACCGACGCCCTCCAGTCGCTCGCCTTCGTCGAGACGCAGCTCGGGAACACGGATCGCGCGCAGGCCCTCTACCGGGAGTACCTGAACTTCAACCCCGACGACGCGGACGTCCGACTGAACGTGGCGTTCAACCTGGCCAGCGCCGGCGCCTTCGCCGAGGCGATCGAGATCCTGCAGGAGGGGGTCGAGCGCGACTCCACCAATGCGGCGCTCTGGGAGTACCTCGGCAACGTGGCCCTCGCCAAGGGGACGGCCCGCGAGAGCGCGGCCACCGGGGCGCCGGCCGCCCCCGAGGGGACCGCTCCCCAGCCGGGCGCCACCCCGGGGCGGCAGGCGCCGGAGGGGAGCTCGGTGAGCGATCCCGAGGCGGTGCGCCTGGCCGTCCGCGCCTACGACAAGGTGTTCGAGCTGAGGGGCGACGAGATCGAGCCGGCCATCCTGACCAACGTGATCGCCGCGCACATGGAGCTCGGCGACCTGGAGGCGGCGCTCGAGTTCTCCGAGCGCGCGCTCGAGCGGCTCCGCGCCCGGGAAGCGGGCGGCACCGCGGCCTCGCCGGCCGGCCAGGACACGGCGGTCGGCCAGGAGGACCAGGCGGCCCAGGACGAGACGGCCGGCACCGGGGAGGACGCCGAGGTGCCGGGCCGGGCGGAGGAGACGACCGAGCAGACGCTGGCCCGCGTCCACGACCTCCGCTCCACGATCTACACCCGGATGGACCGGTTCCAGCAGGCGGTGCGCGAGCTGGACCGCGTCCTCGAGCTGGAGCCGGAGTACCTGAACGCGCGCATGCGGCGGGGCTCGCTCAGCCTTCGGGCCGGGAACACCGATCGCGCGTTGTCGGACTTCCGGGAGGCGATCGACCGGGGGCAGGACCCGAACGCGGTGGCGCAGAACCTCTTCGCCCGCGGCTATCAGGACTACTTCCAGCGGGACCAGTTCTCGACCGCGATCGACATGTTCCGGACGGCGCGCGAGTTCGCCGATCGCGAGGACCTGCGGCAGCAGATCAACTTCTTCACCGCGTACAGCTACTACCAGATGGGCGCCCAGGTCGACAGTCGGAACCAGCAGGAGACCTGCGAGCCGGCCCGCCGGGCCCTCAACACCTTCCAGCAGGTGCTGCCGCTGCTGAACCAGTCGGGCAGCTACCAGCAGCAGAGCCAGAGCCAGATCCGCGAGGCGGTCGACGTCCAGGTCTACCGTCAGGAGCAGATCATCCGGAAGTCCTGCTGATTCGACTCGAGGGAGGCCTGCCGCCGCGGCCCACGGCGGCGGGCCTCTTCGCCCGGGGCGGATCGCGAATCGCCCGACCGGCTCGCCTTCTGCGGCGCGCGGCCGGGGTCCCGGGGTCGCGGTCACCCTCTCCCCGTCCCTCGCTCCGGTCCGCAAGTACTTTTTGAGTAACGCCTTCCGGCGCATCTCCTTTCCCACCCCATCCGCCCGCACCGCCCTTGCGAGACCCACGGGATGTTATGGGTTCGCCCCGTGGATCACGCTCGATCGAACAGACGCGATGAGTGGCTTCCAGCCATACGACCCGTTCGACGCGCTGCTGCGCGACGAGAGCGAAGCGCCGGACGCGCGGCCCGCCACGGCGCCACGCGCCGGGGGGGAGTCCGGCCCCGGCGGAGCCGCCGCGGAGATCGACCGCTCGGCCCGAGAGGGGACCGCCGGGGGCCCCGGCCTGAAGGGGCCCGACGAGGCCGGGGCCGGTGAGGCGGCGAACGGGAGCGGCCCCGCTCCCGAGACGCTCCCCGACTCCATTCCGGCGCTCCTCGACCTGCTGGCGACCTCGAGCTCGCGCTCGGTCCGGCGCCGGGCGTTCGACCGCGTGCTGGAAGGCCCGGTCCGCGAGGTCGGCCGCGCCGCGGCCGATCGGTTGAACCAGGCCGACCAACCCTGGTTCGTCGTGCGGAACCTGCTGGCCCTGATGGGCGCGCTCCCCGAGTGGCCGTGGGGCTGGTCCCCATCCGGCTTCGCGGGCCACGAGCATCCCGCCATCCGCTTGGAGGCGCTGAAGCTGCTGGTCCGGGTGCCCCGCCGGCGGGAGTGGGCCATGTGCCGCCTGCTGGAGGAGGAGGACACGAAGGCGGTGGCCCTGGGGCTGGCGGCGGCCCAGGAGAACCCGCCGCCGGACGCGCTCCCGCTGCTCATGACGCTCGCCGAGGACGAGAGCCTGGCGATCGAGCTGCGGCGGATGGCCGTGCGGGCGCTCGGGGCGATCGAGGACCCGGTGGCCCTGGACACGCTGCTCGGGCTCGTGCTGGAGAAGCCGAACTGGTACAGCCGCCTAATCGGCCGGCCCCGGCTGGCGCCGCGCTCGGAGCTGCTGCTCGAGGCGCTCGCCGCCCTGCACCGCGGCTGGGAGGACGATCCCACCGCCCGCCAGGTGCTGCGCCGCGCGGCGGTGGACCTGGACGGGCGGGTTCGCCGGGCCGCGGCCGGCCGGCTCGACTGAGGGGGCGACTCCCGTCCGCGTCTCGGAGGCGCCTGGGACGGCGCCTCCGCTCCCTGACTTCCTTCCCGGCCCGGCGTTTCCCGCCCGGGCGTTTTTCGTCCGCCCCTCATAGCCGGTCTCGTTGGCCGCCCGGCGAGTCCCCGTCGATCGCCTCCGCCCTTCCCGCCGCCCCCCTCCATCGCTCCGCCGCGCGCACCTCCGGGCACCGCTCCAGGGCGCCCCCGGATCACCTTCCGATCGGCTTTCAGCAGGGGGTTGACTCGGCCGCGGGCCCGTGAGTAGTATGGGGGCCAGTGGGGAAAAGTGGGTGGAAATGGGGAAAACGCCTCCCGGACGAGGGACGGGGCCGTGGCCGGCTTCCTGGGCAGCTATCTGCACCAGTTCGACGCCAAAGGGCGGGTCGCGCTGCCGGCGCCGTTTCGACGCGGCCTGGAGGACCACCCCTTCGTCCTGATCCACGCGCACCCGGAGGCGCTCTCCCTCTATCCGGAGGAGAGCTGGCAGGAGGTGCAGCAGAACCTCCGCGAGCTGTCGAAGCGCAAGCCGGACCTGCGGTCCCTGGTGCTCTCGATCACCGCGAACGCGCACGAGGTCCAGCTGGACAAGCAGGGGCGGCTTCTGGTTCCGGAGCGGCTGCGGCAGGCGGTGGAGCTGGATTCGGAGGCCCTGATCGTCGGGGCGATCGACCGGATCGAGATCTGGGAGCCCGGCCGCTTCGAGCGGCAGACGGCGGTGAAGAGCGAGGAGTTCGACCGGTACGTCGCCTCGATCTTCGCCTGAGCGCCGGCGGGGGAGCGGCGGGATGGCCGCCAGCGACGCCTACGAGCACGAGCCGGTCATGGTGGCCGAGGCGCTGCGACACCTGCGCCCGGAGGTGGGCGGCTGGTTCCTGGACGGGACCCTCGGAGGTGGCGGCCATGCCGAGGCGCTGCTCGAGGCGGGTCCGGAGGCGCGGCTGGTCGGGCTCGACCTGGACCCCGCCGCCCTGGAGGCGGCCGGCGAGCGGCTGGCGCCCTACGGGGACCGGGTCCGGCTGATCCAGGGAAGCTTCCGGGAGGCGCCGACCCTGGCGGGACGGGCCTTGTCGGCGGAGCGGGAGGGCGGTCCGGAAGGGCCGCCGGGATGGGACGGGCTGGCGGGAGCGCTGCTGGACCTGGGCGTCTCCTCGCCGCAGCTCGACGAGACGGCGCGCGGGTTCTCCTTTCGTCCGGGCACACCGTTGAACATGCGGATGGGCGGGACAACGGGCGGACGGGGGCCCGCGGCCGAACTCCTGAACACGGCCTCGGAGGAAGCGCTGGGGCGCGTGTTCCGGGAGTTCGGCGAGGAGCGGCGGTGGCGCCGGCTGGCGGCGGAGGTGGTGCGGCGGCGGCGCGAGGCGCCCTTCGAGATCAGCGACGACCTGGTGGCGGCGATCGAGGCGGCGCTCGGACCGCGCGCCGACTTCCAGGACAAGGCGAGGATCTTCCAGGCGGTGCGGATCGCGGTGAACGACGAGCTGACCGCGCTCGAGGAGGGCCTGGAGGAGATCCGGGAGCTGCTCCGGCCCGGCGGTCGGCTGGTTGTGATCGCCTACCACTCGCTGGAGGATCGGTTGGTGAAGAACGCGTTCCGCGAGTGGAGCCGCGGCTGCATCTGCCCGCCGGAGCTCCCGGTGTGCCTCTGCCGCGGCGAGCCGCTGGGGCGGACGCTGACCCGGAAGCCGGAGCGGCCCTCGCAGGAGGAGGTCGCCCGGAACCCCCGGTCGCGGAGCGCCAGGCTCCGGGCCTGGGAGCGGGCCTGAGCGGGGGGTCGTCCCAGGATCGACGACGGACCAGCCGGTGGTGAGTGCCCGGGGCCGCGGGGGCGGGGGAGACGGGGCGCGCGGGAACGGGGCGGGATGACGAGGCGGGGAGGACGATGGGTGGAGAGCGCGCGGGCAGAGGCGGAAGACGGGGCGCGGCGGCGCGGCGCCGCCCCCCGCTCCGCCGTCGAGCGCTCCGGCGCTGGGCGGTCGGCGGGCTGGTGGTGGCCGCGGTCGCGTTCTCCATGGCTTCGGCCGTGAAGCGCGGCGCCCACGCGCGGCAGCTCTCCCGGGAGCTCCAGGCCCTGCAAATGGCCGAGCAGGTGACCCGCGACCGGCTCGCCTCGGCGCGCATGCGCGCCGACTCCCTCTCCTCGCGCAAGCGGATCCGGGAAGCGGCCGCGGAGCTGGGGCTTCGGCCCGCCTCGGACGCCGAGATCATCTTCCTGCTGGACGCGTCCGAGGCCCCGCGGTGAGCGGCGCGCGCCTCCGGTCGGGACGGGGCGTCCCGGCCGCACGCTCCGGCCCGGAGCGGATCCGGTGAGCCCGCGCACGCACGCCCGCCGGCTGCGCGCCCTCCAGGGCGCCTTCCTGCTGCTCGCCCTCGCCTACGGAGGACGGCTCGTCCAGCTCCAGGTCCTGGATGCCGAACGCTGGCGGGCGGCGGCCCGGGCGCAGAACGCCGCCCCGGTGGAGATCCCGGCCAAGCGCGGCGCCATCTACGACCGGAGCGGCCGGGCGCTCGCCCTGGACGGGCAGGAGTGGCGGGCGTACGTGGCCCCGGCCGAGATGAAGGACCCGGCCCGCGCGGTGACCACGATCGGACGCATCCTGGGGCTGGCGGACCGGGAAGAGGCGCGGTTGGCCGCCGCGACGCGCGGCTGGGTGGCCGTTCCGCGGCGGCTCTCCAACGCCGAGCGGGAGCGGCTGATGGGCGCGGTGCGGCGCGGCCTGCACTTCGAGCCGCTCGCCTCGCGGGTGTATCCGGAGGGCCGGCGCGCCCGCCCGCTGATCGGCGGTCTCGGGCCGGACGGCCACGGCGCGTCCGGGCTGGAGCTCCAGCTGGACAGCCTCCTGCGCGGCACCCCCGGCGCCTCGCTGACCCGTCGGGACGCGCTCGGGGCCACCTACTGGCTGCCGGGCGCGCCGCTTTCCGCCCCGCGGCCGGGCCACGACGTGTTCCTGACGATCGACGCGGAGCTGCAGGCGATCGCGGAGAACGCGCTGGAGCGCGCGTTGGCCGAGACCGGGGCCTCGGGCGGGGACGTCCTCCTGCTCGATCCACGGACCGGCGAGCTGTTGGCGGCGGCGAGCCGCCGGGGCGAGGGGCTCCGGAAGGTGCCCGCCTTCACGGACCCCTTCGAGCCGGGCTCCACGATCAAGCCCTTCCTGCTGGCCGCGCTCCTCGCCGAGGGCGCCGCGCGGCTGGACGAGACGGTGGACGCGGAGGGCGGCAGCTGGCGGGACGGCCGCCGGCTGATCCGCGACGTGCACCCGGCGGACACGCTCACGGTCGCCGAGGTGGTGCGATTCTCGAGCAACGTGGGGGCGGTCAAGCTGGCGCGGCGGCTGAGCGCCGGGGCGCACTATCGCTACCTGCGGGACTTCGGCTTCGGCGTGCCGACCGGAATCGCCCATCCGGCCGAATCGGGCGGGCTGCTTCGGCGTCCGGACGAGTGGTCCGGGCTCAGCCAGGCGTCGCTCGCCATGGGCTACGAGGTCTCGGTGACGTCGCTGCAGCTGGCGGCGGCGTTCGGGGCGCTGGCCAACGGGGGCGTGCTGATGCGTCCCTACCTGGTCCGCGAGGCGCGGGACGCGGAGGGACGCACGGTGTTTCGCCGCGAGCCGCGGCCGATCCGGCGCGTGGTGGACGAGTCGGTGGCGCGCGCGGTGACCGAGGTGCTGGCCTCCGTCGTGGCCGAAGGGACGGCGACGCGGGCGGCCCTCGCCAGCCTGCCGGTGGCGGGCAAGACGGGAACGGCGCGGCTGCTCGGCGACGGGCGCTACGAGATGGGGCGATACGCGGCCTCCTTCGTCGGCTACATGCCGGCCGATGACCCGCACCTCGTGATCCTCACCAAGCTGGAGGAGCCGCAGGGAGCCTTCTACGGCGGGGTGACGGCGGCTCCGATCGGCCGCGCCACGCTCGAGGCGGCGCTGGCGACCCGCGGGCTGCGGGTCGGTCAGCGAGTCGCCGCGCGCGGGGCCGCGCCGGCCGGCTGGGGGCCGGCGGCGCCGACGCCGGACGGAGGGCCGTTCATCTTCACGCTCGGCGCGGCGCCGGAAGCATGGCCCGGCGGGCTCGGCGACGCCGAGGAGGCAGCCCCGGTCCGGCTGCCGAACCTGCGGGGCCTCCCGGTCCGCGCGGCGGTGGCCCGGCTCCACGAGCTGGGCCTGCGGGTGGAGCTGGAAGCGGCGGGCGAGGTGCGGGCGCAGTCGCCCGGGCCGGGAATCCCGGCCTCGCCGGGCGCGACCGTCCGGCTCCGGTAGGAAAGACGCGGTGTTCGCGCCGCCGGGGCGCCAGGGGGCGCACGGCGGACGCGGTGGAGATACAGATACGCGGGCGCGGCCGTTGGGTGGTGGGGTGGACGGGACGAGGGCCCCGTGTTCGGGGCACGGTCGTGCCCGCTGCGGTTCGCGTCCGCGCCAGGCCGATGGGCGGTCGGCTCCCCGGGAGGGTCCGGGGAACGGTCGTCGCATCGGACGGAAGCGCCGGGCGCCTCTACGCGGGGCGACGGCGCCTCCGCGTCTCCGGGGGGTACGGAAGGACGAGCGAGGTAGGGTGATCAGGAGCTCGGACGTCGAACGCAGGCTGTTGCGCCGGGGGCTCGGCCCCCGCTGGTCGGGGGGCCACCCGGAGGGGTTCGCGCGGCTGGTCCTCGACTCGCGGCAGGTCTATGACGGCGACCTGTTCTGCGCGATCGCGGGCGGTCGGGTGGACGCGCACGATCTGCTCCCGATGGTGGCGGGCGCCGGGGCGGCCGCCGCGGTGGTGGAGCGGGTGATCCCGGAAGCCGGTCTGCCGCAGCTCAGGGTGCGCGACACGCGGGCGGCGGCGGCCCACCTCGCCTCGCTCTTCCATGGGGATCCGGGCGAGGCGCTCCATCTGGTCGGGATCACCGGGACGAACGGTAAGACGACGACCGCCTGGCTGGCCCGCTGCCTCCTCTCCGACCTCGGCCCCACGGCCACCCTCGGCACCCTGGGCGTGGTCCCGCCGGACGGGAGCCTCCGACCGGGCACGCTCACCACGCCGGATCCGCTGGCGCTGATGGGGGCGCTGGCCGAGCTGCGCCAGGAGGGCGCCCACGCCGTGGCCATGGAGGTCTCCTCGCACGCGCTTGCCCAGCAGCGGGTGGCGGCGCTCCACTTCGACGTGGCCGTCTACACCACCTTCACGCGCGAGCACCTGGACTACCACCCGGACATGGAGTCCTACCGCGCCGCCAAGCTACGGCTGCTCGACCTGCTGCGGCCCGGCGGCACCTGCGTGATCAACGCGGACGAGCCGGCCTGGGCCGACCTGCGCGGGGAGGAGGGCGAGCCGCTGCTGCCCGACGGCGCGCGGCGGGTCACCTACGGCTTCTCGGCCGAGGCCGAGGTGCGGGCGGAGTCGCCGACCTACGGCCCGGCCCGGAGCGCGTGGCGAATGGTCACGCCGGAGGGCACGGCGCGGGTGGATCTTCCGCTGCCGGGCGAGTGGAACGTCCAGAACGCGCTGGCCGCGGCGGCCGCGGCGCTCTCGGTGGGGATGGTCCCCGCGCGCATCGCGGAGCTCCTGTCCGACGTGCCGCCGGTGCCGGGGCGGATGGAGGTGCTGCGGCGGACGCCCTCGCTCGTGCTGCGCGACTACGCGCACACCCCGGACGCCTTCCAGCGCGTCCTGATGACGCTCCGCGGCCTGGCGCGCGGCCGGCTGATCCTGGTGTTCGGCTGTGGCGGCGACCGGGACCGGGGCAAGCGTCCCGAGATGGGCCGGATCGCCGGCGAACTGGCGGACCTGACGATCGTCACGACGGACAACCCCCGCTCCGAGGACCCGGCGGAGATCGCCCGACAGGTGACGGCGCCGATGCCGTCCGAGCGTCGGCGGATCGTCCTGGACCGGCGCGAGGCGATCGCCCGGGCGCTCGAGGAGGCGGGTCCGGACGACCTGGTCTTGCTGGCCGGGAAGGGGCACGAAACCTATCAGGAGGTGGCCGGGCAGAAGCACCCGTTCGACGAGGCGGCGATCGTCCGCGAGCTGACGGAGGCCGACGGCATGGGCGCGGCCGGCGCGGAGGGCGTGGAGGCGTGAGTGTGGGTGCGGCCCACCGGGAGGCGGAGGTGGCGGCGCGCGTGCCGCCACCGCCCCTGACGGAGGCGCAGGTGCGCGAGGCGCTGGGGCTGGAAGCCGGCGCCGGGGCGGGCTCCGGGGAGCGGGACGTCCGCTTCACGGCCGTCTGCGCCGACAGCCGCGAGGTGGGGCCCGGGGCGCTGTTCGTCGCCCTCCCGGGAGAGCGCCACCACGGGGCGGACTTCCTGGAGGCCGCGGCGGCCGCCGGGGCGGACGGGGCGGTAGTGCCGTCCGGACGCCAACGGCCGGAGCTCGACCTCGTCTGGTTTCCGGTGGACGATCCCCTCGGGGCGCTCGCCGATCTGGCCCGCTGGCGACGACGGCGGACGGCGGCGCGGGTGGTCGGCGTCACGGGCAGCTCCGGCAAGACGACCGTCAAGGAGATGATCGCCGCCGCCCTCGGCGCCGCGCGCCGGGTGTACGCCACTCCCGGCAACTACAACAGCAAGGTCGGGCTCCCGCTCACCATTCTGGCCGCCCCAGGAGACGCGGAGGTGTGGGTCCTGGAGATGGGGGCGAGCGAGCCCGGGGAGATCGGCATACTGGCCGGGATCGCGGCGCCCGACGACGCGGTCGTCACCACGGTGGGCCCGGCGCACCTGGAGTGGTTCGGGAGCGTGGAGGGCGTGCTGCGGGAGAAGTTGAGCCTGGTCCGCGGCGCCAGTCGGGAGGGGGCGGTGGTGGTCGGGGAGCGGCCGCCGGAGCTCGCGGCCGCCGCCCGGCGGCTGCGGCCGGACTCGGTGGTGGCCGGGATCGAGGCCGGCGCGGACTTCCGGCCCGAGCCGACGGAGCGCCACGGCACCTCGCCCGGCCGGGCGTGGTTCGAGCGGGACGGCGTTCGCTTCGAGGTGGCGGCGGGCGGGCTGCACCACCTGCGCGACGCCCTGATCGCCGCCGCCGTGGCCGAGGCGCTCGGTGTCCCGGCGGCGGAGGCGGCGCGAGGCCTCCGGAGCTTCCGGCCGCTCGGGCTTCGGGGCGCGCTCCGCCGGCTCGGCCGCCTGGACGTGCTCGCCGACTGCTACAACGCGAACCCGGAGTCGTTCGAGGCGGCGGTTCGGTACCTGGCGGAGGCGTTTCCCGCGCGCCGCCGGGTCGCCGTCATCGGCACGATGTTGGAGATGGGCGAGGCCGGGCCGGCGGCTCATCGGGCGGTCCTGGAGGGCATCGTGGAGGCGGGCTTCGCGCTGGTCGCCGCCACCGGCGACTTCGCGGCTCCGGCGGCCGCCCTGGAGGCCGAGGACCGAACGCCCGACACGCGGTTCCTGCGGGCCGAGGACCCGATGACCGTGTGGCCGGCCCTGGGCGCGGCCCTCCGGGGCGATGAGGCGGTGCTGCTCAAGGCCTCGCGAGGCGTGCGGCTCGAGCGGCTCCTGGAGCGCCTCGAGGCGCGATTCGGCGAGGAGGCGGGCGGCTGATGCTCTACCACCTCCTCTTCCCGCTCGCGGACCGGCACATCGTCTTCAACCTGTTCCAGTACATCTCGTTCCGAGCCGCCATGGCCATGGTCACGGCCCTGCTCACCGCCTTCCTGGTCGGCCGGCCGGTGATCCACTGGCTGCGGGGGAAGGGGTGGGGGCAGGTGGTGCGGACCGAGGGGCCGAGCAGCCACCTGAAGAAGGCGGGAACGCCGACGATGGGCGGGATCATCATCCTCGCCGGGGCGCTCTTTCCCACGCTGCTGTGGGCGCGGCTCGACGTCGCCTACGTGCTCATCGTCTTCGGGGTCACGGCCTGGATGGGCGCGATCGGCTTCATGGACGACTACCTGAAGGTCGTGCGTCACGAGTCACGGGGGCTGATCGCCAAGCACAAGCTGGTGTGGCAGATGATCCTGGGGCTGGCGCTCGGGATGTTCCTGCTCTTCCTGCCGCTCGCGCCGCAGGACCCGAACGTGACCACGCTGCCCTTCTTCAAGGACTACGTGATCCGGATCTGGGCGCCGTTCTTCCCCCTCTTCGTCGCCCTGGTGATCGCGGGCAGCTCGAACGCGGTGAACCTGGCCGACGGCCTGGACGGGCTGGCGGCCGGCCTGTCGGCCATCGCGGCGCTCACCTTCGGGTTCTTCGCCTACGTGATCGGCCGCGTGGACACCTCCACCTACCTGGGGGTCTTCTACCTGCCGGGAGCGGGCGAGCTGACGGTCTTCTGCGCCGCGCTCTCCGGGGCCGCGATCGGCTTCCTCTGGTTCAACGCGCCGCCCGCGCAGGTCTTCATGGGCGACACGGGCTCGCTGGCGCTGGGCGGCGGGATCGGGTCGGTGGCCGTGCTGCTCAAGTCGGAGTTCCTGCTGCTGATCGTGGGGGGCGTCTTCGTCGCGGAGGCGGTCTCGGTGCTCACGCAGTCGGGGTGGTTCAAGCTGACCCGCTGGCGGACGGGGATGGGCCGTCGCGTGTTCCGGATGGCGCCCCTCCACCATCACTTCGAAAAGCTCGGCTGGCCGGAGACTCGCGTGGTGATCCGCTTCTACATCCTGGCGATCATCTGCAGCCTGGTCGGGCTCGCGACCCTGAAGATCCGGTGATGCCCATGGCGGCGGCGCGCACGACGAAGCGATCCCTGTTCGAAGCCGGCGACCCGGTCGCAGTGCTGGGACTCGGACGGTCCGGCGTGGCGGCGGCCCGGTTGGCGGCGCACCTGGGCGGGAAGGTCTACGCCAGCGACCTGATGGCGGGCCAGGACCAGAAGCGGGCCGCCGAGGCGCTGCGCGCCGAAGGGATCGAGGCCGAAGCCGGCGGCCACGACCTGGAGCGGATCCTGGCCTGCCGGATCGTCGTGGTGAGTCCAGGGATCGACCCCTCGACCGAGGTGCGGCGGGCCGTGCGCGAGGCGGAGCGGAAGGTGGTGGCGGAGGTGGAGCTGGCCTTCCGAAACCTGCGCTCCCGGGTGATCGGGATCACCGGGACGAACGGCAAGACGACGACCACCGCGCTGGTGGGTCACCTGCTGGAGACCGCCGGGCTGGATGTGGTCACCGCCGGCAACATCGGGCGGCCGCTCTCGGCCGTGGCGCTGCTGGAGGAGCAGCCGGCATGGGTGGCCGTCGAGCTCAGCTCCTTCCAGCTGGCGGACCTGGAGGTGTTCGACCCGGAGATCGGGGTGCTGCTGAACCTCGCCCCCGACCACCTGGACCGTTACGCGAGCCTGGAGCGCTACTACGCGGACAAGGAGCGGCTGTTCGCCAACGCGGACGAGGAGAGCCGCTGGGTGGTCAACGCGGACGACCCGGATGTGGTCGGAATGGTGCGCGGCGTCCCCGGGACGCGCTACGGCGCCTCGCTGGCCGAGCCCCAGGATCCGGGCGCCTGGCTGGCGGAGGACGAGGTGCTCCGCTTCCGGATGCCGGGGCGGGACGAACGCTGGATGCGGGTCGCCGAGCTGCCCCTGATCGGTCGGCACAACGTGATGAACGCCCTCATGGGCGGGGCGGCCGCGGCGCTGGCGGGATGCGATGCGGCGGCGATCGCGGAGGGCCTGCGGACTTTCCACGGCCTCCCGCACCGGCTCCGCCCGGTCGGCGAGTGGGACGGCGTCCTGTGGGTGAACGACTCAAAGGGGACGAACTGCTCCGCCACCCTGGTCGCCCTGCAGTCCTTCCAGCGACCGATCGTCGCGCTGCTCGGCGGCCGCCACAAGGGCGAGCCGTACGCGCCCCTGCTGCCGGCGCTGGAGCGGAACGCCCGGGGGCTGGTCGCCTTCGGGGAGGCGGCGCCGAAGATCGTGGCCGAGCTCGGGGACCGGGTCCCCAACGTGAAGGTGGCGAGCGGGATGGAAGCGCTGGTGCGGACGGCCGCGGAGCTGGCGCGGCCCGGTGACGTGGTGCTCTTCAGCCCCGCGTGCGCCAGCTACGACATGTTCCCGAACTACGAGGTGCGGGGCGAGGCGTTCGAGGAGGCGGTGCGGCGGCTGCACGGGGAAGAGACGCCGAAGGAGGCGTCGAACGCGGGGTGAGGGAAGGGGAGGTGCGGGGATGAGGCGACGAAGACGGATGACCGAGGCGGGGGCGCTCCTGGTGCTGGTCGGGACGGTGGTGGCGGGCGCGGGCCTGTCCTTCGCCGTGGCGCTCGACGGCTTCGTGGACGGCGCGGCGGCTGGTATCGAGGGGGCGGCGGACGGGATCGCGGGTAGTGCGACCGCGGCCGGGGAGGCGCGGCCCTCGGAGGGGATTCCCCTTCTGGTGCGAGCGGCCCAGGCCGCGACGAGGCACGATGCGCCCGCGCGCGCCACGGCCGGTGGTCGGCCCGGCGGTCCCGACGCGGTCGCCGCCCCGCAATCCTCGCCGCCACCGGGGGACGGTGGCCCGGGGGCGGAGGGGCTCTCGCTCGCCGCGCTGGTGAACGGCGCCCTCGCCGGCGCGGCGGTCGTCGCGCTCGCCCTCGTCCGCGCCGGCCGGAGGGGCATGCGGTCGTGACGAGCCTGGCCTGGGTGTGGGGGGCGGCGGACGTGCAGCGGGAGGCCGGGGCCCCCTCTTGGGTGCGCCGCGGCCTGCTCGGGGTGACGGCCGCCCTCGTCCTGTTCGGGCTCCTCTCCGTGTACAGCGCGAGCTCCTTTCTGGCGCAGTCGGAGGGCCTGCCCGACAGCCACTACCTGATTCAGCAGGTCGGGCGCGCGCTGGTCGGCGGGCTGGCGCTCGCTGTGGCGACGCTGGTGGACTACCGCATCTACCGGACGCTCGCCTGGCCGCTCCTGGGCACGACGACGGTGCTCCTGGTGCTGCTCCTGCTGCCCTGGACGACCGCCATCGCGCCCTCGGTGAACGGCGCCCGCCGGTGGCTCAACGTCGGCGTCACCGTCCAGCCCTCGGAGCTGGCCAAGGTGGCGGTCGTCGTGTGGACGGCCGCCATGGCGGTCCGCAAGCAGGACCGGCTCCACAGCTTCCGGTACGGCCTCCTTCCCTTCCTGCTCGTCCTCGGCCCGGTCTTCCTGCTGATCCTGGCCGAGCCGCACTTCTCGGCGGCCATGATCACGGCCACGCTCGCCTTCCTGGTCCTCTTCGCGGCGGGGGGCCGGCTGGGGCACTTCCTCTTCCTGGGCGGGATGGCGCTGCCGCTCCTCTGGGACCAGGTCGTGAACACCGGCTACCGGATGAATCGGATCGTCGCCTTCTTGAACCCGGGCATGGGGGCGGAGGACATCGGCTACCAGCTCCGGCAATCCCTGATCGCCGTCGGCTCGGGGGGGCTGTTCGGGGTCGGCTTCGGCGAGAGCCGCCAGAAGCTCTTCTACCTGCCCGAGCCGCAGAACGATTTCATCTACCCGATCATCGCGGAGGAATGGGGCCTGGTGGGCGCGCTCGTCCTCCTGGGTCTTTTCCTCGCCTGGAGCCTGCTCGGGCTGCGGATCGCGGCCTCCGCGCCCGACCTGTTCGGGCGTCTGCTGGCGATCGGGCTCACCGCGATGGTCGCCGTGGGCGCGTTCGCCCACATCGGGGTGACGATCGGGGCGCTGCCGACCACCGGCGTGAACCTGCCCTTCGTGAGCGCCGGCGGGACGGGGCTCGTGGTGGCGCTCGGGGCGACGGGGATCCTGTGGAACATCGCGTCCCGCCGGAGATGCTGAGCGGTGGCGAGGGGGCCCGCGGGCGGGGGCGGCGAGCTGCACGGGTCCGGACCGGCGGTCCTGATCGCGGGTGGCGGCACCGGCGGGCACCTGTACCCGGCCCTGAACCTGGCCGCCGCCCTGCGGCGGGCGGCGCCCGACGTTCGGCTCCTGCTGCTCGGGGCGCGGCGCGGGGTGGAGGCGCGGGTGCTCCCCGACTCCGGGTGGCCGTACCGCCTCCTGCCCATGGAGCCGCTCCGCCGCGCGCGGCCGTGGGAGAACTGGCGGCTCCTCTGGAGGGCGCCGGCGGTCGTGGCGGGGCTCGCCCGCACCTTCGGGGAGCTGAGACCGGAGCTGGTGGTCGGTACGGGCGGCTACGCCTCCGGACCCGCGGTCCTCTGGGGGCGTCTCTCGGGGACCCGCACGGCGCTCCAGGAGCAGAACGCCGAGCCGGGCCTGGTGACCCGGCTGCTGGCCGGGCGGGTGGACCAGCTCCACCTCGGCTACCCGGAGGCGGCGGAGCGGCTGCGCCCGGGCCGGGAGACCGAGCTGTTCGCCCACGGGAACCCGGTGGACCCGGCGATCGGGCGCGACGACCCCCCTTCGTGCGTGCCGTGGCCGGAGGGGCGGGTCGTGCTGGTCGCGGGCGGCAGCCAGGGTGCGCGCGGGCTGAACGACCGGCTCCTCGCCGATCTGGCGGCGGCGGAGCCCGGAGCGTGGCCGGAGGATGTCCGGATCCTCTGGATCGCCGGCCCGCGGCATCAGGCGGAGGTGGCCGCCCGCGTGGCGCGGCTTCCCCGCGCGGAGCGGGTGCGGGTGGTTCCCTACGTCGAGGGGCTGGCCCGGTGCCTTCCCCGAGCGTCGCTGGCGATCGCCCGGGCGGGCGCGATGTTCGTCGCGGAGCTGGCGGCCGCCGGGGTGCCGGCGGTCTTCGTGCCCTTCCCGGCGGCGGCCGGCGGGCACCAGGCGGCCAACGCACGCGCCATGGTCGAGGCGGGCGCGGCCGAGATGCGCGAGGAGGCGGCGCTCCGGCCGGGGGAGCTGTGGTCCCTGGCGCGGGCGCTCCTGGAGGACGAGGGTCGGCGACGCCGCATGGCGGCGGCCGCCCGCGTCCGGGGCGCGCCGGACGCGGTGGACCGGATCGCGGCGGAGCTGCTGCGGGCGATCGGCCGATGAGGTGTCGAGGTCGGCGGGCGAGGCATGGATGGGAGCGGGGTGGTTCGGGATCCACCCTGGACGCGCGGTGGCGGTCGGCAATGGGGATGGGACGATGATGACGAAGGCCGGTCCCGCCGCGCGCCCTCTCTCTTCCAGGCGGTCGTCGGAGCCGTCGCGGGAGGCGCTGCCCGCGCCGGGCGCGCACGTCCACCTGATGGGAATCGCCGGCGCCGGGATGCGGGGGCTGGCCGTCCTCCTGGCGGCGGACGGCTACCGGGTGAGCGGCTGCGACAAGGGGGAGGGTCCGGCGGAGCTGCGGGCCCTCGGGGTCGAGCTGTGGTCGGGGCACGACCCGGCCCACGTGGCGGACGTCTCGCTGGTGATCCGGAGCTCCGCCGTGCCACCGGCGGCGCCGGAGCTGGAGGCGGCCCGCGAGGCCGGCGTCCCGGTGCTCAAGCGCGCCCGGGCGCTCGGAGCGGTGCTGGCCGGGCGCCCGGTGGCGGGCGTCGCCGGCACCCACGGGAAGACGACGATCACGGCCATGACCGGGCGCGCTCTGGAGGCGGCCGGGCTGGATCCGACGGTGGTGGTGGGAGGCGAGGTGGAGGCGTGGGACGGCTACGCGCGAGCGGGGCGCGGCGAGTGGGCGGTCGTCGAGGCGGACGAGTACGACCGCTCCTTCCTCGAGCTGGATCCCTGGCTGGCCGTGGTGAGCTCGCTGGAGGCGGAGCACCTGGACACCTACGGGGGTGTCACCGCCTTGCGCGAGGCGTTCCTGACCTTCTCCCGCCGCGCGCTCCCGCGCCGTGGGGCGCTCTGCTGCGCGGACGATCCCGGCGCCCGGGGGCTGGCCGAGGCGCTGGCCGGCGCGGGCGAGGTCCGCACGTATGGCCGCGCGGCCGACGCGGACTACCGGGTGGAGGGCGGCGAGCCGGGGCCGGACGGCGCCCGGCGATGCCGACTCACCGGCCCGGAGGGCGAGGTGGAGTTCCTGCTCGCGGTCCCGGGCGACCACAACCTCCAGAACGCCGCCGCGGCGCTGGCGGTCGCTTTCCGGCTCGGCGCGGACATCCGGGCCGCGGCCGGCGCGCTCGCGGGGTTCGGCGGCGTCGCCCGGCGGCTGCAGCTGCTGGCCGACCTGGCGGGGGTGGCCGTCGTGGACGACTACGCGCACCACCCGACCGAGGTGCGCGCCTCGCTCGAGGCCCTGCGCCGGCGCTGGCCGGAGCGGCGGCTGGTGGCGGTCTTCCAGCCGCACCTGTTCAGCCGCACGCGCGACTTCGCGACCGCCTTCGGCTCGGCCCTCGGCGCGGCGGACCGGGCGCTGGTGCTGCCGATCTATCCGTCCCGCGAGGAGCCGATCCCGGGCGTCACCTCCGAGCTCGTCGTGGAGGCGGCCCCCCGCTCGGTGCGCGCCGTCACGGCCGAGCAGGCGCTCGAGGCGGTGGCCGTCGCCGGGGAGGGGCCGGCCGTGTTCGCCTTCATGGGGGCGGGGGACGTGACCGAGCTCGCCCACCGGGCGGCGGCGGGCCTGCGGGGCTCCGGGGAGGTGGGGGCGTGAGGGAGGGCGGTTCGGCCGCGGTGGCGGGCGGCGTGGGAAACGGGGGCGCTCCGCGCTGGGAGCGGGACGTGCCGCTGCGCGCGCTCACCCGCTACGGGATCGGCGGCCGGGCCGGGCGGTTCGCGCGCCCGGAGTCCAGGGAGGCGCTGCGCCGCGCCCTCGAGGCGCTGGAGGGGTCGCCGTACCGGGTGCTCGGCGGCGGGGCGAACCTGCTGGTCGCCGACGAGGGGGTGCCCGAGGCCGTGCTGGCGCTGGGCGGCGCGCTCGAGGCCCTCCGGGTCAGCGAGGACGCGCTGGAGGCCGGGGCGGCCGTCAAGCTCCCGGCCCTGGTGGGGGCGGCCCGCCGCCACGGACGCGAGGGCTGGAGCTTCCTGGAGGCGGTCCCCGGCACCGTGGGCGGGGGGCTGCGGATGAACGCCGGCTCCCGCGAGGTATGGCTGTGGCACCGGGTCCGCTGGGCGGAGGCGATGACGCGGCGGGGGGAGGTCGTGCGGATCGCGCCCGCCGAGGCCGGTGCGACCTACCGGCGGGTGGAGCTGTCCCCGGAGTGGATCTTCCTCGGGGCTCGCTTCGACGCGCCTCCCGGGGACCCGCGGCTCGTCCGAGAGACGCACCTGGCCTTCCGGGACAAGAAGGTGGAGGCCCAGGTCTACGAGCTTCCATCGGTCGGCTCCACCTGGAAGAACCCGGGGCCGCCCTGGGGATCGGCCTGGGAGGTGGTGGAGCGGGTCGGCATGCGGGGCGCGCGCCGCGGAGGCGCCCGTATCTCGGAGCGACACGCGAACTTCATCGTGAACGAGGGGGAGGCGAGGGCGGAAGACGTGCTGGCGCTGATGATCGAGACGCGGCGGCGGGCCCACGAGGAGCTGGGGATCCTGCTGGAGCCGGAGATCGTGCTGTGGGGGTTCGACGCGGAGCGGCTCCGGGCCGTGGGGGCGGCGTGAACCGGCGGGCGAGGCGGCGGCTCTACGTGCTGGGCACGGCGGCCCTGGTGGGCGTCACCGTCCCCTTCTGGGTCCCTCGGCTCCTCTCCGCCTTCCCGTCGTTCCGGGTCGAGCGGGTGGGCGTGGTCGGGACGCGTTACGTCGGGCCCGACGACGTCGTCCGGCTGGCCGCGATCTCGCCCGAGGCCTCGGTGTGGGACGACCCGGCCGAATGGGAGCGGCGGGTGGAGGCCCACCCGCTGATCCGACGCGCCCGCGCGCACCGTCGCGGCATGCGGGAACTGGAGATCCGGGTGCTCGAGGACCGGCCGGTCGCCCTCGCCGCCACGCCCGCCCTGGTCGCCGTGAACGCCGAGGGGCGGGTCCTCCCCCTCGACCCGGTGGAGGCGGCGCTCGACCTGCCCCTGCTTCGCGGCGCGGTGGCCGTGGGAGAGGACGGGCGGCTGGCCGACCCCGGCGCGGTCCGCCTGGCCGCCCTGCTGGAGCGCCTGGAGGCGCACGATCCGGCCTTCGTGCAGAAGGTCTCCGAGATCGGCCTGCTGCCCGGCGGCGCGGTCGAGGTGCGGATGCTCGACCCGGCGCTCCCCGGCCGCGTCCTCCTCCCGGTTCGGGAGCCGGTGCGATCGCTCCGCCGGGTGGAGCTGGCGCTCGGCCACGCGACCCTCGCCGCCGCGGTCCCGGGCGGTTCAAACCCCTCCCGTTCGGGGCGGTCCGTCACGGGCGAGCCCGCCGCCGAGCGGACGCGCGTCGCGCTCGCCGACGCGCGCTTCGAGGGCCAGGTCGTGCTGCGCGAGGTCGGGCGACGATGATCGGAAACGGCCGCGCCCTGGCAGGGATCGCGATCGGCTCCGCGGTCACGCGGGCCGTGGTGGCGGAGGCGCGGACGCTCCGGGCCGAGGGGTCCGAGCCGCTCCGCATCCTGGGCGCCGGGGCGGTGCCGAACGGCGGGATCGCGGGCTCGGCGGTGACGGACCTGGAGGCGACCGTGGAGTCGGTCCGGGCGGCGATCCGGGAAGCGGAGGCGATGGCGGGCCGCGAGGTCGAGAGCGCCTACGTGGGGCTGCCGGCCGCGCACGCCGAGCTGGCCGGCTCGCGGGGCGTGGTCGCCGTGTCGGGAGACGAGGTGGAAGAGGAGCACCTGCGGCGGGTCGAGGAGGTCGGCCGCGCCGTCCCGGTGCCGCCGGACCGCGAGCTCCTCCACGCGCTGGTCCAGGACTACGCGGTCGACGGACGCCGCGGGATCCGCGACCCGCTCGGCATGACCGCCACCCGGCTGGAGGCGGACCTGTGCATCGTCACGGCCGCCTCGCGCGCCTGTCAGGACCTCCGGCGCGCGGTGGACAAGGCCGGCTGGCGGCCGGAGGAGCTCGTGCTGGAGCCGCTGGCCGCCGGGCTGGCGGTGCTGCGGGCCGAGGAGCGCGAAGCGGGCGTGGTCCTCGTCGAGGTCGGCGGGGAGTCCACCGACGTGGTCGTCTTCCACGGCCCCAGGATCCGGCAGCTCCGCTCGATCCCGTGGGGCGCGTCGGCGGTGACGCGCGACATCGCCAAAGGGCTCGGCGTCCCGGCGGAGGAGGCGGCCCGTCTCAAGGAGCGGCACGGCGAGGCGCGGCGCGAGGCGGTGGATCCGGACGACCGGGTCGAGCTGCCCGGGCCGTCGGTCGGGAGCGCCCGGCGCGTCTCGCGCGAGCTCCTGGCGCACATCATCGAGCAGCGCATGGACGAGATCTTCGGGCTGGTCTACGACGGCCTGGAGGAGGACGACCTCCTCGACGACCTGGGCGCCGGCGTGGTGCTGGTCGGCGGAGGGGTGCGGCTCCCCGGCACGGTGGAGCTGGGTCGGTCGGTGTTCAACCTGCCCGTCCGGATCGGAGGGCCCGGGATCGGGCTCGCCGGGCCGGTCGAGGCGGTGGGAGGGCCGGAGTTCGCCGCCGCCGTCGGGCTGGCGGTCTACGGCAGCGGCCGCGAGCGGGGCGGCAGCCTCGCGGGCGCGGGCCGCGTGTTGGCGCGCGTGGGTGAGTGGTTGAGGGACTTCTTCTAGGGATGGAGGCGCAGATGGTCTTCGAGTTCGATGACAGCATCGCGCGCAACGCGCGGATGAAGGTGGTGGGCGTGGGCGGGGCCGGCGGGAACGCGGTCAACCGCATGATCGACGAGAACCTGGAGGGTGTGGAGTTCATCGCCATCAACACGGACGCCCAGGCCCTCAACCGTTCCAACTCGCACCTCAAGATCCAGATCGGCAAGCGGTTGACGCGAGGCCTCGGCGCCGGCGCGCGGCCGGAGATCGGCCGTCAGGCGGTGGCGGAGAGCGAGGACGAGGTGCGGAAGGCGCTCGAGGGCGCGGACCTGGTCTTCGTCACCGCCGGCATGGGAGGCGGGACCGGCACGGGCGCGGCGCCGGTGGTCGGCCGGCTGGCCCGCGAGGTCGGCGCCCTGGCGATCGCGATCGTCTCGCGGCCCTTCCACTTCGAGGGGAAGAAGCGGATGCGGCACGCCGAGATCGGCCTCCGGGAGCTCCGGCGGGCCGTGGACACGATGATCGTGGTGCCGAACGAGCGGTTGCTCTCGGTGGTGGGGAAGGGCACCACCTTCCGCGACGCGCTCAAGAAGGCGGACGAGGTGCTGCTGCACGCCACGCAGGGGATCTCGGACCTGATCAGCGTGACGGGCGAGGTCAACGTGGACTTCGCCGACGTGCGCACGGTGATGTCGAATCGGGGCGCCGCCCTGATGGGCACCGGCGAGGCGTCGGGCGAGAGCCGCGCGGTGGAGGCCGCCCAGCAGGCGATCTGCTCGCCCCTGCTCGACAACCTGTCGATCAACGGGGCCACCGGGGTGCTCGTCAATATCAGTGGCGGCCCGGACATGACGATCGACGAGGTCACCACCATCAACTCGATCGTGCAGGAGGCCTCGGGCGATGAGGCGGAGATGATTTTCGGCGCCGTGCACGACGAGAAGCTGGAGGGCTGCCTCCGCGTCACCGTGATCGCCACCGGCTTCGGCGAGGTGGTGGAGGACGAGGAGGAGCCGGCCCCCGCCCGTGCGGAGCCGGTCGCGATCGGGTCGCGCTACACGGGTCCCCGGCTCCTCGAGGTGGAGGAGCGGGAGCGGCGGGCGGCGACGGACGACGCCGAACACCGGAACGGGAGCGGTCCCTGGTCCCCCCGGGCCGAGATGGAGGACCTGGAGATCCCGACGTTCATCCGGCGGCAGATGGACTGAGGAGAGGGGGCCCCGGCCGTCGAGGCCCCCTCGCTCGATCCCCCGGCGGATCGCCGGGCGAGCCTGCGCGCGGCGATCGAGATGCCGTGCGGGCGGCGACGTCCTCCGAGCCGACGTCGATCGGGCCCGCGCTACGCCTCGGTCCCTCGCGCCGGACGGATGTTCTGATTCAAGTGGAACACGTTCTCCGGATCGTACCTCGCCTTCAGGGTGCGCAGGCGGGGCAGGTTCGGGCCGTACGCCGAGCCCACTTCCTCCGCCGCCTCGTCATCGCCCAGGTAGTTCACGTACCGGACCCCCGCCAGATGCGGCTCCATGGCACGGTAGGTCTCGCGGCACCACCCGATGCAGCTATCGGTGAGCGACGGGTCCATCCACTCCGACAGGATCGCGAAGTTGTAGCCGTCCTGCCGGATCGCGTACGCGGTGGCGTCCACCGGGACGCGGGTGGGGGCGCCGTGGAAGTGCTCGAGAAGGATGGCGTCCATGGGCGATGGTGCGCGCTCGAACGCGCCCACCATCGTGTCGATCGCCTCATCCGAGAGGCCCTCCAGGAAGCTGGACTTCCAGTAGTTGAGGGCTCCCTTCGGGTAGCCCGCGTCCATTATCCGGTTCACGGCGGCGTACGGCATCGGCCCGATGTGGTCGACGGCCGGCGGGCCGAACGCCTTCACCCGGTCGGTGACGGTGTCGTCTGTGCCGGGCGGGCGGCAGTCGCACAGCGCGATGGCGGCCAGCTTCGCGCCCGAGCCGTCCGGGGCGTGCACGAGCGCGCCGAAGGCCATGATCTCGTCCGGCAGCGACGCGCAGAGATCGCGGTAGAAGCGGAGGACGTCCCGTGCCCGGGCGAGCGGCCACGCGGCCAGCCCGCCCGTCACCGTGGAGACGGGATGGAGCCGGTATTCGAAGGAGGTGACGACGCCGAAGTTCCCGCCGCCGCCGCGGACCGCCCAGAAGAGGTCGGCGTCCGCCTCCTCGCTCGCCGTCACCACCCGGCCGTCGGCGAGCACCACCTGGGCCGAGAGGAGGTTGTCCACCGTCATCCCGTACTTGGGCATGAGGTATCCGAGCCCGCCCCCGAGGGTCAGCCCGGCGATCCCGGTGGTGGAGACGACCCCGCCCGTGGTGGCGAGCCCGAAGAGCTGCGTCTCGTCGTTGAACTCCGCCCAGGTGAGGCCCGGCTGCGCGCGGGCGACCCGGCGCTCGGGATCCACATGCATCCCCTTCATGGCCGAGAGGTCCACCACCATCCCCTCGTCCACCACGCAGCGGCCCGCCACGTTGTGCCCGCCCCCCCGTACCGCCACCTCCAGATCGTGCTCGCGCGCGAAGCCGAGCGCGGCCACCACATCGGCGGCCCCCTGGCATCGCGCGATGAGGGCGGGCCGGCGGTCGATGATGCCGTTGTGGACGCGCCGGACCTGGTCGTAGGTCGGGTCGTCCGACGTGAGGACCGGGCCGCGCACCGCGTCGCGGAGGGAGGCGACGGCGTCGGGCTCGCTGGGGGCGATGGAGGTCTGGGGCATGAGGAGGACTCCTGGGGCTTCCGGAAGCTTCGTCGCCGCCGGCGCCGGGCCGGTGGCCCTGCCTGCCCTGGAGGATGGGAAATGGTGGCGCTCCGGGAAAGGGCATGGACCACAGCCATCGCGGCGCGCCGCGATCTGCGAGACCGCGTCGCGAAGTCCCGGGCGCGGCGCGCCCCGCCGCGCTTCGACGGCGGTCGGTGTCCGGGGGAGGATAAGGCGCGCAATTGGGGGCGGATTCCCGATTTAGGGAAGATCATGCGTGGCCGGCCGCGGCCCTCGCCGCGTCGTCGGGTCGGTCCTTGCGAGGCGGGGTGTGGCGTCCGTCCGGGCTTGACCGAACGCGGCGGCGCCGGCATTCTGGGGCGGCCCGGGAAATCAGGAGGTGACAGGGTGCAAGGACGTTGACTCCGCTCTTCAGAGAGCCGCGTCTCAGGCGCGGAATGCGCAGCGCGCCCGACCCGGCTTCGCGCCGTCGCCGGACCGCGGGCAGGGTGGGTGTGGCCGCCGCCGCCGCGGCGGGCCTTCTTCTGGCCCTTCTATCCCTCGGCGGGGCCCCCGAGCGGGCCGCCGTGCGCACCGTGCAGGTGCCGACCCCGCCGCCGCCCGTGCTGATCACCGACAGCCTCCGGCCCGGCCAGACCCTGGGGCACGTCTTCGGCACCTTCGGCTTCACGGGCCTCGAGATCGCCCGCCTGGTGGAGCTCGTCCGGGAATACGAGAATCCGCGGCGCCTCCGTCCCGGTACGGTGGTCCACCTGACCATGCGTCCCGCGGAGACCCCGATCCGGGTGAGCCTCCAGCTCGACCCGGATCGGCTGCTCCACCTCTTTCCGGCCGAGGAGCCGGACCGCTGGGACGCGCGCCTGGATTCGGTCCCGGTCTACACGGACACGGTGGTGGTGGGCGGCCTCGTGCAGTCCAACCTGTACGATGCCCACATGGTCGGCGACGCGGACCGGATGTCGCGCCCCGAGGCGTTCGACGTGATCTATCGGCTCTCGCAGATCTTCGGCTGGCAGATCGATTTCTACCGCGACATCCGGGCGGGGGATGCCTATCGGGTGGCGATCGAGCGTCAGGTCCGTCCGGACGGGAGCGTGCGGGAGTCGCGGATCCTGGCCGCCGAGTACGTGAACGCCGGCGAGGCGATCACCGCCATCCGCTTCCGGGAGACGGAGGACGATCCGCCGGAGTTCTTCGAGCTGGACGGGGAGGCGCTGCGCAGCCAGTTCCTGCGGGCGCCGCTCGACCTGGTACGGATCACCAGCGGCTTCAACATGCGCCGCTACCATCCGATCCTGAAGCGGCGCCGGCCGCACCTGGGCACGGATTACGGCGCCCGCGCGGGCACGCCCGTCCGGGCGACCGGCGGCGGGGTCGTGCGCCGGGCCGGCTGGTGGGGCGGCTACGGCCGCGCGGTCGAGATCCGGCACGCGAACGGCATCCAGACCCGGTACGCGCACCTGAGCGGTATCGCCCGCGGCGTGCGGCCTGGCGCGCGGGTGCAGCAGGGCCAGACGATCGGCTACGTGGGCTCCACGGGGCTGGCCACCGCGTCCCACCTCCACTACGAGTTCCTGCGCCACGGGCGGCACGTGAACCCGGCGCGGCTGAACCTGCCGCGCGCCGAGCCGGTGGCGCCCGAGCACCGCGAGCGGTTTTTCGCCGCGCGCGATGCCGCGGTGGCGCTCATGGACCGGGTGGCGCGTCCCGACCTCCGCATGGCGGGCGAGCTGGAAGACGCGGTGTCGGCGCGCCTGGGAGACTGAGCCGCCCCCCCGTCTTCGCTCCCGCATCCTCCCGCCCTCCGATCCCGGGCTGCCTGCACGGCCGGATCCGGCCCTACCGCTCGTGGGGGCCGCATGGCCGAGCCGCGCATCCGTCCTCTTGTTTCTCTCATCCGATCCGAGGCCGCCGGGGTACGGCCCTCCGGGTCTCGGCATCGCTATCTTCGAGGTGTTCGACCCCCGGATGAACCCACCCCGATCGGCAGGCGCGAGGTTGACGGACGAGCGGATGGAGATGGACGAAGGGATGGAGGCCGACGAGCGGATGAACGCCGACGAGCGCATGGACATGCGGTCGGAGCGCCCGAAGCGCTCCCTGTGGCAGAAGATCGTGGACGTCGCGTTGATGGACGTGAACACGATCGTGGAGGGTGGCATCGAGCCGGCGGCGATCGAGCGGCTGGAGCGCGTGTTGCTGGAGGCGGACTTCGGCGTCGACGCGACGATGGCGCTGGTCGACGAGCTGGAGCGGGCGGCCGAGCGGGGGAAGATCCGGAGCGAGGGCGAGCTGAAGGGCTTGTTGGGCGATCGGATCCGGTCGCTGCTCGTCGAGGGGGAGGGCGCCGGCGATGCGGGTCGGCACCGGTCGGGGTCGCGGTTCGGGAAGTCCCTTCCGCCCCTCCGCCGGGCGCCGGAGGGCGAGGGGCCCTCCGTGCTGCTACTGGTGGGCGTGAACGGCACCGGGAAGACGACGACCGCCGCCAAGCTCGCCTGGCGGCTCCGCGCGTCCGGAGAGCGTGCGCTCCTCGCCGCCACCGACACCTTCCGGGCCGGCGCCCAGGAGCAGCTCCGCCGCTGGGCGGAGCGCGTGAAGGCGGACTTCGTGGGGGGGCAGCCCGGCGGGGACCCGGCCGCGGTCGCCTTCGACGCGGTGGAGGCCGCGCGCGCCCGGAACGCGGGCTGGCTGATCGTGGACACGGCGGGCCGGCTCCATACGCAGCAGGACCTGATGGAGGAGCTCCGGAAGATCGATCGCGTGCTGGGCCGGAAGGTGGAGGGGGCGCCGCACGAGCGACTGCTGGTGGTGGATGCGACGTCCGGGCAGAACGTGATCGCCCAGGCGGAGCGCTTCGGGAGCGCCTTGGAGCTGTCGGGTCTGGTGCTGGCCAAGTTCGACAGCACGGCCCGGGCCGGCACGGCGGTGGCGGTGGCGCGCGAGCTCGCCATCCCGGTCCGCTTTCTCGGAACCGGCGAGGACGTCGAGGATCTCGAGCCCTTCGACCCCGACGTCTACGTGGAGAAGGTCCTCGGCGTGGCGTGACGTGGCTCCGGTGACCCCCGGCCGCTCCCTGGTCGCCGGCTCGGTCCAGTACCTGAAGGGCGTGGGGCCGCGACGGGCCGAGCGCTTCGAGAAGCTCGGCGTGCGGACCGGCCGGGACCTGCTCCTCCACATCCCCCACCGGTACGAGGACGCCACCACGGTCGATCCGATCCGTTCCCTGCGGCCGGGGGACGACGCGACCGTGATCGGGCGGGTGGTCTCCAAGGGTGTCCTCCAGACTCGGAGCCGGCTTCGCGTATTCCACGCCGTCCTGCGCGACGGAACCGGCCTGATCGAATGCGCCTGGCCGGGACGGCCGTGGCTCGACCGGACGATCGACAAGGGCGACCTCCTCCTCGCCTCGGGACCGGTGCGGTTCTATCACGGCCGGCAGCTGCAGCCGCGGGAGCACACGGTCCTGGCGCGGGCGGGCGAGGATGGAGATGGGGACGAGGCCGGCGGGGCGGACGAAGCGGGCGAGACGGGGGGCCGCGTCTTCCCCGTGTACCACGCGACCGAGGGACTGAGCCACCGGCAGGTCCGGGCGATCGTGGACCAGAACCTGGACCGCCTGCTCGAGGAGGTGGCGGGGCGCGAGATCCTGCCGGAGGCGTGGCTCGCCGAGTGGGGGCTCCCTCCGCTCGCCGAGGCGTTCCGAGTGCTCCACCGCCCGGAGAGCCTGGCGCGGATCGAGCCGGCCCGCCGTCGGCTCGCCTACGAGGAGCTGTTCTTCCTCCAGCTCCTGCACGCCCGCGCCCGGGCCCGCCTCCTGGGGGAGGCCGCGGGCGTGGCTCTCCGCGGTCCCGCCGGGCTCACCCGCCGATTCCTGGAGAAGCTGCCGTTCCGGCTCACCGAAGCGCAGCGCCGCGCCTGGCGCGAGCTCGAGGCGGACATGGGCCGCGACCTGCCCATGAACCGACTGCTCCAGGGCGATGTGGGATGCGGCAAGACCGTGGTGGCCGCGCTCGCCCTGCTGCGGGCGGCCGAGTCCGGCTGGCAGGCCGCGCTCATGGCGCCGACCGAGCTCCTGGCCGAGCAGCACCACCGCACGCTGCGGGCGCTGCTCGAGCCTGTCGGGGTCGCCCCGGTGCTCTTGACCGGGGCGGTCGCCGGCCGCGCCCGGCGCGAGATCCTGGAGGGGATCGCCGCCGGCTCCGTGCCGATCGTGGTCGGCACCCACGCCTTGATCCAGGAAGGCGTCTCGTTCGGACGCCTCGGCCTGGCGGTGATCGACGAGCAGCATCGGTTCGGGGTGGAGCAGCGGCGCGCCCTGCGGGAGATGGGCGCCGAGCCCGGTGGCGGTAGCGCCGAGTCAGCCGATGAAGGCCCTGATCCGGGGGCCGGGGGCGCGGCGGGGAAAGCCCGGAGCGCGCCGGGAAGCGCCCGGAGCGCGGACTGCCTCGTGATGTCGGCTACCCCGATCCCGCGCAGCCTGGCCCTGGCGCTGTACGGCGACCTGGACATCTCGGTGATCGACGAGATGCCGCCCGGCCGTCGCCCGGTGGTGACGGGCGTACGCGGGCCCGAGAGCCGCGAGGCGGCCTTCGAGTTCCTGGCCGAGCAGCTCGCGGCGGGACGGCAGGCCTACATCGTCTATCCGCTGATCGAGGAATCCGAGGCGCTCGACGCGCGCGCCGCCACCGCCATGCACGAGACGCTGACCGCCCGCTATCCCGGCGTGGAGGTCGGCCTGCTGCACGGGCGCATGTCGGCCGAGGAGAAGGACGCCACCATGCGGCGTTTCCTGGGCGGCGAGATCGGGCTCCTCGTCTCCACGACCGTGATCGAGGTCGGGATCGACGTCCCCAACGCCACCGTCATGCTGATCGAGGACGCCGAGCGCTTCGGCCTCGCGCAGCTCCACCAGCTCCGGGGCCGGGTCGGACGCGGCGCCGAGCAGAGCTATTGCGTCGCCTTCCATTCGGGCGAGACGCCGCCGGAGCGGCTGCGCGTCTTCGCTTCGACCACCGACGGGTTCCGGCTCGCGGAGGAGGACCTCCGCCTGCGCGGGCAGGGAGACTTCTTCGGCCGCGAGCAGCACGGCGCGCCGGCCCTCCGCTTCGCCGACCTGGAGCGGGATGCGGACCTGCTGCGCGACGCGCACCGCCGCGCCCGCGCCATGGTGGAGGAGGATCCGGAGCTCTCGGCCCCGCCGCACCGCCGCTTCGCCCGCGAGCTGGCCGAGCGGTACGGCGAGCGCGAGGCGCTGTACCGCGTAGGCTGAGGCCCTACCACCTAGGCTGAGGAGGTCGGCTCGCGCCGCCTCCTGTGGGGGCGATTCGAGGGGCCGAAGGCCCTGAAGGCCCGAAGGATTCGGTCTCGCAGGTTCCCTCATGGGCGCCGGGCCGCCCCTCAGAATGCGACCGCTGGCTCCGCCTCAGAGCGCGTCCGTAGCCCGCCTCTCAGAGCGAGTTCTCTCA
>CAZTGV010000018.1:0-33031 GCA_964613475.1 uncultured Gemmatimonadota bacterium
TCCAGAACGACATCCTGAAGGAGTACATGGCGCAGCACGCCTGGATCTTCCCGCCCGAGCCGGCGCTGAAGGCGATCACAGACATCTTCGAGTGGTCGTCGGAGCACGCGCCGAACTTCAACACGATCTCGATCTCCGGCTACCACATCCGCGAGGCGGGCGCGACGGCCGCACAGGAGCTGGCCTACACCCTGAAAAACGGCTTCACCTACGTGGAGCGGGGGATCGAGCGCGGGCTCGACGTGGACGACTTCGCGCCGCGGCTGTCCTTCTTCTGGGACGTCCACAACGAGTTCTTCGAGGAGGTGGCGAAATTCCGCGCCGCGCGCCGCATCTGGGCCCGCCACATGCGGGAGGTGTACGGGGCGGACGACCCGCGCAGCTGGCGATTGCGCACCCACGCTCAGACCGCCGGGGTCAGCCTCACCGCGCAGCAGCCGCACAACAACGTCGTCCGGGTCGCCTACCAGGCCCTGGCGGCCGTGCTGGGGGGCACCCAGTCCCTGCACACGAACGCCATGGATGAGACGCTCGCCCTGCCAACGGAGCACTCGGCCAAGCTGGCGCTGCGGACGCAGCAGGTGCTGGCGCACGAGACCGGAGTGGCCAGCACGATCGATCCGCTGGCCGGTTCCTACTACGTGGAGGCCCTCACCGACCAGCTGGAAGCCGAGGCGGAGGCGAGCTTCGAGGAGATCGACGCGATCGGCGGCGTGGTGGCCGGCATCGAGGCCGGCTACTTCCAGGGCCGGATCGCCGAATCGTCGCGGCGCTTCCAGCGCGAGCTGGAGACGGGCGAGCGGACGGTCGTCGGGGTCAACCAGTTCGTGGACGGGGAGGAGCTCCCGATCGAGATCCTCAAGATCGGCGAGGAGGCGGCGGAGAAGCAGTCTCGCCGCCTCGAGGCCCTGCGGGAGAAGCGGGACGACGCGGAGACCCGGCGGACCCTGGAGCGCCTGCAGGAGGCGGCCCGCGCCGACGAGAACCTCATGCCGCCGATGCTGGACGCGGTGCGCGCCTACGCCACCCTGGGGGAGATCCGGACCACGCTCGAGGCGGTGTACGGCCGGTTCAAGGAGCCGGTCTCCTTCTAGCGGCTCCCGCGAACTGGCGCGGCGGGCGGTGAGCCGGAACGCGGGAGGCGCCTCGGGCCGGGATTCCGACGGCGTTTCGGGCCGGGATTCCGACGGCGTGTCGGCCGGGGGCGCGGCCCGGAAGCGGAGACCGCCGGCCTCGGCCGGCGCGCGGCGGCTCTTCGAGCGGGTGGACCCGCGGATCACCGGGTGGATGGCCCGCAACGCGATCACCCTCACCCGGGTGGCGCTGGGCGTCGTCTTCCTCTGGTTCGGGGCCCTGAAGTTCTTCCCCGGGCTCAGCCCCGCCGAGGACCTGGTCCGCCGCACCATGGCGGCGCTGCCGCTGGTCCCGGCGGACCTCGGCCTCCCGCTGCTGGCCGCCTGGGAGGTGGCGATCGGGCTCGGGCTGCTGACCGGCCGCTTCCTGCGGCTCACGCTCCTGCTGCTCTTCCTCCAGATGCCCGGGACCATGCTGCCGCTCTTCTTCTTTCCCCAGGAGACGTTCGTCCGCGTGCCCTGGGCCCCGACGCTCGAGGGACAGTACATCTTCAAGAACTTCGTCCTCATCGGGGCCGCGCTGGTCGTCGGGGCAACCGTGCGTGGCGGCTATATGATTTCAGAAGGCGGCCGGACCTCCTAGGGCGACCCGACCGCACGTTGCTCCTCTCGCCCGGCGCCGGGTATCTTTCGTCGGCTCCGCGCCGGAGCGCGGCGCCGAACGGAAGGAGGCGCAGACGCATGCCGGACCGAAAGATCCGCGTCCTGGTGGCCAAACCGGGGCTCGACGGGCACGACCGAGGTGCGAAGGTGATCGCCGCCGCCCTGCAGGACGCCGGGATGGAGGTGATCTATACCGGGCTCCATCAGACGCCCGAGATGGTCGCGAGCACGGCGCTCCAGGAGGACGTGGACGTGGTCGCCCTGTCCATCCTCTCGGGCGCGCATATGACGCTCTTCGCGCGGGTGAAGAGGCTCCTCGAGGAGCAGGGCATGGGCGACGTCCTCGTCACGGGAGGCGGGATCATCCCCGAGGAGGACATGGAGGCGCTGCGGGAGAAGCACGGGATCGGCCGTCTGTTCGGGCCGGGCACGCCGACCTCCGACGCGGTGGACTACATCCGCCGCTGGTTCGAGGAGCGCCAGGCCGAGCCGGTGGGCTGAGAAGCGGGTGAGCGCCGGGTGAGCACCGCGGCCGAGCGCGGCCCGGAGGGCGAGGCGGTCGCCGAGACGCGCATGGGAGCCCTGGTGGCCGAGCTGCGCGCGCTGGAGGCGCGCATCCGGCAGGGCGGCGGCGAGCGGCGCGTGCGGCGGCAGCACGACCAGGGCAAGCTCACCGCGCGCGAGCGGGTGGAGCTCCTGATCGACCCGGGCGGCGGCTTCCTGGAGATCGGGCTGCTGGTGGCGTACGACCAGTACGACGGTCAGGCGCCGGCGGCGGGCGTGGTGACCGGGCTCGGGGAGGTCAGCGGCCGCGAGGTGGTGCTGGTGGCGAACGACGCCACCGTGAAGGCGGGTAGCTGGTGGCCGGAGACGATCACCAAGATCCTCCGGGCCCAGGAGATCGCCATGCGCTGCCGGATCCCGATCGTCTACCTGGTGGACTCGGCCGGCGTGAACCTCCCCTATCAGGGCGGCGTCTTCCCAGGAAAGTACGGCGCCAGCCGGATCTTCTACTACAACTCCGTCATGCGGCACTACCTGGACGTGCCGCAGCTCGCCGCCGTGATGGGGCCGTGCATCGCCGGGGGCGCCTACCTGCCCGCCCTCTCCGATGTGATCGTCATGGTGGAGGGGACCAGCTTCATGGGCCTCGGGGGCCCGAACCTGGTGAAGGGTGCCACCGGCCAGGAGGTGGAGGCGGAGGCGCTGGGGGGCGCGCTCACCCACAACCGGATCAGCGGCGTGGCCCACTACCGCGAGCCCGACGACCGCACGTGCATCGCCCGGCTCCGGGACCTGGTCGCCGAGCTGCCGGCCCCTCCCGGCGCGGGTCCCGAGCAGGCCCCGCGGCCGCCGGCCGTCCCGGCGGAGGAGGCGTACCGGATCCTCCCCTCCGACCACCGGCAGCCCTACCCGATGGAGCGCCTGCTCGAGACGTTCCTCGACGAGGGTCCGTTCGACGAGTTCCAGGCGGACTACGCGCCCGAGATGCTGACGGGGATCGGGCGCCTGGGCGGGTGGAAGGTGGGGGTGATCGCGAACCGGCGGGGCATGTACGGGGCCGGGGACGGCGAGCGGCCGAAGTTCGGCGGCATCGTGTACGCGGACTCCGCCGAGAAGGTGGCCTACTTCATGGACGTGTGCGACCGCCACCGCACCCCGCTCCTGTTCGTCCAGGACGTGAGCGGCTTCATGGTCGGTCCGGAGGCCGAGCATTCGGGGATCATCCGGGCCGGCGCCCGCATGGTGGAGTCGATGGCCACCGCCCGGGTCCCGAAGCTGGTGCTCACCGTGAACCACGCCAGCGGGGCCGGCTACTACGCGATGGCCGGCCAGGGCTTCGATCCCGACTTCCTGTTCACCTGGCCCACCGGGCGGATGGGCGTGATGGAGGGCGAGTCCGCGGTGCGGGCGATCTACGGCCCGCGCATGGACGAGGCGGCGGGGAAGGGCGAGGCGCTGGACGAGGAGACCCGGGCGGCGGTCGAGCGCACCCGGGAGGAGTACGAGGCGCAGCTCGACGCGCGCTACGCGGCGGCCCGCGGCTTCGTGGACGCCATCCTGGCCCCGGAGGAGACGCGCGACGCGCTGGAGCTCGCGCTGCGGGCCGCCTCGCGCAATCCGGCTCCGCACATCGGTCCGTTCACGCTGCCCGATGACGCCTGACCGGGCGGTTGCGCCGCCCCGGTCCCGCCCCGTTCCCGCGGGCCCCGCCCGCCCCCGGTCGGGCCGTGGCTGAGTCGAGCACCGTCCGCGTCGCCTCGGGCCAGGGGTTCTGGGGGGACTGGCAGGAGGCGCCGAAGCTCCAGGTCCGGCGGGGCCCGATCGACTACCTGATGCTCGACTACCTGGCCGAGATCACCATGTCGATCATGCAGAAGCAGCGGCAGCGGGATCCGACGGCCGGCTACGCGCGGGACTTCGTGCCGCTGGTCGCCGAGCTGGCGGGCGAGCTGGTGGAGAAGGGGGTGCGGGTCGTCTCCAACGCCGGCGGGGTGAACCCGGAAGCGTGCCGGCGCGCGCTCGCCGAGGCGCTCCGGGAGTCCGCCTCCGCCGGGCGCGCCCGTCCGTTGCGGGTCGCCACCGTGGAGGGCGATGACCTGATGGACCGGCTGGACGAGCTGCTGGACGCCGGCCACGAGCTGCGGCACATGGAGACGGGCGAGCCGCTGGCGAGCGTCCGCAACCGGGTGGCCAGCGCCAACGCCTACCTCGGGGCCGGCCCGATCGTGACCGGCCTCGAGCAGGGCGCCGACGTCGTGATCACCGGCCGCTCGACCGACACGGCCCTGACCTACGCGCCGCTCATCCACGAGTTCGGCTGGGAGGCGGACGACTGGGACCGGATCGCCGCCGGAGTCGTGGCCGGGCACATCAACGAGTGCGGCGCGCAGGCGAGCGGCGGGAACACCCTGGTGGACTGGCGGCGGGTGGACCTGGTGGAGCCCGGGTACCCGATCATCGAGGCGGCGCCCGACGGCACGTTCACGGTCACCAAGCACCCGGATCTGGGCGGCCGGGTGACGTGGGCCACCGTCACCGAGCAACTGGTCTACGAGATGGGGGATCCGGCCGACTACATTACCCCGGACGCGATCGCCGACTTCACGACCATCCGGCTGGCGGACGAGGGCGAGGACCGGGTCCGCATCTCGGGCGTGGAGGGTCGCGCCCGGACAGGACGGCTCAAGGTCTCCATCGCGTACCGCGCCGGCTGGAAGGCGGTGGGGACGCTCACCTACGCCTGGCCGGACGCGGTCGAGAAGGCGCGCCGGGCCGACCACGTCCTCCGCGGGCGGCTCGAGCGCCTCGGCCTGGCGTTCGAGGAGATCCGGACGGAGCTGGTGGGGGCGGGCGCCTGCCACGGTCCGCTGGCCGGACCGCCCTCGCCCGACCTGCCGGAGGTGGAGCTCCGCGTCGGGGTGCGCGCGCCCGACCGCGCGCCGGTGGAGCGCTTCACGCGCGAGATCGCGCCCCTCATCCTGGCCGGCCCGCCCACCGTGACCGGCTTCGCGGGCGGCCGTCCGCGCGCCCAGGAGGTCATGGCCTTCTGGCCGGCGCTCATCGACCGCGCGGTCGTGGAGGATCGGGTCCGGGTGCACACCGAGGAGGTCTGAACGATGCCGAGGGTGCAGCTGCGGGAGATCGCCTTCGCCCGCTCCGGGGACAAGGGGGACACGGCGAACATCGGGCTGATCGCCTTCCGGCCCTCCTTCTATCCGGTCCTGGAGCGGGAGGTGACCGCCGAGCGGGTGCGGAAGCACTTCGAGGGGATCTGCCGGGGCGAGGTCGAGCGCTTCGAGCTGCCGAACCTCAACGCGCTGAACTTCCTGCTCCACGAGTCGCTCGGGGGCGGCGGGACCGTCTCCCTGATGCTGGACGCGCAGGGGAAGACGTTCGCGACCGCCTTGCTGCGCATGGAGGTGGAGGTGCCGGAAGCCCTGCTCTCGGAGCCGGTCGAGAAGCCCGAGTCGCGGCCCACCGTGCGGTCCCGCGAGTGAGCGCCGCCGCGCCGGGCCCGTATCGGGAGCTCTCGGTCGACCTGGACGCGGCGAGCGGCGTGTGCCGCATCGTGCTGGAGCGTCCGGAGCGGCGGAACGCCCTCTCGGCCGCCCTGGTGGACGAGCTGAAGGACGCGCTGGCCGGCGCGGCCGCCGACGACCGCGTCCGGGTGATCGGACTGGCCGGCTCGGGGCCGGACTTCTGCGCCGGGGCGGATCTCCGAGAGGTCCAGGCCTCCGTCCAGGAAGGGGTGCTGGCGAGTCTGGCGGACGCGGATGCGCTGGGCGAGCTCTTCCTGCTGCTGCGGCGGCTGGAAAAGCCGGTGGTGGCCTGCGTGCACGGCCGCGCGCTGGCGGGCGGCTGTGGCCTCGCCAACGCGTGCGACCTGGCGGTGGCGGCCGAGGGGGCGAGCTTCGGCTATCCCGAGGTGAAGCTCGGCTTCGTGCCGGCCATGGTCATGGCGATCCTCCGCCGGGCGGTGGGCGAGCGCCGGGCCTTCGAGCTCATCGCGATCGGCGAGCCGATCGACGCGCGGACGGCGCGGGACGTCGGCCTGGTGTGCCGGGTCTTCCCGGACGAGGGATTCGCCGACGCCTGCGCCGACTTCCTCGCCGGGCTCGCGGAGCGGAGCGCCTCGGCCCTCGCTCTCTCCAAGCGGCTCCTGTACCAGATCGACGGCGCGGGCTTCGAGGCCGGGATCCGTTCCGGCGCCGAGGTGAACGCGCTGGCCCGGCTCACCGAGGACTGCCAGGCGGGCATCCGCCGCTTCCTCGAGCGCTGAGCGGCCGTGATGCGCGGCGCCGCGGCGCTCGCCGGCGCGCTCGGGCTCCTGCTCGCGGGCACGGCGCTCGGTGCGGGGCTCCGGCAGGGTTCGGCGTGGCTCGTGCACCTGACGGTCGCGTTCGCCGCCGGCTTCGGCTTCGTGGCCGGTCTGCGCGTTTCGGACTATCGGGAGACGCAGGGCGCCTTCGTGCCGTACGCGCTCTTCCTGGGGGCGGTGCTCTTCACGGCGGTGGAGGCGCACGCGGTGGGCGTCGGGATCGCGCGCGGCGCGCCGGCGGCGGCGGCCGCGCTGCTGCTGCCGCCGGTGGCGATCGCCGCGGGCGCGCTTCGGGCCGCGGTGCGGCGTGCGGCGACGCCCGGCGAGCGGCGGTGAGCGGGGGCGCGCGGCGGTAGGCGGGGGCGTGGCGGGCATCGGGTGGCGGGCGTGAGGGCGAGGGCGATCCGGGAGGAGGCGAGGACGGTGGAGAAGACGGGAGCGACGGCCGGGCTCGAGGGGGCGCCGGGGCGGGCGTCCGCCCTGCTCGCCGCGGCGGTGGCCCTGGTCGCCGGAGCGGGGGCGGTGCGGTGGGTCGGCTCGGGCGAGCCCGTCCTCGTCTCCGCCGGGGTGCTCTCCGGCGTGGTCGCGCTCGCCGCCGCCGCGGTGCTGCTCGGCGGCGTGCCGTACGGGCCCGAGGTGGAGGGGCGGCTGGGCCTGAGCACCCGATTGGCGCTCGGCCTGCTCGGGGGTGTGCTGGGGGCCGTCGTCTCCGCTACCGCCGAGTGGGCCGTCGGGGCGACGGGGCTGGCCGGCGCGCTGCACGTGGAGATCGGAGGTCCCCTGACTGCCGAGGCGCTCGTCCTCCACCTGGCGGCCGGGGGCGTCTGGGGGCTCGTCCTGGGCGTCGTCTTCCCCGCCGTGCCCGGGGGGAGCGCGGTGGCCCGCGGCGCCGGCTTCTCCCTCGTGCCCGCCCTATGGGTGCTCTTCAAGGTGTTCCCGATCGACCGCGAGGTGGGGATCCTCGGCTACGAGCTCGGGGTGCTCGCCTTCGTGTTCGTCCTTCTGTTCTGGCTGCTGTGGGGCGTGACGGTCGGCCGGGTGTTCGCCTGGGGCGCGCGGACGCCGACCGGTCCGCTGGACCGGCCGTTGGGCTCGTGAGCGCATCCCCCTTCGGACTCGGCGCCGCCGCCCCGTCAGGGCTCGGTGCCGCCGTCCCATCCCGCACCGGCGCCCTCGGCCCGTGACCGGGGAGCCGACCGCCACCTTCCGCTGGTGGCTCCGCCTGCAGCTCGGGATCGCGGTGGCGGGCGCCGCGACCTGGGTGGTGGGGGCGGCGCTCGCGGAGGACTTCGTGGCGGGCGTCGGCTGCGGTCTGCTGATCGGCGCGCTGGCGCTCCGGTTCGGCCGCCGCGCGGCGGAGGAGGAGCGGGCGGGCTGACGGGTCGGCGCCGGGAGCCGGACCTCCGGCGCGTTGATCCGACGATGGGCTCGCCGCCGACCCTGGACGCATGCGGCGGGAACTCGGAGGGTCGGGGCGTCGCGAGCGCGGAAGCGGTGGAGGCTCGGGGCGTCGCGGGCCCGGAAGCGGTGGAGGGTCGGCCGCCGCGGAGCCGCCGCGGTCGGGGGCCTCCGACCCGGAGGACCTGGCCGCCGCGCGGACGGTGCTGCGGCGCCACTGGGGACACCCGGACTTCCGGCCGGCCCAGGCGCCCGTCGTGCGGGCCGTCCTGGAAGGGAGGGACGTGCTGGCGGTCCTCCCCACCGGAGGCGGGAAGTCCGTCTGCTTCCAGGTTCCGGCCCTGCTGTCGGACCGCCTCACGCTGTGCGTGTCGCCGCTCATATCCCTCATGGGGGACCAGGTGGACGCGGCCCGCCGCCGCCGCATCCCCGCCGCCGCCCTCACCTCCGTCACGCCCGCCGCCCAGCGGGCCGCAACCGAAGCGGCCGCCCGCGAGGGTCGCCTGCGGCTGCTCTACGCCTCGCCGGAGCGGCTGGCTTCGGCCGCCTTCCGGCGGCTTCTGGCGGGGTGCGACGTGGCGCGGCTCGCGGTGGACGAAGCGCATTGCATCTCCGAGTGGGGACACGATTTCCGACCCTCGTACCGGCGGATCGCGGAGGTCCGCCCGCTGATCGGCGATCCGCCCCTGGTGGCGCTTACCGCCACCGCCACCCCCCGGACGCGGGCGGACATCGAGGCGAGCCTCGGCCTCCGGACCCCGGTGCGGGTCGTCCGGCCGGTGGACCGGTCGAACCTGCGCTGGTCGGCCGTGCGGGCACGCTCGCTGGAGGCGGGGGCCCGCCGGGCGCTGGAGGCGGTGCGTCGCGAGCGGGGCGCGGCCATCCTCTACGTGGCCACCCGGCGCCGCGCGGTGCGGGCCGCCGCGGCGCTGCGCCGGCTCGGCGCCTCCGCGGCTCCCTACCACGCCGGCATGGAGGGCGAGGCGCGAAAGGCGGTCCAGGCCGTCTTCCTCGAGGGCGGGCTACGGGTGGTGTGCGCGACCTCGGCCTTCGGGATGGGGATCGATCACCCGAGGGTGCGGCTCGTCGCGCACCTCGGCCTGCCCGGCTCGCTGGAGGCGTACGTGCAGGAGGCCGGACGCGCCGGCCGGGACGGCCTGGCGTCCCGCTGCCTGCTGATCGGCTGCCCGGGGGACACGGCGCTGCAGCGCGGCTTCGTCCGGCGCGCCTGGCCGGCGCCCCGCACGCTGGCCCGGGTGTGGGACGCGGCGCCGCCCGGCCGGGCGGTGGACGCGGTCGCGCTCCGGCGCCGGGGCGTCGGGGCGGAGGCGGAGGAGATCGAGGCGGCGTTCCGGATGATGGTGGAGGTCGGCGCCGCCCGCGCCGTGATGGAGCCGGGTCGGACGGAGGGAGGCGTCGCGATCGTGCGCGGCCCGGCGGCGCTCCGCCGCCGGCTCGACTTCGGCGCTTCGCGGCGCGGCCGCCGCCGCGGCCTCGGCCGCCTGCGGGCCCTGGAGGGCTACCTCCGGGCGCGCGACTGCCGGCGGGCGGTCATCGCCCGCTACTTCGGGGAACCGGCGCCACCGTGCGCCGGCTGCGACCGCTGTGAGGAGAGCGGGCGGAAGATGCGGCGCCTGGCGGGTGCGGAGGGCGGCCAGGCTCCGCTCAGATCCGCCACTCCAGGCCGACCACCGGGAGCAGCGGCAGCGCCGCCAGGGACCGTGGCCTCAGGTCCCGCTCCGGGTCGAAGTGGTAGAACAGTGCGTCCCGCCGGTCCAGGGCGTTCAGCAGCTTCAGGTACGGGGTGAGCTCGAACTCGCGGTGGTCCAGACGGCCGCTCCACGTGCGGGAGAGCCGGGCGTCGAGCCGGAGGTAGGACCCGTGCGGGGCCCCTAGTCCCGGATCCGGCCCTTCCTCGGGGTTCTCCACCGTGGCACGGGCGAGCACCGGCAGGGACTCCCCCGTGTCGCCATCCGCCGTCCTAGGGATGGGGGTGAAGGGAAGGCCGCTCCCGTAGGCGAGGCCCACGTCCAGGTCCAGGCCGCTCGGCAGCGCCGCGCCGGCCCCGCCGCTCAGCAGGTGCCGCCCGGCGAAGCGCGAGGTCGGCCGCTCCGGCGAGGATTCCGTCCAGGCCCAGCCGATCGAGTAGCCGAGCCAGGCGTTCCAGTGCTCGCCCGCACGCTGCAGCCACATGTCCGCGCCGGAGGACCGGAGCCCCTCGGCAAACGGCAGCCCGTCGTAGGCCTTCAGGTACGCCTCCAGCCCGAGGTTCACGTCCTCGCGCAGCCGGTTCTCCAGCCCCAGCACCAGGTGCGAGGCGCCGACCACGGCGAGCAGCGCGCCCGCTGGAAGCTCCTCTCCGCCGGCCTCGGCGCCCTGCTCGAGAGAGGGCGTCCAGCCGTCCAGGTCGGCGGCCAGCACCGTCTCGGGAGCGCGCACGTACTGGTGGAAGCGCCCCACCGCGAGCGAGAGCACCGTCCCCTCGCCGGCCTTCCACGAGGCCCCGAGCCGCGGTGCAATCCGGAGCCGATGCTCCGTCATGAAGGCATCGGTGCGGAGGCCGGCCCGCAGCTCTAGCTCCTCCATCGGGTTCCACGCCACGTCCGCGAAGGCGCCCAGTACCGAGCCCGCCGCCTCGCCGCGCGCCGGAACCTGCCGCTCCGGGGCCGCCGGCAGGGAGGTGGCGGGAGAGCCGTCCTCCATCGACGGGACCGGCTCGCTCTGCAGGTTCACCGCCAGCCGCTCCAGCGACAGCCCGGCGTCCACCCGGCCGGGGCCCGCCTTCTGGCCGTACAGCGCCTCCACCCGCGACCGGCGGGAGCTGCCCTCGGCGATCCGGAAGCCGTCGATGGCCACCGGCAGACGGGTCGTGAAGTCGCCGGTGGCCGCGACGAGCTCCAGCCGTCCCTCGCCCAGCCGGCCGTGCCAGCGCGCGGAGCCGGCGAGGTTGCCCCAGTACGCCACGTCCTCCTCGCCGGCCAGCGCCTCCAGCGCGACCGCCTCCCGGTTCCAGAAGCCGGTCGCGGACAGCCCGCTTTCCTCGCCGAGCGGCAGGTCCACGCGGGCGAGCAGATCCTCGTAGTCGTACGGCAGCGGGCTCCCCGTGATGTCCTCGTGCACGGCGCCGTGCACGGTGCGGCCGCCGACCAGGAAGGATCCCGGGCCGACGGGGCCCTCGACCCGGGTCCGGGCGCCGAGCAGGTCGACGGCGCCGGCGGTGCGGACCCGGTCGGTCGCGCCGCCGCGGGTCCGCATGTCGAGCACGTAGGAGATGCCGCCGTCGAAGCGGGCGGGGGCCCCGCCGACCCACAGCCGGGCCTCCCGCAGCACGCCCGGCTGGAACGCGTCCATCAGCCCTCCGAGGTGGAAGGGCGCGTACACCGGTGCGCCGTCCAGGAGGACGAGCTTGAGGTCGGAGGCGGCTCCGCGCACGTAGAGCACGCTCGGATGGTCCGGATCGGGCCCGGCGGGTGGGGCGGCCGCGTCTCCCAGGCCCAGCTCCGCCATGCCCGGGCTCGTCTCGAGCGCGCGCAGCTCGGTCTCCCGCAGGTGGCGGGGGCGGCCCTCGCCCGAGGCGACGACCCGAACGTCGCCGAAGCCGGGCACCGTGTCCACCGACGCCAGGAGCGGCGGCAGGACGATCGGCCGGAGGTCCAGCGTGAGGTCGAGCTGCACGAGGCCGCTGGGGCCGAGACGGGCGGTGACCTCCAGCGGCGCGTGGTCCAGGGCGAGGGCGCGGAGCCGGTGCTCCCCGGCCGGCACCCCTTCCAGGCGGTAACGGCCGGCCGAGTCTGCGACCGCGAACCGGAAGCCCTCGGCCGTGCGGAGCTCGAGGACGGCGCGAGGCAGAGGGGTGCCGGAGTGCGCGCTGAGGACGGTGCCGCGGACGACACCCAGCCCGGTCGTGTCGGCCGGGACCGATGAAACGGCCGGTGCGGGCGCCGCCTGCCCGGACGTGCCTCCGAGCAGCAACGCCAGCAGCAGCACCGAGTTCATCCGGCGCGCCTCCTCGCCCTCGTGTCGCGTTTCCGGGCGCCCGATCGGCGCCCGGCCGGCTGTCCGCCGCTAGGGACGCTCCGGCCCGAGGCGGAAGCGCACCTCGGAGCCGGCCGTGTCGACGGCGGGTACCAAAAGATGCAGGTCCGCCCCCCGCTTCTCCAGCATCGGGCGCCCGTCCACCTCCACCCGGGCCGAGCGCGCCGACCGGGGGATCTCCACGAGCAGCTCCCCGGCGGCGGGGGCGAGGACCTCGATGCGGCCGCGTCCGGTGCGGAAGCCCGCCTCTCTCACCGAGACCGCCGCCACGGTCGCGTCCGTGACCCGCACGCGGACTTCTACCCCCTCGGCCGGCTCGAGGATCGCCACGTGCACCCGCCCGTTCAGCGGCTCCACCGCCACGCCGGGGCGCGCCAGCGGGACGACCGGGCTGTCGGCAGCGGCGTCCACCGCCGGGGTGCCGGCGAAGAGCCCGGTCACCGCATCCACGGAGTGCTCCACCCAGACCCTGACCGGCGAGCCCGGGATCGCCGCCGCGGCGCCTCCGGCCACCAGGAGCAGGATGGCGGCCGCCGTGGCGAGCGCCCGCCGCGAAGGAGGATGGGAGGCCGAGCTCCCGACCCGTCGCTCGACCGGGAACGGAATCGTGCCGCGGCGCCGCGCCTCCAGGGCCTGGCGCACCCGGTCGGGTAGGCCCTCCCACGGCGGCGCGGTGTCCAGGCGCTCCAGCGCGGCGGAAAGCCGGCGCCCCGCCGAGCGGAGGACCTCGAGCTCCTCCGAGCAGCGGCCGCACGCCCGCACGTGCCGAAGCACCTCGCGGCGGCCCGTCGGCTCCAGCTCACCGTCCAGATAGGCGAGCAGTCGTTGATCGCTCACGTGTCCCTTCACGGGTTCATGTCCCGCCTGAGTTCCTCCGGCGCCACCACCGGCGCCGCACGATACGTCTCCTCGAACCGCTTGAGCGCCCGCGCCAGCAGCGTCCCCACCGAGCTGGGCTTCACCCCGATCACCTCGGCGATCTCCGCGTAGCGGAAGCCCTCCTCCCGCATGAGCAGGATCTCGCGGTCCCGCCCCGACAGCCGGTCCAGCGCGGCCCGCACGGCTTCGATCCGCTCGGCGCGCGCGACCCGCTCGTCGGGTCCCTCCGGGCGCTCCGGCATCGCCTCCGGCTTTCGCAGGAGGCGCGCGCGTCGGGTGCGTGTGCGCGCTCGATCCCGTACCAAGTTCGTCCCCACCGTGAACAGCCAGTTGCGCACCTGCCCATCCGGCAGGTCCTGGTCCAGCAACCGCACGAAGGATTCCTGGGCCACATCGGCCGCGACGTCCGGATCCCCCACCAACCGGTGCAGGTACCGAAAGAGCGAAGCGTGATGTCGCTCGAACGCCGCCTCGAAATCCACCATGCTCCCGGTCCAGGGCCCGCGCGCCCACCGGCCGACAGGGGAACGTCCCGGCCGCGCGCTTCGTGACGGTCTTCACCGACGTCGCGCGCCCCGGCTCGGGCGCGCCCCGTCGCCGCTCTCCTACCCGCCTGCCGGCCGGGTTCTCCCCGGCGCCCGGCGCGTTTCTCCGATGACGCCCGACCTCGTAGCTTGTGCCGAGATTCACGAGACCCGCGAACCACCACCGACGGCGTGGCCGGCCTCCCGGGATCGGAGGCCCCGCCGGGAGCCGCCGCGCCGGCCCGGCGGAACGGTCCCGCGGCGTCCAGGGCGGCGCTCAGGGAGGATGCATGGGAGACCTCAGCCTGTTTCTGGAGGACCACCACGAGATGATGCGCGACATGGTCCGGGAGTTCGCCGAGGCCGAGATCGCGCCGGTGGCCGCCGAGCACGACGAGAAGGAGACCTTCCCGTGGGAGACCGCGGCGCAGATGGCGGAGCTCGGCCTGTTCGGGATCCCGATCGCCGAGGAGTGGGGCGGGGCCGGCATGGACCTCCTCGCCAACGTGATCGCGGTCGAGGAGCTGGCGCGCGTGGACGCGAGCCATTCGATCACCGTCGGCGCCCATGCCTCGCTCGCCTGCGGTCCGATCGACCGCCACGGGACGGAGGCGCAGAAGCGCCGATTCCTGGAGCCGCTCGCCGCCGGCCGCGCCCTGGGCGGCTTCGGGCTCACCGAGCCCGGGTCGGGCTCCGATGCGGCGGGCATGCGGACGGTCGCGGAGCGGAAGGGCGACCGCTGGGTCCTGAACGGCCAGAAGACGTTCATCACCCACGCCGGTGTCGGCGAGGTGTTCGTGGTCGGCGCGCTGACCTCACCCGACAAGGGCTCGAAGGGGATCACCGCCTTCATCCTGACCAAGGAGACGGCCGAGCCGGAGCGCGCGCGCGAGGTTGGCTTCGGACACGAGGAGTCGCTGGAGCCGATGGCCGGCTTCACCACGGGGCAGAAGCTCCGGAAGCTCGGGTGGAACGCTTCGGACACGCGGGAGCTCATCTTCCAGGACGTGGAGGTGCCGGACGACCACGTGCTCGGCGAGGTGGACCGCGGATTCCCGATCTTCCTGGACACGCTGGACGGGGGGCGGATCGGGATCGCGGGCCACGCGGTCGGGATCGCCCAGGGGGCCCTGGAGCTGGCGGTCCGCTACACGGGCGAGCGGGAGCAGTTCGGACGGCCGGTGCGCGACTTTCAGGGCGTCCGCTTCATGCTGGCCGAGATGGCGACCCGGATCCACGCCGCGCGCGTCATGACGTATCACGCCGCCCACCTCCGGATGGCCGGAAAGCCGCACAAGCGGGAAGCGTCGATGGCGAAGCTCTTCGCCTCGGAAGCGGCCATGGACGTCACGATCCGGGCCGTTCAGCTCCACGGGGGGTACGGCTATTCGCGGGAGTACGCGGTCGAGCGGATGATGCGGGACGCGAAGATCACCGAGATCGGCGAGGGCACGAGCGAGATCCAGAAGATCGTGATCGCCCGCGAGCTGCTCCGGGAGCTGGAGGGCTGATCGCCTGGAAGTCGCTGCGGGAGACGGAGGACTGATCGCCCGGACGTCGCTCCGGGAGACGGAACGCCGATCGGCTCTCGCTGGGCCGGGAGGCGCGGCCCCTGCCGCCGCGGTGGTCTCGTCGTCGCGTCGCCCGCGGGGTACATTGGATCGGTCGAGGAACGCGCGGGCTTCGGGACGCTCCGGGTGACGATCCCGGGCGTCCGGTCGCCCGCACCGCACGACAGGTCGGACCAATCATGAACGAGCTCGATACGGACGGACCGGGCGCGGGTCGCCCGGCCGGCGCCTAGGCGTGCGCCGGGAAATCGTCGTCAACGCGGCCGGACCCGAAACACGCGTCGCCATTCTCGAGGACGGGAAGCTCGTGGAGCTGATGCACGAGCGGCCCGACGCCCGGCGCACGGTGGGAGACGTGTTCCTGGGGAGGGTGGAGGCGGTCGTTCCGGGCCTCCAGGCCGCGTTCGTCGACATCGGCACCGAGAAGGCCGCCTTCCTCCACGCCTCGGACGTCTCCGAGCCGGAGGACGACGAGAACGGAAACGGCGAGCGTCGGGGCCGGCGCTACCAGCCGATCCAGGAAGTGATCTCGCGGGGCCAGGACCTCCTGGTCCAGGTCACCAAGGAGCCGATCGGCACCAAGGGCCCACGCGTGACCACCCAGGTCTCGCTTCCGGGCCGCTTCCTCGTCTACATGCCCTTCAGCTCCCACGTCGGCGTGAGCCGCAAGATCGAGGACCGCGACGAGCGGACCCGACTGCGCGAGCTCGCCCGGGAGCTGCTCGACGGGGACGAGGGAGGGGTCATCATCCGGACGGTGGGGGAGGAGCTCACCCGCGACACCTTCGAGCGCGAGCTCCGGACGCTCCAGAAGACGTGGAAGAAGGTGGGCCGCCGCTCCAAGAGCGTGAAGGCGCCCGCCCTCGTCCACCAGGAGGCCGAGCTCACCTCGGGCATCATCCGCGACCTGTTCAGCGAGAAGGTGGATCTCCTGACGGTGGACTCGGCGGAGCTCGCGCAGGAGATCCGCTCCTACCTCGGGCAGGTGAGCCCGGAGCTGGTGGAGCGGGCGAAGCTCTACGAGGGCCGGGTGCCGATCTTCGACGAGTTCGGGATCGAGGAGGAGATCCGGCGGGCCTTCAAGCGGAAGGTGGACCTCCCCTCCGGCGGACACATCATCATCGAGCACACCGAGGCGCTCGTGTCGATCGATGTCAACACCGGGCGCTACACGGGCAAGAAAGACCCCGCGCAGACGATCCTGCGCACGAACATGGACGCCGCCGCGGAGGTCAGCCGTCAGCTCCGGCTGCGAGACGTGGGCGGGATCATCGTGGTCGACTTCATCGACATGGACGACCCGTCGAACCGCGAGCGGGTGTTGCAGGAGATGCGGACCCACGTGGGGCGCGACCGCGCTCGCACGAAGGTCTTCCCGATCTCCGATCTCGGGCTGCTCGAGATGAGCCGGCAACGGGTCCGGCCCAGCCTGCAGCAGGCGATGACCGAGCCCTGTCCCTTCTGCGAGGGGACCGGGCGCGTGCTGTCGCCGGAGACGGTCGTGCGGCGGATCGAGCGGGCGCTCCGGCGGGCGGCCTCCGCCGGCGAGAAGCGGGACCTCACGATCGTCCTCCATCCCACGGTGGCGCTCCATCTGCTCGAGCAGGAGCCGAGCTTCCTGCGCGCCCGGGGCGAGGAGGTGGGGGTCACGCTGGAGGTGCGCGACGACCCGCTCATGAACATGGACGACTACCGGCTCCTGGCCGCCCCCGCCGACACGGACGTGACCGGCAAGTACGCGGTGGAGTAGACGTCCTGGCGCGTTGACGGACGGCCCTCCCGGGCCTATCCTTCAAGGCTTTGGAATCCACCTGCGACAGCCGATCGGACACCCATGTACGCGATCTTTCGAGCCAAAGGGAAGCAGTTCCGCGCCGAGCCGGACGCCACGCTCCGGCTGCCCACGCTGGAGGCCGAGCCGGGGGACCGGCTGACCTTCGAGGAGGTGCTGCTCGCCTCCGCGGACGGCGACGTGCGGGTGGGGACGCCCAGCGTGGACGGGGCCTCGGTGGCGGTGGAGGTGCTGCGCCACGGGAAGGGCGAGAAGATCGTCGTCTTCAAGATGAAGCGGCGGAAGAACTACCGCCGGAAGCAGGGCCACCGGCAGGGCTTCACCGAGGTGCGGATCGTGGAGATCGACCTCCCCGACGCCCCGAAGCGGAAGGCCGCCGGGAAGGCCGCGAAGGCGGAGGCGGCGGAGGCCGCGGCGCCGGAGCCGGAGAAGCCCTCGCCCGCCGGGAAGGGCGCGGACAAGCCGGAGGGCCTCGCCGAGACGCCGGAGCCCGCCGCCGAGGCCGAGGGAGCGGAACCCGCCGGGACCGCGGAGGTAGACGTGACCGACGCGGCCCGTGAGCTGGCCGAGGAGCACGGCATCGACCTCGCCGGCCTGGAGGGCACGGGCAAGGAGGGCCGGATCCTCAAGGGCGACGTGGAGGGCGCGATCCGGGCCCGGCAGGACGAGACGGGAGGGACTTGAGCGATGGCGCACAAGAAGGGCGTAGGCTCCAGCCGAAACGGACGGGACAGCAACCCGCAGTACCTGGGCGTCAAGCGCTACGGCGGCCAGCGGGTGACGGCGGGGAACATCCTGGTGCGGCAGCGGGGCACCCCGATCCACGCGGGCCGGAACGTGGGCCGCGGCCGCGACGACACCCTGTTCGCGCTGTCGGACGGCCTGGTGACCTTCACCACCCGGCGCGGCGGCCGCAAGTTCGTGAGCGTCATTCCGGAGGCCTGAGGCCCGGAGGTCGCGGCCCGCCGGAGCGGCCCTCGACCAGGCGGCTCTGGGTTCGAACGGCCTCGTTCGAACGCTGAAATTCCGAAAACTCGAGCGCCCCGGAGAGCCCGCCTCTCCGGGGCGCTTTCGCTACCGGCCGCTGAACGCGGCGTCCCGCTTCTCCAGGAAGGCGCGCACCCCCTCGTCCTTGTCCTCGGTCGAGAAGAGGAGCGCGAACCAGCCGCGCTCGAACTTGAGCCCCTCGTCCAGGGGCATCCGCCGCGCCGCCAGGATGGACTCCTTGGCGGCCTGGAGGGCGAGCGGGCCGCGGGAGGCGATCTTCCTCGCCAGCTCCAGGGTGCGCTCGCGCAACGATTCGGCGGGCACGACCTCCTCCACCAGGCCGATCTCCCGCGCGCGCTCCGCGTCCACCAGCTCGCCCGTGAGGACGAGCCGCATGGCGTGACCCTCGCCCACCAGGCGGGGGAGCCGCTGCGTGCCGCCGCCCCCGGGGATGATCCCGAGGTTGATCTCGGGCTGGCCGAGCCGGGCCCGGTCCCCGGCGATGCGGATGTCGCAGGCCATCGCCAGCTCGCACCCGCCCCCCAGACAGTAGCCGTTGATCATGGCGATCACCGGCTTCGGGAAGCGCTCCACGGCCGAGTAGATGTCCCCCGCCTGCATGGCGCGGTACTGCTCCACGGGGCGCGCGTCCTTGAACTCCCCGATGTCCGCGCCGGCGATGAACGCCTTGTCGCCGGCCCCGGTCAGCACCACGGCGCGGACGTCCTCGTCCTCCCGAAGGGCGTCCAGCGTCTCCATCAGCGCGCGGCGCACCGCGCCGTTCAGCGCGTTCATCTTCTCCGGGCGGTTCACCGTGAGCAGCGCCACCCGTCCCTCGAGCTTCTCGGTCCGCAGCACGTCGTCGCTCATCCTGTCTCGCTCCCCGCGCTCGCGTCGGTGATCGGTGTCGGTCGCCTCGGTTCGGGTCGGTGGATCGGGCGCCGGTCGGCGCGTCGGTGGAGCCGGCCCGATCGGCTCAGCCGGTCGGCCACTCGTAGAAGCCGCGTCCCGCCTTCTTCCCGAGCTTCCCCTCGTCCACCATGCGCTCCAGCAGGGCGGGGGGGCGGAAGCGGTCGCTCCCCAGCGCCTCGTGCAGATAGCGGGCGATCTCCAGCCGGACGTCCAGCCCCACGAGGTCCGTGAGGCGGAGCGGTCCCATCGGGTGGCGGTACCCGAGCTCCATCGCCCGGTCGATGTCCTCGGCGGAGGCCACCCCCTCTTCCAGCATCCGGATCGCCTCCAGCCCAAGCGCGACGCCGAGCCGGGAGGAGGCGAAGCCGGGGGAGTCCCGCACCACGATCGGCGTCTTCCCGAACGCCCGGGCCAGGGCGCGCGCCCGCTGGACCGTGTCGGCGGCGGTCGCCGATCCGCGCACCACCTCCACCAACGCCATGATGTGAACCGGGTTGAAGAAGTGCATCCCCACCAGCCGTTCCGGCCGCGGCACCGACTCGGCGATCGCGTCGATCGAGAGGGAGGAGGTGTTGGTGGCCAGGAGGGCCGCCGGGCCGGCGGCCCGCGCCGCGTCCGCCAGCACCCGGCGCTTCAGCGGCAGGCGCTCCGGGACCGCTTCGATCACCGCGTCCGCGCCGGCCGCCGCCTCGTCGAACGCCTCCACCAGCCGGAGCCGCTCCAGCGCTCCCAGGCGCTCCTCGGTCGTCACCTTCCCGAGCTCGACCCCCTTGTCCAGGTCCGCGCCGATCGTCTCGAGCGCCCGCGACAGCGCCTCGCGGTCCACGTCGTGGAGGCGGGTGTCGCGGCCGGAGAGCGCGGCGACCTGGGCGATCCCGTGGCCCATCGTGCCGGCCCCGAGCACGGCCACGGTGCGGATCTCCTCCGCCGGATCCGCCTCGGGCGTCACGACGGCACCTGGCGCTCGGGCGGGGTCCGCCAGTCGATCGGCCGGCGCCGCACGATTTCCATCGCCTCGAAGCCCATCTCTTCGGCCACCGCGTTCGCCAGCGCGTTGTCCGCGCCCGTGTACAGGCGCATCTCGGTCATCTCCTGCTCGCGGGCCCAGCGGAAGGCGGCCTGGAGGAGCCGCTTCAGGTTGCCGCGCCGGCGGACGTCCCGCCGCACGTAGGGCACCTGGAGGCGGGCGTAGTGCGGCGGCATGAAGTAGGGCTCGTTCTTCTCGATGAAGCAGGTGAGCATGCCGTCCAGCCCCCCCTCCGGGCGTGCCAGGACGAAGATCGCCGCGTTTCCGGCCTCCAGCCGCCGCGCGAACACCCGGCGGCGCTCGTCCAGCGCGTCGGGGGGGAGCCGCCGGTAGGCGGGGTTGTGGTGGCCGCGTATGTAGTGCGCCCACAGGGCGACCAGCTCGTCGAGGTCGTCCAGGGTGGCGCGCCGGAGCGTCGGCTCGTCCTTCACCGTCCCGGATCCTCCGCGTCGCGCGTCGACCCCCCGCTCCGGCGCCCGGCGTCCTCCGGGTGGAAGTCCGGCGGTCGCTTCTCGAGGAAGGCGCGTACCCCCTCCAGGGCCTCGGGCGACCGGAAGCAGGCGCGCTGCGCGTCGACCTCGTACTCGAGCATCTCCTCCAGCCCGGCATCCAGGCTGCGCCGGAGGGCGCGCTTGGCGAGCCGGAGGGCGGGCGCCGGCTTCGCCGCCAGCCGATCCGCGATCTCCCGCGCCGTCTCCATCAGCCGATCGTGTGGCACCACCCGGTTCACCAGGCCGATCCGCTCCGCATCCTCGGCGGGGACCATCTCGGCCAGGAAGAAGAGCTCGGCCGCCCGCGCCGGACCGACCAGCCGCGGGACGATCCACGTCCCGCCCCAGTCCGGATGGAGGCCGATCCGGTTGAAGGTCTGGCCGATGGCGGCGCGGTCCGAGGCGATCCGCAGGTCGCAGGCGAGGGCCAGGTTCGCTCCCCCGCCGGCGGCGGGGCCGTTGATGGCCGCCAGCACCGGCTTCGGCATCTCGGCGATCGTGCGGACCACGCGGCGGCCCGCCTCCACCAGCTTCGTCGCCTCGTCGATCGCATCCCGCTCCAGCAGGTCGGCCAGGTAGTCGATGTCCGCCCCGGCGCAGAAGGCGCGTCCGGCGCCGGTCACGATCACCGCCCGCACCCGTTCGTCCTCGCCCAGGCGCTCCAGCCCCTCGGCGATCTCGTCCCGCATGCTCCCGAACAGGGCGTTGAGCCGGTCGGGGCGGTCCAGGGTCAGCGTTCCGACCGCCCCCGAGGTCTCCACCCGGACGTGGTGCGGGGTCAGCGCCCGTCCTCCTCGCCCGCCGCGGCGCGGCCTTCCGCCTCCGGGGCCCCGTCGCCGCCCGCTTCGCCGCGCCGCCCCGCGCGACCGGCCCCGGCCGCCTCCTCCTCTCCCGCCTCGGCCCCATGTACCACCGCGGCGATCCCCTGGCCGACGCCGATGCACATCGTCACCAGCCCGATCCGCGCCCGCCGGCGCCGCATCTCGTGCACGAGGGAGGTGAGGAGCCGCGCGCCCGTGCAGCCGAGGGGATGCCCGAGGGCGATGGCGCCCCCGTTCACGTTCACCCGCTCGGCGTCGAGGCCGAGCTCCTGGATGCAGGGCAGGGCCTGGGCGGCGAACGCCTCGTTCAGCTCCACCAGATCGACGTCCTCCGGGGCCAGCCCGGCGCGGGCGAGCGCCTTGCGGGTCGCCGGCACCGGCCCGAGCCCCATGCAGGCGGGATCCACGCCGGCCACGGCCGCGGGGCCGAGGGTGGCCAGGGGCGGGAGCCCCAGCTCCTCGGCCGCGGCCCGGCTGGCGACCAGCAGCGCCGCGGCGCCGTCGTTGATTCCCGAGGCGCTGCCCGCGGTGACCGTCCCGTCGGCGCGGAAGACGGGCCGGAGGGACGCCAGCTTCTCCGGGGTGACGCCCGGCCGCGGGTGCTCGTCCCGCTCCACCATCCGGGTGCCGCGGCCGCCCGGCTCCGGCGCCTCGACCGGCACGAGCTCGTCCCGGAAGCGATCCTCCTCGAGCGCCCGGGCCGCCCGGCGCTGGCTCTCCAGCGCGAAGGCGTCCTGCTCCTCCCGGCTCACGCCGTAGCGCTCGGCCACGATCTCGGCCGTCTCCCCCAGGGAGACGGTCCAGCGCTCCGGCATGGCGGGGTTCGTGAACCGCCAGCCCACCGTCGTGTCCGCCACCTCCGGCGCCCGGCGGGGAAAGCCCTCCTCGGGCTTCAGCATCACCCAGGGCGCGCGGGACATGCTCTCCACTCCGCCGGCGATGAACACGTCCCCCTCGCCGCAGCGGATCGCGTGGCCGGCCGAGATCACCGCCTGCAGGCCGGAGCCGCACAGCCGGTTCACCGTCTGCCCGGCCACCTCGATCGGCAGGCCGGCGAGCAGGGCGGACATGCGGGCCACGTTGCGGTTGTCCTCGCCCGCTTGGTTCGCGCAGCCCATCACCACGTCCTCGACCCGCTCGGCGGGGACGCCCGTGCGCTCCAGGAGCCCGCGGATGACCGCGGCCAGCAGGTCGTCGGGCCGCACCCCGGCCAGCGCGCCCCCGTGGCGTCCCACCGGGGAGCGGACCGCGCCCAGGATGACCGGGTCCCGCTCGTTCCCGCCGCCGCTCACCGTCCGCGTCCTTTCCACCGGCGGTGGCTCAGTCCAGCGCCACCCACACGCTCTTCTCCTGCGTGTACTCCTCGAGGGCGTGCCGCCCCAGGTCGCGGCCGAAGCCGGACTGCTTGTACCCGCCGAAGGGCGAGGCGCTGTCGTACCTGTTGTACGTATTGATCCAGACGGTGCCGGCCTGGACCTCGCGGGCGAATCGGTGCGCCTTGCCGATGTCGCGGGTCCAGACGCCGGCGGCCAGGCCGTAGATGGTCCGGTTGGCCCGCGCGATCGCGTCGTCCACGTCCTCGAAGCCCATGACCGCGAGCACCGGCCCGAAGATCTCCTCGCGGGCGATCCGCATGTCCTCGTCCACCTGGTCGAAGACGGTCGCCTCCACGAAGAAGCCCTTCCCGTCCACCTGAACCGGCTTGCCGCCCGTCCGGAGCCGGGCGCCCTCCTCCTTGCCGGACTCGATGTAGGAGAGGACGCGCTCGTGCTGGGCCCTGGAGACGAGCGGGCCGAGGCGCGTCTTCGGGTGCCTCGGGTCGCCGGGCGTCATCTTCGCCGCGCGCTCGAGCAGCCGCTCGGTGAACGCCTCGCGCACCGACTCCTCGACGAGCAGCCGCGAGCCGGCGGCGCACACCTCGCCCTTGCCGTAGAAGATGCCGGTCGTGGCGCCGCGCACCGCCGCGTCCAGGTCCGCGTCGGCGAACACCACGTTGGGGGATTTCCCGCCGAGCTCGAGGGACACCTTCTTGAGCGTCCCGGCCGCCGTGCGCATGATCTCCTTGCCGGTCTCGGTGGAGCCGGTGAAGGCGATCTTGTCCACGCCCGGGTGCTCGACCAGCGCCTTCCCGGTGACGGGGCCCCGGCCCGGCACCACGTTCAGGACGCCGGGCGGGAAGCCGGCCTCCAGGGCCAGCTCCCCGAGCAGGAGCGCCGTGAGCGGCGTCTCCTCGGCCGGCTTCAGCACGACCGCGTTCCCGCACGCCAGGGCGGGCGCCACCTTCCAGGAAGCGAGGGAGAGGGGGAAGTTCCAGGGGACGATCGCCCCCACCACCCCGAGCGGCTCGCGCAGCGTGTAGTTGAAGAAGGGGCCCGAGACCGGGATCGTCTCGCCCGTCAGCTTGTCCGCCCATCCCGCGTAGTAGCGGTAGTTCTGCACCACCGACGGCAGGTCGACCTTCGAGGACTCGAAGGCCGGCTTCCCGTTGTCCCGGGTCTCGACCTCGGCGAGCGCCTCCGCGCGTTCCTCGATGAGGTCGGCGAGGCGCCACAGGAGGGTGGCCCGGCGGTGCGGATCCATGTCGCGCCAGGCGGGTTCCTCGAACGCCGACCGCGCCGAGCGCACGGCGGCATCGACTTGCTCGGGGCCGGCCTCCTCGACCTCGGCGATCGTCTCCTCGGTGGCGGGCTCCACGTCCGCGAAGCGGTCCGCCCCCTCGACCCACTCCCCACCGATGAGGAGCTTGGTTCGGAGCTCCATCGGACCTCCCCTACTTCCCGGCGAACTGCGCCTCGCGCTTCTCCACGTAGGCGGCGAGGCCCTCGCGCGCGTCGTCGGACTGGAAGAGGAGCTGCTGGAGCTCCCGCTCGATCGCCAGCCCCTCGGAGAAGGGCACCTCGACCCCGCTGCACACCGCGCGCTTGATCCGACCCACCGCGCGGGAGGCCTTGCGCGGCGGGGTGAACTGGCCGGCGTAGTCCATCACCGCCTCGAAGAACGCGTCCGTGTCCCCCTCGATGACCCGGTTCACCAGCCCGATCTCGGCCGCCTGGTCGAAGCCGAACGTGCGCCCCTCGGCCATCAGCTCGATCGCCCTCGACTTGCCGAGCAGCCTGCCGAGCCGCTGCGTGCCGCCCGTCCCCGGGAGGACGCCGAGGTTCACCTCGGGGAGGCCGATCTTCCCGCCGTCCTTCCGGGCCAGCCGCAGGTCGCAGGCGAGGGCGATCTCCAGCCCGCCGCCGACCGTGTGCCCGTTCAGCGCACCGATCACCAGCTTCGGCGTCTGCTCCAGCCGGTTCAGCGTCTCGTTCGCGTGCAGGCAGAAGAAGTATTTGAAGGTGGGATCGCTCTCCTGGAGCATCTGGATGTTCGCGCCGGCCGAGAAGAACTTCTCGCCCGCGCCCCGCAGGACGATCACGTGCACGTCCTCGTCGAAGCGCGCGTCCAGGATCGCCTCGTCGAGCTGGCGCATCATCTCGTACGTGTAGGTGTTGGCGGGCGGGTCGTCCATCACGATGACCCGGACCCCGTCCTGCGTGTCCGTGCGGATGAGTGGGTCGGCCATTCGGTCCTCGTTTTCTCCGTTTCCGGGATTCGTCGGGCTCGGCGCCGCGCGTCCGCGCCGCGCCGTGTCGCGCGATCCGGGGGGCCTCGCCGCCCCGGACCGAAGCCGGAAACCTATCTGATTCCCGGCGTCCGCGACAAGCCGAACGCCGGCCTCGGCCGCTTGGAGAACCGGGGGGCAGGGCGTACCTTTTCGGCCATGAACGAGGCAGCGGTTCCCACGCTCCGGCGGCGCCTGGCGGCGGCCGTTCTCGCCGCGGCGGGTCTGGCGGCGGCCCTCGGATCCCTCGGCGCCCTCCAGCCCGCCGACCCCGATCCGCAGTCGACGGCCGACACGATCTACCGGATCCCCGTCACCGGCACGATCGAGCTCGGCCTGGCGCCTTTCGTGGCCCGCGGGCTTCGCGAGGCCGAGGAGGCGCGGGCGGCGGCGGTCGTCCTGGATCTGGACACGCCGGGCGGACGGGTGGACGCGGCCTGGGAGATCATCGACGCGGTGCGGGACGCCGGCGTGCCGGTCTACGCGTACGTGAACCGGCGCGCCCTGTCGGCCGGGGCGATGATCGGCCTCTCGGCTCGCGCGCTCTACATGCGGCCGGGCTCTGTGCTCGGGGCCGCCACGCCGGTCACCGGCGAGGGGCAGAAGGCCTCCGAGAAGATGGTGAGCGCCATGCGGTCGGAGTTCCGGGCGCTGGCCGAGGCGCGCGGCTTCGACCCGCGGATCGCCGAGGCGATGGTGGACGAGGAGGTGGCGGTGCCCGGCGTGATCGAGGCGGGCCGCCTCCTCACCCTCACCACCGAGGAGGCGGTGGAGCTCGGGGTGGCGACCGGCGTCGTGGAGGGCTGGCCCGAGCTGGTGACGGCGGTCGGGGCGACGCCGGGCGCCCCGCTGGTCGAGCTGCGGCCGAACTGGGCCGAGAACCTGGTCCGCTTCCTCACCCATCCGATGGTCGCGCCCCTCCTTCTCAGCCTCGGCTTCCTGGGCCTCCTGATCGAGATCAAGACGCCCACCTTCGGGGTCGCCGGCGGGATCGGTCTCGTGTCGCTGGCCGCGTTCTTCGGGGCGCGCCTGATCGTGAACCTGGCCGGCATGGAGGAGATCCTCCTGTTCGTCGGAGGTCTGGCCCTCCTGATCCTCGAGGTCTTCCTCATCCCGGGCGTGGGCATCCTGGCCGGGCTCGGCGCGGCGGCGATCCTCGGAAGCCTCGTGCTCAGCCTGCTCGGGCGCTTCCCCGTCTGGACGGACGTCCTGAACGCGGGCGCGGTCGTGTCGCTGTCGCTCCTCATCGTGGCGGCGGTCTTCTACGCGCTCGTCCGCCACCTCCCGCACAGCCGGCGGCTGGCCGGCGTCTTCCTGAAGGACGCGACCGGGCGGGACACCGGCTACGTCTCGGCCGTGCGGCGGGAAGACCTGATCGGCCAGGTGGGCGTGGCGCTCACCGACCTGCGGCCGTCCGGGACCGTGAAGGTGGGGGAGGAGCGGATCGACGTGGTCTCCGAGGGTCCCTGGATCGAGGAGGGGACGCCGGTCAAGGTCCTGCGGGCCGAGGGCTACCGGCACGTGGTGCGGGAGCTGGCCCCCGGGGAAGGCCTGGAGCTGGCCTCGGGCGAGAAGACGGCGCCTCCGGGCGGCGCGGAGATCGCCGCCGAGGAATGACGATCGGAAAGGACGACGCATGGAAGGCGTGGCGGTAGGGACGATCCTGTTGGCGGCCGGCGCCGCCATCCTGCTCATGATCATCTTCTGGGCCATCCCGGTCCGGCTGTGGATCGAGGCGATCTCGGCCGGGGTGAAACTCGGGATCGGCTACCTGGTCGGGATGCGGCTCCGGAAGGTGAGCCCACCCGAGGTCGTGCGGCCGCTCATCTGGGCCACGAAGGCGGGCATCGAGCTGCACGTGGCGGATCTGGAGGCCCACTACCTGGCGGGCGGCCGGGTGGACCGGGTCGTGAAGGCGCTGATCAGCGCCGACAAGGCGAACATCGACCTTCCCTTCCAGCAGGCGGCGGCGATCGACCTGGCCGGACGGGACGTGTTCGAGGCCGTCCAGGTGTCGGTGAACCCGAAAGTGATCAACACACCGAAGGTGGCCGCCATGGCCAAGGATGGGATCCAGCTCATCGCGATCGCCCGGGTCACCGTGCGGGCGAACATCAACCGCCTGGTCGGCGGCGCGGGCGAGGAGACGATCATCGCCCGGGTGGGCGAGGGGATCGTCTCCTCGATCGGCTCCACGGATTCGCACAAGGGGGTCCTGGAGAACCCGGACAGCATCTCGAAGACGGTGCTCGCCAAGGGGCTGGACAGCGGGACCGCCTTCGAGATCCTGTCGATCGACATCGCCGACGTGGACGTGGGCAAGAACATCGGCGCGGAGCTCCAGACCGACCAGGCCGAGGCGGACAAGCGGGTGGCCCAGGCGCGGGCGGAGGAGCGGCGCGCCATGGCCGTGGCGGCCGAGCAGGAGAACCGGGCCGAGGTGGAGGCGATGCGCGCCAAGGTGGTGGAGGCGGAGGCGCAGGTGCCGCTCGCGCTGGCCGAGGCGTTCCGCCAGGGCAATCTTGGAGTGATGGATTACATGAAGTATCGCAACATTCAGAGTGATACAGAGATGCGTCAGGCGATCAGCGAGGGCGACGCGCGCGGGAACGGGCCCGAGCAGGTCTGATGGGCGGCCTGTTCGACCTGCTGTTCCTGGGCCTCATCCTGTGGTGGATCTTCCGCGCGCTGGGGGGCGGCGGCCGCGGGGAGAGGGGGGAGGGCGGCGATGCCGGGGGGCGGACGCCGACCCGGACGCGCGGCGGCGCCCGGACGGGCCCCGCGGAGTCGGAGTGGCGCCGGCGGCTGCGGGAGGCGGTGCAGGAGTGGGAGGCCGAGCAGCGCCGCCGGAGCGGCGAGCCGGTAGCCCGCGGGCCGGTCTCGCGCGGGCCGCCGCCGGGCCGCCCCGCCGAGCGCCCCGAACCGTCGCGCGCCGGCCCGCTCGCCACGGCGGAACCGGCGCGCTCGGCCTCCCTCGGACGCGCGGAGGCGGAGGGCAGGCCGGCGCTCCGCGAGGTGCGCGACGTCACCCCGCCCCGCGAGCGACCCGGCGAGGGCGCGGGCGGGTTGGGCAGGGAGATCGGAGTCGCCGGCGCGCCGATCGGCGAGCGGCGCGAGCCCGGGGAGGTCCAGTACGACGACCTCCACCGGCCCCCCCGGAAGTGGCGCCGGCGCGCCGCGGCCGCGGAGGGGCGGTCCGCGGCGGACCGGACCCGGGGTACTGCCGCGGAGTTGCCGGCGTTCGCGGCGCGCGGCCGTCTGCAGCGGGCCGTCCTCTGGTCCGAGATCCTCGGCCCGCCGCGCGCCGTCGCGGACCGGCCGTGGCGGGATCTGTGGCGTTGAAGCGGCTCAGCTCCCTCGCTTGGTCCGGATGACGACCGCTCCGCCCTGCCCGTCCATCCCGAACCGGGTCGTGGCCTCGGCCGGCCGCATGATCTCGATCCGGTCGATCCGTTCGGTGGCGATTCCCTCCAGCACCGGCTCCACGCTGCCACCGAGCCGCGCCGCGTCCACGACGACGAGGGCGGAGGCCGGGTTCTCGAACGTGTCCTGTCCGCGGCCCCGCAGGTAGATCTCGCCGCCGCGGAACTCGACGCTGTTGTGCCGCTCGAGCACCTCGAGCGCGTTCGTGAAGGGCACCGTCTCCAGGTCCGAGGCGGTGATCACGGAGCTGGACACGGAGGCGCGGGAGCCGCTGCTCGCGCAGGCGGCCGCCACCAGCAGGGTCACGACGATCAGGGACGCTCGACGCATCGTTCGCATCGCTCCTTCCTCGGTCTCGGGGCGCCGCCCCGGGTCAGTCGTCCCGGAACGGCGAGGGCTTGCGGGCCATCCCCTGCGAGGGACGCCCACCGTCCAACATACGCTGGAGCTCCTTGTCGCTCAGCTCGAACGGGTCTTCCGTATACCCGGGCGGGGTGACGAAGCGCGGCATCTCCTCGTTCCCCCGCAGCGGCTCGAATCGCCACCGCTGGCGCGATTCGGGTCGGATCTCCCAGCCGTTTCCGTCCCGGTCCCGGAACTTTCTATGGGCCATCGTCCTTCTCCGTTCCCTGGTCGGCGGCTCCGCTGGCGTCGCTCCTGCACGCCTCGCCGCCAGACACGATACACGGACCGTCCCCCGGCGACCAACGCGACCGGGGAACCGGCCGGTGGCGGGATGTTCATTTCGTCGTGCGCGCACGTGAGCGCGGCGTGAACGGATCGGAGACGCCATGCGGATCGAGGTGATCGGCGAGACCGGCATGCTGGTGCGGGCCGCGGGCGACGGGCTCGAGATCCGGGAGCGCGAGGGAGGCGTCTTCGGTCCGCTCGAGATGCTCGCCGCCTCGCTGGCCACCTGTACCGTCGCCGTCCTGCTCGGCTGGGCCGAGCGGGCGGGGCTGGACACGGCCGAGCTGGCCGTGCGGCTGGACTGGGAGTACGTGGACGACCCGTACCGGGTGGGCCGGTACGCGATGGCGCTCGAATGGCCCTCGCTGCCGGACGGACGTCGCTCGGCGGCGCGGCGCGTGGCCGCCGCCTGCACGGTGAAGCACACGCTCGCCCATCCGCCCGAGGTGGACATCTCCTTCGCTTGAGGGAGCGCCTAGGGCCTCCGGCGCGACGCGATCCATGCCCCGGTTCCGACCAGGGCGATCGCCGCGAAGGCGAACCACTGGAGCGCGTACATGAGGTGCGGGCCCGCGTCCGGCTCCGGAACCGGAAGCGGACGAAAGGCGGGGCCCGCCGGCTCTGGAGCGGTCGCCAGGAGGGTGAAGCCCGCCACCGGATAGGGGAGAACGGTGGCCGCCGCCGCCGGGTCCAGGCGCACGAGCGCCGCGTGCTCCTCGCCCTCGATCTCGTACCGCGGAGGATCGCGCTCCGACACCCCCTCCTCGGCCGGGAGGGCCAGCCCTTCGACCTCCGTGACGCCGGCGGCCTCGGGGGTGGACGGCTCGGGCGTCCCTCCCGGGCGCGCCTGCGAGAGGGGCGCGGTGAGCCCGTCGGGCGCCGGCAGCCAGCCCCGGCGGACGAGCACGGCCATCCGCGCCGCGTCGGGGCCCGCGGCCGTCTCGGGGCCCGCGGCCGTCTCGGAGTCCGCGGCCGTCTCGGACAGCAGGAGGGGCGTGACCAGGTGGACACCCGGGCGGCCCTGCAGCGAGCGGTTTCGGAGGAGCAGCTCGTTCGCGTAGTCCCAGCGGCCGACGAGCACGAGCCGGCGCCACAGGAGGGCGTCGGGGTCCTCGCGCGTGGCGGCGCGCATTCCCTCGGCCGAGGTGATGCGGAGGGGTGGAAGCGCCCGACGAGCTTCGCGGAGCTCGTTCAGCGTCGCGCGCTCCCGGTGGCGGTCCAGCTGCCAGACGCCCAGGCGTACGAAGAGGGCGGCCGCGATGACGGCCAGGAGCGCGAAGGCGAGCGTGCGGCGGTCCAGGCGCATGGTCGGCAGTGTCTCTCCCTCCGAAGACGGTCGCAAGCACGGGGATGCGGTCGGGACGGCCGGGACGGAAGATCGCGAGGGCGAGGCGGAGGCTGCACGCGGTCGCGGAACCCCCTATCATGCCGCGGCCCGACGGGGGCTCGACATCGAGGCCGCCGTGGCAGGCCGGTCGCGCGGATCGAGCAGGCGGGGGAGGTCCGATGGAGGGAGCCGGAGCAGGACCGGAGTTGGCCGAGATCGACCCGAGCACCGACGAGGCGTACGAGGTGCTGCGCGCGCTCACCTCGCCGCTCGTCTCGCTCACCGTGCGGGAGGGGGACCGCCTGAACGGGATGGTGGCGAACAGCGCCATCCGGGCGTCCCTGGTCCCCGGGCGGCTGGGCGCCGCGTGCTACGTGTTCAAGCGCCACTTCACCCACCGCCTGCTCGCCCGCACCGGCCGCTTCGCCCTCCACATCCTCTCCCGGGAGCAGTGGGACGAGATCTGGGCGCTCGGCTTCCGCAGCGGCTGGGACGGCGACAAGATGGAGGGGCTCCCCCACCGGCTCTCCGACTCCGGGCTCCCGATCCTCACGCGCTCCGTCGTCTGGATGGAGTGCCGGGTGGCCAACGCGATGGATGCGGGGCCTTCCACCTTCTTCATGGGTCTGGTGGAGCGCATGGGGCGGGGGAGCGGGAGCGAGATCATGGACAGCCGCTGGTTCCGCGCGAACATGCCCGAGGCGTGGCTCGGCCCCTACGAGGAGAAGCTCGGGGAGGCCCAGACGCTCGCCGCCCGGGCGGACGAGATCGACGATCGCCCGTGGCGCGAGCTCCAGGCCCGCGCCCGCCGCGCGCGCGAGGATCGACGGTAAGCTCCGGGATGAAGCCGGGTGCCTGATGGTCGCATGGCCCACCAGCTTGCACGGTGTCGCGGGGGGCGCCGTGCGGTCCCGTCCGGCGCCGGGTATCATGCGAGGGCGAGCCGGGAATTCCCGGCGTCGTCGCCGGGGTGGCGGAATCGGCAGACGCGGCGGACTTAAAATCCGCTGGGCGAAAGCCCTTGTGGGTTCGAGTCCCACCCCCGGCATGCGGCCTTGGTTTCCGGGGCCGACTCTCGACTCAGCCGGTGACGACCCGGTAGAAGCCCCCCAGGACGGCTCCGTAGGCCAGGTGCGCCACGACCGTCATGACTGGCGTGCGATGGCCGTAGTTCAGCGCCAGGAAGCCGGGGGGCTGCAGCTGGCGGGTCGGCTCCGGTCCCCGCTCCTCGCTGGCCATGCGGGGATGCATGCCGGGGAGCACCGGCATGGCGGCCGCTAGCACGAACGCCGCGTGTACCAGACCGATCGCCGCGCCCAACCACGCCGTCGCCCGACCCAGGCTCTCGAAGGCGAGCGCGTAGACCACGGCGAAGAGCCAGCCGTTCACCAGATGCACGAGGAACCCGATCACTCGCGCGCGATCGCGATCCGGCGTGAACATCGTTCCCAGCATGAATGGAATGCTCATCCGGGAGAACCCGATCCCCTGGCTCACAGCCATGACCGTGGTGAGCACGACGGTGCCTACGAACCCCCACAGCAGCACGTCTCCAACGTTCATCGTGGCGACCTCCTCTCCGCCTCGTGCCGTCCTACGCCGGAGGAGCGAGCCTCCACCTCCTCCAGCGCGAGAGCCGCGCTGATCAGACCCACGTGGGTGAACGCCTGGGGGAAGTTCCCCAGGCACGCGCCGGTCTCCGCGTCCACCTCCTCGGCGAACAGGCCCAGGTCGTTGCTCAGGCCGCAGAGCCGTTCGAAATCGTCCGTGGCGCGAGCTCTGTCCCCAGCGAGGGCGCGGGCCTCCACCCCCCAGAAGCTGGCGATCCCGAACGCGCCCTCTTCACCCGGCAGCCCGTCGGCCTCCCGGTATCGGTGAAGAAGCGGTCCGGTGCCGAGTCGCTCGTAGATCCGCCGACAGGTGCCCCGCATGCGTTCACCGCCCGGGTCCCCGTAGCCGGAGATGGCGAGCAGGAGCAGGCTGGCGTCCACGCGGTCGCCTCCGAAGACGCTCACGTAGCTTCCCTGCCCCGGATCGAAGCCGTGCCGCTCCACCTCCTCCCGGATGGCGTCGCGTGCGCGGGAGAACCGGTCTAGCGGCGCCTTCACGTGCCCGCTCTCGTGCAGACGGAGCAGGCGGTCCAGCGCCACCCAACACATGGCCTTGGAGTACGTGTGGTGACGGGGCTCGGCCCGGATCTCCCAGATGCCGGCGTCCGGCTCCCGCCATCGGTCGCAGACGGTACGTCCGAAGCCCACCAGGAGCCGGGCGGCGTCGGGATCCAACCGCCCGCCACGGTCGACGTACTCGAACGCGGCCTGCACCACCTCGCCGTAGGTGTCGAGCTGCAGCTGGTCCCCTGCCGCGTTGCCGACCCGCACCGGACGCGAGCCCGCGTATCCCTCCAGGTGCTCCAGCTCGCGCTCCGGGGTGTGCCCCTCGCCGTGCACGCTGTAGAGCACGCGGAGCTCCGGCGCCGTCAGGCGGGTCGCGTCTATGAGCCAGGAGAGAAAGGCTTCGCCCTCCCTCTCGTAGCCGAGGTCGAACAGGGCGCGCAGGGTGAGCGAGGCGTCCCGAAGCCAGCAGTACCGGTAATCCCAGTTCCGCACCCCGCCGATCTCCTCCGGGAGCGAGGTGGTCGGCGCCGCCACCACCGCTCCGGAGGGCGCGTAGGTCATCAGCTTCAAGGTCAAGGCGCTTCGGACGACCTCCCTTCGGTACGGGCCTTCGTAGCGGCAGCGTGCCGCCCAGTTCTCCCACCACCGGACCGAGCGCTCGAGCTTCCGCTCGGCCATCTCGCCGAACGGCGGAAGCACGGCGGGCTCCTCCGGATGATAGGTGAGCGATAGGTGGCGGCGCTCTCCGGCGGTGAGCCGTTCCCGCCCCTGCAGGCCGTGGGGGGCCGAGTCCCGGTCTCCGTCTGCCGGCGCGAGAGGAATCTCGCTGCGCATGTGCAGGCTCGGCGCTCCGTGGAAGCGGAACCCGAACGCCC